>CAMORS010000014.1 GCA_946624005.1 uncultured Prevotella sp. | reverse complement strand
CGGTGCCTGCCGTGACACCTTTCTCAATGCCGAAAGTCTTGGTGCGCGGAATGCCATATCCGGCGATGCGCAGTCCGCTGAGAGTTTTGGGCGTATAGGATTCCACGCCGACAAAGAAGCGGTTGGTGTTGTTGGCAAGGTAAAGGTTGAGGATGTCGTCGGCTGTCATCCCCGTTGCCTCGTCCGGGATATAGAGCAATGTGTTCTTAGCCGCGATGTTGTCGAAGGCTTTATCAGGAATAGGGGGAATATATCCCGTCCACTCTACATAGACCGACTTGAGGTCGTAGCAACTCCAGAAGGCATCAGCTTGGATTTCGCCCACCGTCATCGGGATGAACACCTCCGACAGCTGCGAGCCGTAAAAGGCGAACTCCATGATGACATCGGTGCGGTCGTCGATGTCGAAACGTCCTGTGCGTCCTTTTGGGAACGCCTGCAGGCAGCACAACGTGCCGAACTCCCCCTCTTCGTCGTGGTAAAGCACACCGTCGATGTCGTAATACTTGGGGTTGTCCGGATGGACGAAGATGTTCTGCAGATTACCACAGCCGGCGAAAGCACTTGAGAGTATATCTAATACAGTGGAAGGGATGGTCACCTCGGTAAGCGCATTGCAGCCCTGGAAGGCAAGTATGCCTATGGTCAGCAGGCCTTCGTTGAGCCTGATATCTGCTATAGAGCTGCCAGAAAAGGCGAGATCCCCGATGTGTTTTACTGAAGAAGGCAGGTAGAACGCGTCATCTGTCACTCCGCCGGCGTAGGTGGTTGCCAGACTCGTACAGTCCTGGAAAGCACCTGTGTAGATATCCTCAAGGCCTTCGGGCAGGTTGACGGCTCTCAGTCGAGAACAATTGCTGAAGGCATAACTGCCGATTTTCTTCACACTGGCACTCATGTGGGGCACCTCTTCGAGGTATGGCTGATGGCAGAAGGCCGAGTCGCCGATTTCCACCACTGTGTACGTCTTGCCGTCGTGTTCCACCTCGTCGAGCATGGTTGCGTATGCTGCTGTCCTGTCAGTGAACGTGTTGTCCCGTCCCGGTGCTTTTACGAACTTGACGGTGCCGTCTTCCTCGCTGACGACACTGAATGTGCAGGGCAACCCATTGCCAAAGGCGGAAAGAACGCCAGTGGCTTCCCAGCAGTCGCCATCGTCGGCCTGGGCTGTCAGGGCAGCGATGCCCATCAGTAGTGTGACAAGAAGTCTGTTCAGGTTGGTGGTTTTCTTCTCTTTCTTCATAGCGTTATTCTTTTATTGATTGTTATTACTACTTTCGCTTTTGCCTTATTTTTCGTTTTCTTCCTCGCTTCCTTTTTCGCTGTTGCTTTCGCTTTCTTTCACGCTGACCAACCGGCGCAGCTTCTGCTCCACCATCTGGTCAATCTTACGTTCAAAGTCCTGACCGATGCGGTCCTCGATGTCGAGCAAACGGTTCATGTATTGCTCGGCATACGTCAATGCAGCGTCGTGGTTTGTTGGCATACAATGGATAACAATTGGTTTCGGCTGCAAAGGTACGACAAAAAGCCAAAACGGGCGTTATCATTTCGTGAAGTTGTGTTGTCATTTCGTGAAGAAATGCCCTGTACACGGCGTTCTACGGGCAGCCACGGGCTTTTAGCAACGAACTGACACGGACTGCCACGCTTTTCAGCAACGGACTAACACGGACTGACACGCTTTTCAGCAACGGACTAACACGGATTGACACGGTTTTATGCAACGGACTAACACGGATTATCACGGAATAATCATCAGCATGCATTTATCTCGGCATATAGCTTTATCCGTGACAGCCCGTTGCATTAAAATTATCCGTGACAGCCCGTGTCAGCCCGCTGCATTAAAATTATCCGTGAAAAACCCGTGACAGCCCGTGTCAGCCCGCTGCATTAAAATTATCCGTGAAAAACCCGTGACAGCCCGTTGCTATAAATTTTATCCGTGTCTGTCCGTGACAGCCCGTTGCTATAAATTTTATCCGTGTCTGTCCGTGACAGCCCGTTGCCATAAACTTATCAGTGTCAGCCCGTGGTAGCCCGTGGCAGCCCGATGCCATAAACTTATCAGTGTCAGCCCGCTGTTGTACCACACTGTGGTAGCGTGGCTACCAAAATATGGTAGCGTGACTACCGCAATGCGGTAGCATGGCTACCACAGTTTGGTACTGCGGCTACCACAATTCGGCACAGCGGCTGGTACTGAGCCATCATGAATCAATGTCAGGAATGCTGCTTCTGCTCGCGGTATTCGGTGGGTGTGCTTCCTATGGCTTTCTTGAAAGCACGGGTGAAGTTGGGCGTGTCGTTGTAGGCGCAGAGCTGCGCTATCTCGCTGACCGAAAGCTCCAGATGGCGGGCCAGCAGATGGCAGGCACGCGTCATGCGAATGTTCTGGATAAAGGTCTGAGGCGTCTCGCCTGTCAGCGTCGTCATACGCTGGCGGAACTGGAAGGGACTCATACACAGCCGTTCAGCCACGGTAGCAGCATCCACCTGCCCGCGACTCATCAGCTCGTTGATGATGTTCACCGTCTGCTCGATGAAGCTGCGGTCGGCATCCGACAGCTGCGGCTCCTGTTGTGGAGCCGCCTTAGCCTCCTGAGTGGCCTTTAGGATGTCCTCATAGTGGATGTTCAGCTCACGGTATTTCTCGCGCAGCTGCTCGATGTCGGTGCTCAGCTGTTCGTTGATGCGGCTCTGCTTACGGTTGCGACGGCGCATGACAATCCATACTGCTGCCGTCAAGGCTGCCAGCAACAGGGCGATGACCACACCGATGACGATGGCGCGCTGGCGTGCCTGCCGTTCGGCATGATTCTCCACCTGCAGCCAGTCGTTGCCAAACTCAGCATTGTAGCGTGCCAGGCTCTCGGCCGTCGTGACGCTGTAGATGGAGTCTTTCAGGTCGTTGAAGCGGTCGAGCTCTGCCTTTGCCGCGTCGGGATCGGTCTTCCAGAGCGATTCGTAGAGCCCCCTACGCGCGTGTACCTCATTATATATATCGCCCATCTGCGAGAAAGACTCTGCTGCCTCGCGATAATAGCTGACAGCCTCAGCCTCGCGATGTTGCGAAAGCAGGGCCATACCCATCTTGTTCTGGCTGATGGCAAGCGACTGCCGGTCGCCAACCTTACGGAAGAAAGGAATCACTCGGCCAAGCACCTGCTCTGCCTGTCGATAGTCGTGCAGGCCTAACAAGACCGAGGCTTTCTGTGCCAGTCGCACCATCATGCGTCCCTCTTGTCCTGCCAGACTGTCTATCTCGTAGGCGCGTTCGATGTGGGGCAATGCCTTCTGGTCGTCGCCCATCGCATGATACACCTCAGAAGCCATTGCCTGCAAGATGGCCATCCTTCCGGGGTTGTTGGCCTTCTCTGCCATCTCGATACCTTTCAGCACATATTTCTCCGCCTCGCGGGGCTGGTTGGCTCCCATATAGATGGCCGACAGCGTGTTCAGGCTCGAACTGATGCGGTCGGCATCGCCGCTCTTCTCGTCGAGGGCATAGCATAGCTTGGCATATTTCGCAGCATTGGCGTGGTCGGACAGCCGGATATAGGTGATGGCCAAGAGGTTGAGACAGTCGGCCTTCTGGTCTTCGACATGATAGAGGGGAAGTGCCTTCAGCGCATACTGCTCGGCCTGCCGATACTGCTGCTGGTCGTAGAACCACTCGCCCGCCCAGTAGAACACTTGTTGGCGGAGCGAATCGGCGGGTGTAGACGAAGTGAAGCTGACAGGTTCGTCGACGAACTCGAGCTTCAACAATTCTTTGAAAAAGCGATTGGCATGGTCGGTGCTGGGTTGCTGCACAAACTGCGACAATAGCGTCTCTACCGTCCCGGCCTGAATGGTGTGAAGGCATAGAAAGAGGCTGGCCGCAACAACATAAAAGATTCTCTTCATTTTTTCTTAGCTGATAATAGTTATGGTCTGACAATAAGGACAGAGGCGTAGGCAGCAATACCCTCCTCGCGGCCGGTGAACCCGAGGCGCTCGGTGGTGGTGGCCTTGATGGATATCTGATCTTCCGCTACATCCATCACCTCCGCCAGACATTTCTTGATGGTGGGTACGTGCGGATTGATTTTGGGGCGTTCGGCACAGATGGTGGCATCGATGTTACCCAGTTCGTAGCCTGCCTGGCGCAGCATTCTCATCACCTCGGCGAGGATGATCTTGCTGTCCATCCCCTCTGTCTCGGCTGAGGTGTCGGGGAAGTGGTAGCCGATGTCGCGCATGTTGGCAGCACCGAGCAATGCATCGGCGATGGCATGGATAAGCACGTCGGCATCGCTATGTCCGAGGAGCCCGAGGGTGTGGTTGATCTTGATGCCTCCCAACCACAGTTCGCGGTCGGGCACAAGGCGGTGTACATCGAAGCCGAAGCCGACACGGATGCTTAGTTCATAGTTCATAGTTCATAGTTCATAATTTGGGGCGGGTTATCTCTTGAAGAGGTCCTTGATGCCGTCCATGTCGAAGGTGAGTGAGAAGCGCAGCGTCTGGTCGAGCGGGTTGCTCTTTGCCGTGGCCATGACGTAGCCCACGTCGAGGGCGAAGACGCTCATGCGGAAGCCCGCACCGAGGGTGAAGTACTTACGGTTACCCTTGTTCTCTGCCTCATGGTGGTAGCCGCCGCGGATGGAGAACTGGTCGTGGTAGACATATTCGGCACCGACGCTCCAGTTGATTTCCTGCAGCTCCTCGCTGAAGCCGTTGGGTGCGTCGTTGAAGCTCTTGAAGATACCGCTGATAGAGCTGACATCGTAGTACTCGCGCTCGCGATAGGCATCGTAGCTGCCATAGATAGTACCGTCGGGGTCGGCTTCGGCCCATTGCTCCTCGGTGGGAACAGAGGGAACGAGCAGCTTGTTGGCATCGGCCGAGATGCTGAAGCGGTTGTACTCGTCGACGGGCACCATCAGCGAGGCACCGAGGCGGAGGTTGGTGGGGATGAACTCAGCATCGTCGCTACCGCCGAAGGTAATCTTGCTACCGATGTTGGAGATGTTCAGACCCAAGCCCAGCTGGCATTCGCGCGAACCGATGTTGAAATAGTTGTTATAGTAGCAGGCGATATCGGCAGCGAAGGCGCTACCGGGAGAGGTATCGTCGGTATAGTCGTAGGTGAGGTCGGAATAGATCCAGCGCACGCCGGCAGCGATGGAGAACTTCTCGCTGAGCATGAGCGAGTAGGCCACATCGAGCGACATCTCGTAGGGGTTGATGGTCATGGCATCTTCGGCCATGCTGGTGTACACCTCGCCGAGGGAGAAGTAGCGCAGCGAGCCCGACACAGCGCTATAGTCGCCGATGCGATAGTAGCCTGCGAGATAGGCGAGGTCCATATCGTTGACCAGCTGGCGGAGCCACGGTGTATAGTTGAGTGCTACACCGGCGCGGCTGATACAGAACGGATATTTTGCGGGGTTCCAGTATTGCGAGTTGACGTCAGGATCGGTGGCAGCACCGACGTCGCCCATACCGGCGGCACGGGCATCAGGAGCGATGGTTTGCGATGTGACCGACGCGTTGATGGGGTTGAACATATTCTTCTTGTCCTGCGCCGAGGCCTGCGTAGCGACGAGGAGAGAGAAGACAATTGATAATGGATAATGGACAATTGATGATTTATAATTCATAATTATTGTATGATGATGAGTTTCTTTGCTTTTGAGGTGCGCGTTGCCCCGTCGGTGCCGAGGATGACGCGGTAGAGATAGACCCCAGTCTGGAGCTTTCCTCCGCCATCGGTGGTGAGGTCCCAGTCGATGGTGTAGGTGTTGGTTGTGGAGACACCCGTCTCCTCCTGCTTGTAGAGCAGTCGTCCGCTCATGTCGAATATCTCGAGAGCGACGTCGAGGTTGCTTCCCGAGCGGTCGTGCGTGATGATGAACGTTGTCGACGTACGTGCGGGGTTGTTCGTCACGGTGACGTCGAGCTGGTCGGGTCGGAGTCCTTTGACGACATTGAAGTTGAGCGTCGCCGTGTTAGAGTTGTTGAGGATGTCCCATGCGCGGAAGCGTAGCGAGTGTCTGCCCTCGCTGAGCTGCGGCAGGCTGTAGTGTGTGGAGCCCGTCGTGTAGGAGCCGAAGTCGTAGACGAAGTTGGCATTGAGGTTGTAGGTCATCGTCATGTCGTTGTCGATGATGAGCTCGAGGTCGTGCCCGATGCCGTTGCCCGACGTGTTGAGTCCGTCCTTATCGGAGACTTCCGCCACGAAGTAGGGTGTCTCGTTGACGTTGCCCCCATCGACGAAGTCTCGCGAGTTGAGATAGCAGTAGATGGACGGTCCGATAGAGTCGTTCGACAGCTGTTCGGAGCCTCCGATGGTGAAGTCTTCGCAAGCCCCGTTGGCGCAGAGCGACTTCTCGTTGTTGACGGCGAAGAGATTGATCTTACCGTGTTGGTCGGTGTAGCTGATATCCTTCGGCATGGCGAACATGATGGTGAACTCGCCATTCTTGATGACGTTCGATCCGTTGAAGAGAATCTTCGTGCGGTCGTCGTATTCGAAGGCCTTGGTGTCTTTCGACATGGTGGCGGGGTCGTTCATCTTGCAGACGATGTGTTCGCTGGCATCGCGCACCAAGGCTGTCACCGTGCCGTTGTAGTCGGTCAGGAGGTTGCCACCTTGCTCGATATGTCCCTTGATGGTGACGATGCCGCCGGCCTTGAGGTTTGGCATCAGCGCCCCACCGACGGGAATATCGTTGATGCTGTCAACGACGGCGTCAAGTTCCGGTATGTTCAGATGCAAGGCGGGGTCGCCAAGGATGAGATATTGCAGCTTGTTCTGCGAGCTGTCCTTTGTCTTGCCCGACAGGGTCCCGTCGAGCAATGCGTCGCGGTCGCTGTTGAGCAGGTAGTTCTTGGCCAGTCGTTGTGCCTCGCCGATGGTGACATGCCGTCCGTTCTGCTTTGTGAAGAGAAATCGCATGAAGGCTCGGTTGATGAGGTCGTTCTGCGGGATGAACACCGTGCGTGCCGACCCGAAGTAGGCTACGGCACCGCCTTTCTTGTTGAGCACCACTTCTTCGCCGATGTTGTCGACCAGTCCGTCGAAGGGTGCCACGTCGCACGACGAGGTGATCCATAGCGGCAGGCGGCTGTTGGTGAAGTTCTTGAAGTCGACGAGCTTGAGCACCACCTCGTGCGACACCTGTTGCTCTGATGCGTGTCCGATATAGTTCATCACCAGCGCACCGTTGGTCTGATACTCCTTGACGAGTTTCTCCACCTGTGGATAAGTGGCACCCGTTGAGGTCGTCACCTTGTCGTAGGCATCCCAGAGGATAGGCTTCACCACCATGCCGGGCTTGAGCTGTTCGACGATGAGTCCCGAGTTGTAGGCCGTCTCCATGTGCTTGTTGTCGTTGCCGTCGTCGGCCATCATCACCACGGTGTTCTCCCAGTCGCCGGCGTTGAGGTTCTCGCCGTAGCTGATGGTCTTGTCCACCATGATTTTGGCCTGCTCGACGGTGCGTACGGGGAATCGTCCCACGCCGATGTCGGGCCGGTCGGTGGTTGTCGGGGCATCGCCCTCGTTGTCGTCGAGGCATGCGAAGTAGCCCTCGTTGCAATAGCTGTAAGCCTTGCTGACAGAGTTGTCGCTCTCATAGCAGAGCAGGAGGTCGTCGGCATTGAGGTTCTTCATCTTCTGCTGAACCAGGCGGTTGTCCCAGATGCCGTCGCCGAAGAGCAGGAGGCTTTGCGGCATCTCCTCGTCGGTCTGCGCCCTGTCGTAGAGCATCTTCATATAGCGGCGGTAGGCATTGACATCGGGCGTGCCGCTGGAGAATTCGTTGTAGAGTTCGTCGGCCGGCACGATTTTCACTCTCAGCCCGTCGCGCTGTTCGTGGAATGTCTTGATTCGTTCGGCCTGTGCCAGCAGCTTCTGCGATGTGGGTATGATGATGACCATCTGGTAGTTGCGGTCCTGATGGAGGTCTTGGTTGGTGATGTTGTAGACATATTCAGGTGCGGGGAAGCTGCTTCCAGCCAGCGGTTTGCGCGGTCTGGGCGTGCTGAAGGTAGCCACGATGTGGTCGAGACGCGCTGCCGCACCTTTTTCGTTGTAGATGGTGATGGTGTTTTCGGCCTTGAGGTTCTTGACGGTGAAATTCAGGTCGCGAGTGTCAGCCTTGTCGTAGGTGTTGAGTTTCGTGGCCGAATAGGTGAGTTCCTGTTCGTCGTTGACCACCACTCTGCCGTTAGCCGTTCCGCCAACGCTCAGGATGACACGGATGTTGCCCGTCTGGTCGAGTCCGGGTGTGGTGATGGTGTAGGTCTTTGACGATCCGGCGTTGATGGTCTCGCTCATGTAAAGGTTGCGTCCGCCTTCGAACCAAGCGAACTCATCCTTTTCGAAAAGCGTGTGATAGTCGTCTGGAGCGGGATAATAAGAGGCGACGAAGGCCGTAGAGTCGACCATGAGCGGTTCGTCGTCGGTCTGTGTGATGAAATAATAGCCGTAGTCGGAACAGTAGTTACGAACGCGTGTCTTGACAGTATTCGTGTTGTAGGATACCGGGCCTTTGGCATAGAACAGGCGTTTGCCGTCGACGAGGCATGTCGGCACTTCCTGCAGGTCGTCGGTCTCGATGAGGTAGCTGGGCGTCAGCTTTTCTGGCTGAAGGTTGCCCCCATAGCCGAAAATCTTCACCTTGCTCAGGTCGCTGAAGCCAGCGCGTTGTATGACAGCCTCCGTCAGCTGGTGTACACCCGTCTCGCTGACTCTGATTTTTGCCCATTTGCCCGAAGCCAGCACCGAGTGTTCGGCATAGCGTCCGCTGTCGTCGCCATCGTCTTTTGCCTGTGCCGCCCTACGACGGCTGACGGGTGTCTTTGTGGCCTTGATGTCGAGCATGAAGCTGACGAGTTTCTGCATCTTGCCTTCGCGGAAGACCAACGGCACAAAGCCCACGGTGAGAACGCCTCGTTTGCGTTCCACAGTGGTCATCTGTCGGATATCGGGCAGTTCAGGCAGCTCGTCGTCGGTTATCTTCTTGTATCTGGCGATGTCGGCCTCGCTCATCTCCATGAACTCCGGATACTCGATGGTTACGGTGTACGTTGAGTCGCCATAGTTGTAACCTATGGGCAGTGAATAGCTGAAGTAGGGCAGCAGCGTGTCGATCTTCACCTCGTCGGCAGTGAGGTTGAAGAATTTCTTCTGTGCCGTCAGCGTCGTGCACCATGCGAGGAGAAAGATGGCCACGACCGTTTTTATACATGGTTTATATTTCATAATTCTTACTTCAAACACTTGACTCCAAACACCAAATTCTTAACTTCTAACTCATTTCACGTTGAACTCCAGCACCTTGCGGTCTTCGAGGAATCCCTCTAAGTGGTCGTCGACATGTACGGGCCCCACTCCTGCCGGTGTGCCGGTGTAGAGGATATCGCCGGTCTTCAGTGTGAAGTATCGGCTGATGTAGCTGATGAGCTCGTCCACCTGGAAGAGCATGTCGGCGGTGCATCCCTGCTGCACGGTCTGTCCGTTGATGTCGAGGCGGAAGTGCAGCGCCTGTATGTCAGGCAAGCGGTCCAGTTCCACCCATTCGCCCAAGGCAGCTGCTCCGTCGAAGCCTTTGCTCAGGTCCCAGGGCAGTCCTTTGTCCTTCAGCTTACGTTGTAGCTCGCGTGCCGTGAAGTCGATGCCCACCGTGGCTGCGTCGTAGTATCGGCGCGCAAACTGCTGGGGGATGCTCTTTCCCAGCCGGCAGATTCTCACCACCACCTCCGTCTCGTAGTCGATGCGTCCGAGGTCGTCGGGGGGGAAGAACGGCTTGCGGTCTTTCAGCAGCGACGAGTCGGCTTTGAGGAACACAACAGGACTCTCTGGTTTATATAACGCGCCATCCATTTCTTTATTGTGTTCGATGTAGTTTTTTCCTATTGCAAATATCTTCATATTACGTTTTTTTAAGTGTTCGAAATAAACTTTTGCAAAAAAAATAAATATTGAACGAGCGATGTTTCAATCGTGGGAACAACGTGCTTGTTCGAGTTCGACGGTCTGCACGTCGATGTGTTCGTGGAGGAAGATGAGAGCGCTTTCCTTGAATTTCTCCGCGTTCTCGGTAGTCAGGTATCGACAAGAAGCCCCTTTGGAGCAACGTTGCTCCATCTCGGGATGGCGACGGAGATAGTCGGCAAGGCTGTTGGCGACATATTCACCTTGGGCGATGACCTTGACGCCGCGGGGCACGTATTTCAGGATTTTGTTCAGCAACAGCGGGTAATGGGTGCATCCGAGGATGATGGTGTCAATCTCGGAATCGGTCATGAGGAGCTGGTCGATGCGTTTCTTGACAAAATAGTCGGCACCTGGTGAGTCCATCTCGTTGTATTCCACCAATGGCACCCAGAAGGGGCATGCCACGCCGCTGACAGTGATGTCAGGGGCGAACTTCTGTATTTCGAGCTGATAGCTTTGGCTCTTGATGGTTCCCTCGGTGGCGAGGATGCCCACATGTCGCGATTGGGTGAGCTGTCCGATGATTTCAGCCGTGGGGCGGATGATGCCGAGCACCCTTTTTGATGGGGGGGGGAAGGGCGGATGGAATCCGCCTGGTAAGAGACGGGACTCTTGGGTGTGGGGTGATGAGTGATGGTCGAGCAGGGGGAGGTCTTTCTGCTGAATAGAGCGCAGAGCTTTGGCCGAGGCGGTATTGCAGGCAAGGATGACGAGATGGCAGCCCATGGAGAAGAGTTTGAAGACGGCCTGGCGTGTGAACTCATAGACCACCTCGAACGAGCGCGGGCCGTAGGGAGCCCGCGCGTTGTCGCCGAGATAAAGGTAGTCGTACTGCGGTAGCAGCTGCCGTATCTCGTGGAGGATGGTCAGTCCACCGTATCCGCTGTCGAAGATGCCGATAGGGCCGGTTAATTCATAATTCATAATTCATAATGCATAATTCATAATGCATAATTTATGATGCATTCGTAATCATTTATTATTGAATCATTATTTTGATGACGAATCGTTCTCAAGGAGTCGTTCTCAAAGCGTCGGCAACGGCATCTGTGATATCCTCACCCTGCTGGGGGTTGATATAAGGCACGGCGGCGTTGTCGGTGTTGAGGATGAAGGCGTAGCCCTTCTGCTGACCTATCGTCTTGACGGCAGCATCGAGTCTTTCGCGGATGGGGCCGTAGGTCTTCTGCTCGGCCTCGGCGATGAGACGGCGTGCCTCTTCCTTGAAGGCGATGTTCTTCTCCATCATCTCCTGCAGCTCGGCTTGGCGCTTCATGCGGATGGGAGTGGCCAACTCATTCTGCTGCACGACAAATTCCTCGTACTTCTTGTTGAACTCGTCTTCCACACGCTTCATCTCGCCTTCGTACTGCGTCCTGAGGTCGGCCATCTGCTGTCTGGCCACGTTATATTCGGGCATAGCCTGCAACGCCTTGTCGTAGCTCAGGTAGCCAAAATGCATCTGCGCTGCCACGGAGAGTGGCAGCGCTAAGATGATGATGAGTGACGAAAACAGTTTCTTCACCATGAATGGAATTTACTTCATTTTGTTGAGTTCGGCTTTCACCTCGGCAGTGACGTCCTTGCTCAGCGTATCGCTGATGTAGGGCACGGTGCCCGTCTGCATGATGTAGACGTAACCGCCAGCCTTACCGACATTCTCGATGGCCTTGTATATCTTCTCCTGGATGGGAGCCATCTTCTCCTGCTGAGCCTTGTTGAACTGCGTCTGGTTGTCCTGCAGGGCCTGCTGGTATTTCTGCATGAGGTCGTTGAGCATCGTCTCTGTCTCCTGCTGCTTGGTAGCATTCATGGTCGACTTTGTCTTCTCATACTCGTCGGCCTTGCGCTGAATCTCGTCCTGCATGGCCTGCAGCTCGTTCTGATACTGCTTGCCGAGGGCTTCGAGCTCACCGTTCACCTTCGAGAGTTCGGGAAGGGTCTGCATGATGTTGTTAACGTCGACATGTCCGAATTTCTGTGCGAATGATGCCATCGGAAGGAGCATCATCAGTGCGATTAAAACCTTTTTCATTTTTAAAGTTTAAATTTTGAATTTTTAAATTTTTAATTCTGTAATTCTGTCATTTGCTGGAAGGCATTAGTTGCCGTAGCCGAGTTTCTGCAGCACCTCGTTGCTGATGTCTATCTGCGGCGATCCGTAGATGATGCCGGCCGAGGCGCGGTCGTAGACAATCTGGTAGCCACGGAGTTTGGCGATGTCCTGTACGGCGGTGCTTATCTCTTCGTGGATAGGCGTGATGAGGCTCTCGCGTTTCTTGAAGAGCTCGCCTTCAGGTCCGAAGTATTTCTTCTTCAGGTCGCTGGCCTCCTTCTCCTTGGCCATGATGGCCTCTTGTTTGGCAGCCTTCTGTTCCTGCGAGAGGAAAACCACCTCGTTCTGATAGTTCTTGTACATGGTCTGAGCCTCGGTGTTAATAGCCTCTACCTCAGCCTGCCATTTGCGCGACACCTGGTTGAGCTGTTCGTTGGCCCGCTCGTAGGCAGGAACATTCTTCAGGATGTACTCCATGTCGATGAGTGCCGTTTTCTGCGCACTGGCCGTCATCGTCGTGAGGGCGATGAGGCACGCTGTGATGATTCTCTTCATTATCTTTTTCTTTTTTAGGGGTTTTGTTGTTATGACGTAGCGGCAAGCAGAAGGTTTAGAACTCCTGTCCGAGAACGAAGTGGAAGTTGCTGCCGCCCTTCCGATATTCGCTGCCGTTGTAGACCTTGTCGAAGCCGTATGCCCAGTCGATACCCATCATACCTACCATGGGGAGGAAGATGCGCACACCGACACCGGCCGAGCGTTTCATGTCGAAGGGATTGAACTTTTTCGGGTCGGTCCAGGCATTACCAGCCTCGGCGAAGGTGAGTCCGTAGATGGTGGTGTTGCCCAGCATGAAGGGATAGCGGACTTCGAGCGAAAAGCGGTCGTAGGCATAGGCATTGTACGACACATCGTAGGAGCTGACGGTGGAACTGTAGACAGCATTCTGCGAGATAGAGCCGTTGTCGTAGCCGCGCAGTCCGATGGTCTCCTCGGAATAGCCCATGGAATAGCCGCTCATGCCGTCGCCACCGACATAGTAGGTCTCGAAGGGCGACTTCTTGTACTTGTTGTACGAACCGATGATACCCATCTCGACGCGTGTCATCAGGACGAGACACTTCGCTCCGTTGGTCAGCGCTGTGAAGGTGCGGCTCTTAAACTTCCACTTGTGGTATTCTATCCAGCGATACTTCTCCTGCTGCTGCCGGTCGTAGTCGGAAGCCTTGCTGTCGGTGGCCAGGTTCTTGTAGTCCTTGCCATCCCAGAGCGACCATGGCGGAGTGAGCGATACGGAAGCCATGAACTCAGAGCCACGACGCGGGAAGAGCTGGTTGTCGGTCGATGTTCTGGAGAGCGTGATACCGAAGTTGAGGTTGTTCATGTTGCCGTTGCTAATCAGGCCATAGTAGGTCCAGTTGCGCAGCATATAGCGTGTATAGCCCAGCTCCATGCCCAGCGAGAAGTAGTCGTCGGGCCAGCGCAGACGTTTACCCCAACCGATGCTTGCACCGAAGACGCGGATGTTCTTGTCGGGGTCGTAGAAGTTCTCGTAGTTGTTGTAGCCATAGCCGTAGCCATAGTTGCCGTAGCCGTACATATAGCTGTACATATTGTTCATGTAGGCCTGGTTGTAATAGTTGCTGCTGACGTCGCTCTGCTTCGAGTAGAAAGCACCCACGGAGAGCTGTATGGGTCGTTTGCCTCCGAACCATCCTGTCGAGTAGGAGATGTTGCCCGAGGTGTAGTAGCGTCCGTTCGACTGTACGCCGAGCGACAACACCTCGCCATCGCCAATGGGCATGATGCCACGATGCTCCTTGTTCTTATTGAAGAGGTTGGCCATGGAGAAGTTGTTCAGCTTCAGTCCGATGCGGGCGATGACACCCGTCTGTCCCCATCCGAGGGAGAGCTCTACCTGGTCGTTCGACTTTGGCACGAGGTTCCAGTCAATGTCCACCGTTCCGTCTTCGTAGTTAGGCTTTGGCTCGGGGATGACCTTTTCGGGGTCGAAGTGTCCCATCGAAGCCAGCTCGCGCTGTGAGCGCTGCAGTGCCTCTTTCGAGAAGAGGTCGCCAGGCTTGGTGTGCAACTCGCGTCGGATGACATTCTCGTAGAGACGGTCGTTGCCCATGATGCGTACATGGCTGATGTGCGCCTGCGGTCCCTCCTGGATGCGCATCTCGAGGTCGATACTGTCGCCCACGATGTTCACCTCCGTCGGCTGCAGGCTGTAGAAGAGGTAACCGTTGTTCCAGTACATGTTGCCCACAGCGTCGTCGTCTTGCGAGAGTCGTTTCTCCATGAGCTTCTGGTTGTAGACATCGCCCTTGTTCATACCGAGCACGCGGCTCAGCTGGTCGGTGGGATAGACGGTGTTGCCCACCCATCGGATGTCGCGCAGGTAGTATTTCGTTCCTTCCTCCACCTTGATGTAGACGCTGACGTGCTTGTCGTCGACGTTCCATACGCTGTCTTCGAGGATGACGGCATCGCGATAGCCGTATTCGTTGTATTTCTCAATGAGTTTCTGCTTGTCTTCCTTCCAGCGTTCGGGTGTGAACTTCTTGGCTTTGAGGAAGGTGGAGAGCTTGCCAGCCTCGTGCGTCTTGGCGAAGGCACCCTTCTTGAGGAATCCGCCCTTGATCTTAGAGTCTTTCAGCGCCTTGTTGCCCTCGATGATAATCTGCCGCACCTTCATCTTCTGCTTCTTGTCGATGTCGATGTCGAGGATGACCTGGTTCTTGTTGGCCACGTCGTCGCGCTGCGTGATGATGATTTCAGCGTTCTTGAATCCCTTGTCCTCAAAGTATTTCTTGGCCAGGATCTTGGCGCGGTCGATCATGTTGGGCGTTATCTGGCTGCCCTTGAGCAGTCCGAGCTTGGCCTCCATGTCCTCTCGTTCCGACTTCTTCAGCCCGCTGTAGTTGATGGTCGACACGCGTGGTCGCGAAGCCAGATAGATGTGCAGGTAGATCTTGTCGCCGATGAGCGAGTCGGCAGCGATGGAAACCTTCGAGAAGAGTCCGTGTTTCCAATATCGCTTCACGGCATCGGTAATCTCATTTCCCGGCACGGTGATCTGCTGCCCGACGGTGAGTCCGGAGATGCCGGCAAGCACATAGTCTTCGTAGCCATCCACACCACTCACGTTGATGCCTGCCACGGTGCATGTCCGCGGTGTTCCGGCATACGATATGTCGGGGTTGACGATTTTTTCCTGTGCTGCAGCCTTCATTCCCACAAGGCAAAGAGCCATCAGGACGATATGATTGAGTTTTTTCATTTTCTGACTTTTCACTGATAGGCGGTTCGGTCCGCCGATGGGTGTTATCCTTTGATGCGCAGTTCCTGTTCTATCTGGGCCTCCGTCTTTCCGAAGCGGCGCTGACGGTTCTGGTAGCTCTCGATGGCCTTGTGCAGACATTCCTCGTCGAAGTCGGGCCAGTAGGTGTCGCAGAAGTAGAGTTCGGAATAGGCTATCTGCCAGAGCAGGTAGTTGGAGATGCGCAGTTCGCCGCCGGTGCGGATAAGCAGGTCGGGGTCGGGCATGTGAGCCGTTTCGAGGTACGTATTGATGAGGTCCTCGTTGATATCATTGACGGTGAGCTTTCCCTGCTGCACATCACCGACGATATTCTTGACAGCCTTAGTCAGCTCCCACTTCGACGAATAGCTCAGCGCGATGACGAGCGTCATGGAGTCGTTCTTCGCCGTATGCTCGATGGTCTCCTCTATCTTCTCCCTGACATCCTTCGGCACGCGCTGCATGTCGCCGATGACCTGCAGGCGCACGTTGTTCTTCATGAAGATTTCCTCTTCGAGCGATGTCATGAGCAGTCCCATCAGTGCCTGTACCTCCTCGATGGGGCGGTTCCAGTTTTCTGTCGAGAAGGTGTAGAGTGTGAGCCACTTTACCCCTAATCGGGTACACTCCGACGTAATCTTGTGCACCGACTCCACCCCGGCCTGATGGCCGAAGCTGCGGTCTTTTCCTCTCTGTGTTGCCCAGCGTCCATTACCATCCATGATGATGGCGATGTGCTTGGGAATTTTATCTAATTCATAATTCATAATTCTTAATGCATAATATTGATGCAACTCCTCACTCGTCCTCGTTGTGACAGGTGCGGCACTTGGCCAGGAAGCTGTAAGTGAGCGTGAGCTGTAGGGCCGAATAGCAGTCTTTGTTCTTAAACGCGCCCGTACTTTTTATATAATAGGGGTCTTCCGCCCCGTCGAGCTTGTCGCTTGTCGTGAAGTGTATGCCCCATTCCAGCGCAACATTCAGCCGCTTGGCTGCCTTGTATTTCACACCGGCACCGAGCAGCAGGTTGGTGGCCAAGACGGTGCCCGTCGTGTTGGTATAAGTACCTCCCAGACCGCCGAAGACGAAGGGTGTCAGTCGTTTGGCTCCCCGGTAGTCGCGCCCCGTTCCGTATGGCCAGAAGTTGTACTCGTAGCGCAGGGAGAGGTCTACCAGTGGGTTGCTGAACGAGTAGGTCTGTCCCTGATAGTCGGGATAGAACGTGTCGGCCGACTTGTAGCTGCCTTTGAGCTGTCCGTAGGAGACGGTTGCCGTGACGCCCATATACGGATTGAGAACCCTCCTGAGCAATGCTGTCGCCAGGGGCTGCATGTTGCCGCTGATGGAGCCGTTGAAGTCGCCTAAATAGCTGACGGCACCTATGCCGCCACCCACCTCTAAGAGATATTCTTCGTCGGCCTGGGCGAGAGTGGGGACGGGTGCTGAGAGCATGAAGAGCAGGAGCAACCCCCACACACTCCGTCCCCCTCGACGTGAGGAGGACCGGCTGTCTTTGCTGGAGATGCTCTCAAACCACTTCATACGCTAAGCTGTCGTTTTTTTATTTCCACCCTAACCTGTTGATGCGTCCGCACCATGCCGCCTGGTCGTTGACAACAATCCACAGTCGGTTGTCGTCGTCGGCAAAAAGCTTGACGCTCTCGTAGGGTGTAAGGTTTTCGTTATCAGAACCGTTGATGTTGCTGGGCAAGGGATAGTTGTCGTCCTTTCTCCACACGTTGCCGCCGTCGCGACTGACATAGATAGGACTTACCGTGCCATCGTCGAGCAGTCCGGTGGCCAGAAGACAGTCGTCGTAGTAGGCCACGGTGAGGCTCTTCATGCGTGGCAGCGGGAAGCGGTTGCCCGTTGTAGAGAGGTATATCCACTGGTGGTCGTGGCTATGCTCGTCGTTCTCCACCAGCTTGCTCCACACCACGGCCAGCGAGTCGTCGGGGAAGTCGGTAAGGCTGCGGTTGCCCACGACGACGATACGCTCCACGTCGGCATTCGTCCGCAGCGTGTAGCGGCAGGCACTGACATCCTCTGTAGGGAGCAGTGCAGCATCGCTGTCGAGCTGTTCCTGGCTCCAGTCGGGTATGAGGCTCAGCAGCGGTTGGCCATATTGTTGCCATGCTGTGGTCGCCTCGTCGGCCGACCGAGTGTCCCAGACCATCTCGTCGGCCTCCTGCTGATGGACATTGACATTGACGGTATATTCGCGGAAGGTTCGGCCACTCTGCGAATAGACGATGAGCGTACGCGGACGCGTGAAGTCGATGCTGTCCGTCGATGTATAATACGCCACCGAGTCTTTGTCGGGATGCTTCAGCAGCACCGTGCCCGCATTCTTGGCTGTTATGGTGCACACAACCTTCTCGGCATCCGTTCCAACGGGCAGCGAGTCGGGATTGTAGATGCGTCGCTGCTGCTGGTCGATGTAGAACTTATAGTTGCTGCCTGTGACGGTAGTCTTGGCGATACTGTCCGTGCCATCGCTCTTCGTCACATAGGTATATCTGTTGAGCGTGCCAAGCGAGAAGGCCGTAATGGCTGTGTCGTCGTAATAGGTGTACTCCTCTTCGCTGCTGCCTAAGCACGATGCGCAGAGCAGTGCTGTGGCGAGCATAAGGACGAGGGGCATTGATAATCTCTTCATGTGTGCGATTTTATTTTTAGCTTGCAAATTTAAGCAGAAATCCGCAAATAGCGTGACTTTTTCAAACTTTATTATGTAAATTATTGAATACAAAGCTATTTTTTAAGTTCTGTTTAGATTTTTTCCGTCACTTATGGCGACAAACAAGAAAAAAAACGAACGAGGGAGTGAAGCGGAACGCGACAGTGGATTTTCTTTACGTAAGTTTATTCTGGCAGGCTCGTGTTATCACAAAAAAATAGAGGACGATATGAATCACTCACTTCGGCCTCCTGAAAAACTAATAACATAATCTTTACCTTAAATCTATCAAACTACTAACCTATGAAAACTTAAACGAATGAGTGTTCTCTCAAACACGGTGCAAAGTTAGTGATTATCTACAACATATACCAAATTTCTGAACATGTTTTTTCTGATTCTATCCGATTTTTTGACATAAATCAATTGGCGTGACTCGCACGGGACGCTTTATGGCAAAACACTGCCGCCCATGCTCCAACGTTGGAGGCGACGCTTCTCATGATTGTTTGCACCCAAAAAGCTCAACACCTCACCAAAATGCCTCCAATCCCTTTATCTATGCGGGTTTCGGATGGTGAGGTGTTCGCGAAACACCTCACCACACATCTCACCACACACCTCACCATCTGGATGGTACGCAACAGCGCATAAGAAGCACACGTAGGAGGCGACGCTTCCTAGCGTCGCAACAGCACACAAGAGGCACACGTGGCAGGTGTCACGCTGGGAAGCGTGACCTCCTACATTAGCGCAATGGGTAGGAGGCGACGCCATTCTTTGCAAGCAAAGCGTCCGAAGGGCCGAGCGCCCGAGCTATGCTCGCCTACCCATAGCCTTTCCCAGCATCGCAACAGCGCATAGGGAGCAATGAATGGTGGGGGCTCTGGTGAGGTCTCTGGTGAGGTGTTTCGCGGCCACCTCACCATCTGGAAGGCCGATAAACAGGGCGATTCAGCGCATTTTGGTGAGGTGTCGCCCTATCTTTTGCAAAACTTTTTCTGTGGGCGCAGATCATCTCCCAGGGATAGTCTGCTCACGTGTCGCAGATGTCTTCTGAGCTCGTCACAGATGGTTTCTGAGCAGGTCAGAGACCATCCCTGACAAGGTCAGCAACCATCCCTGAGCAGGTCAGAGATGGCTTCCGTGTAGTTCATGTTTTCGGCGTTAAAAAGGCCGTGGAGATGGCTTTCTGTTGGCAAAGCAAATATTTTTCAGCAAAATGCACTATTTTTTTTCATTATTTCTTTCGCTTTTCCCGAAAAATTGTTTATCTTTGCACCGAAAACAAACAACAAGTATCACTTTTGCCTATCGAGGCATGAATCATTATTACGACTATGGAGAATATAAGAATGGTAGAACTGACGATAGCCGAGGCCTGCAAGGTGTACGGCGGCAGTCATATCGACGACAAGATTATGCTCATCGACAATCTCTCGTTAGTGCCGCTGCCTGTGGTGCCCCGTCGTACCAACTGTGTGATCCTTGGCTTGTGTCTGAAAGGGAAAGCACAGTATACTGTGGACACCAAGAAATATGAGGTGAGGCCGGGCGATGCCATCATCGTCAACGACGGTCAGGTGATGGACAACTACATGGTGAGTCCCGACCTTGCCGGCGTAGGATATTTTGTATCTGTCGATTTCTTCAACGAGGTGGTGAAAGGCGTTCGCGACCTGTCGGCCATCTATCTCTTCTCCCGCACCCATCCGGTGTTTCACCTCACGGAGAAAGAGGCGGAGGCCTTCCAGACGTATTTCCATCTCATCAAAGAAAAGGTAGAACAAGAGTCGCACCACTTCCGCACGGACGTGGTACGGTCGCTCTTCACGACATTGATCTACGACCTGAGCGAATCCATCTATCGTTTGCAGCAAGAACAGAACATCGACATACCGCACGGCACGAGGGCAGAGATTCTGTTCACCAACTTCCTGACCCTTGTCGAAAAGCATTTCCGCGAAGAGCGGCGCGTCTCGTGGTATGCCGAGCAGCTGAACATCTCGCCGAAGTATCTCTCTGAGATGGTGAAGCAGGCCAGCAAGCGCACGCCCAACGAGTGGATAGACAACTACGTAGTGCTGGAGCTGCGCCTGTTGCTGAAGAATTCGTCGCTGACGGTGAAGGAGATTTCGAAGAAGATGAAATTCCCCAACCAGTCGTTCCTTGGCAAGTATTTCAAGGAACACGTTGGGGTGAGCCCCCGCAGATACCGTATCGGGCAGGATGGCTCGAAGGAATAGCACGGCAGCGGGCGGTCGGTGTGCAAGCTAAGGTGCGAGCTGTGCGGCGATGTTGCAGAGTTCGTCGTACCATGTTTGTCCGAAACGCTTCACGAGCGGTCCTTCAAGGAAGCGGTAGAGCGGCAGGTCGAGCTGCCGGCCTTTGTCGCGCCCACATTGGCAGATGTCCCAACGGTGATAGTTCAGTCCGACGGTGCCGTTGCTGAAGACCTTGGCACGGATGGGGTAAAGAGCGCAACTGATGGGTTTGCAGAAGCGCGATTTTCCTTGTCGGCAAGTCCTCTCCAAGGCACACAGACAACAGTCGGCGACGGTCTGTCCCTCCACCTCGATGTCGCCATAGCAGGTGAACACACAATCCTTTCCGCCCACGATGCTGGTCACGAGGTCGCCCTCACGGTCGGTATAGGCTACGCCTTGATGGTCGACGACGGCCTGAGCCGATGCCGAGAGGTCGCTCCAGACGGTGTCCAGCATGTTTTCTATCTCCATGATTTCGTCGAGAGCGACAGGTGCGCCGGCATCGCCCTCGATGCAACAGCGTCCCTTGCACACTGTCAGGTCGCAACAAAACCGCTCGGTGATGATGTCGGGCGAGAGCAACACGTCGCCCACCTGTATGATTGGAGGCAGCTCTTTCTTCATTTTTATCTGTACAATCCTACATTTTTCCACGCACGTAATCGATGCCGAGCTTCTTGGCCCGTTCGAAGTTGCGCCGCTTGATGGTTTTCTCCTTCTCGCCTTTCTGCTGTGTGATGGCATCAGGCTTCTGCCGGAAAGCAGGCCGTCGCTGCGGGTCCCACGTCAGGCTGAGGTCCCACTTCTCCTTACACTCTATCTCTTCGGGATAATAGCAGACCGTCTCAGGCTGCTCGTCTAAGAGATAGTCGCCCGTGTCCCAGCGTCCGTTGCCGTTGCGGTCTTCGAAGAGCCGCATATAGTATTTTCCTGCTTTCAGGTAGAAGAACTCCGCCGTGCCGTTGTTTGTCGCCACCTCTTTGATGACGTTGTCGCTGCCGTTGAGGAGTTGCACGACGATGTTGGTGCCACTCATTCCGTTGATGGTCATGAAGAGCGAACCGAACTCGTCGTTGCTGGCCACCTTGAAACCTCTCTTGATGGGGTCGGAGACTGTACCGTAGATGTCGCGGAATGCCATTGAGTCGATTTCCAGACTATATTCCGTCTCTGGTCGCCATTCTCCCACCAGCTCGTAGGTGCGTGGCACGACATAGTCGGTGTGTGGCATGACGTAGGGCCGCAGCACGAAGGGAGCCTCATACCAGAGCGAGTCGTGCTTGGCATAGAGGTGGAACATTGCGGTGTCGGGTTCCTCGATGGGTGTCGGCACGGTGATGATGACGTTCTGGTCAGGAGCGAAGGGCGATGGAATCTTCATCTGCACGTCCAAGGGATTCAGGGGCATGACAGAGTCGTAGGGCTCCCCTTTCTTCTTCAGCTTGTCTTGCTTCTTCTTCCATTCGTTGAATTCCTTCTCCAACTGCTTCTTGCGTTTCTCGTAGGGTTGCTTCGAGAGGATGGTCAGCGTGTCGGTGACGACACTATGCTGCAGGGCGGCCGAAGCGAACGAAACGTCGAGGGAGTCGTCAGAGAGGTCGGGATAGTTAAAGGTATTGTAGGTGAGCTCTACGTCGAGCGTGTCCTGATTGACGAGCGTTGTGTCGCGCAGCCAGTAGGTGATGGTGTCACGTCGTTCGGACGTTTCCACAACGAAGGCGTTTGTGTCGTCGAAGTTCAGTCCGCGAATCTGGGGCAGTATGCTGTCGCCAAAGGTGTAGAACAGCTGAAAGCGGTTGGCCTCCTTTCGTTCGGCCTTCAGGAACGAGCGCTCGTTTTGCAGTGGTGTGAAGGCGCGCAACACGATGTCGTCGGGCAGATAGTGGGTATAGGGCACACGGATGAGCGAGTCGATGCGCAGCGAGTCGCGCCAGATGGTGTCCTGTCGGATGTCAGGTTTGAAAGAAGGCACGATGATTTCGTGGTCGAAAGCCACTTGTTCTCCTCGCTGGCTGAGCTGGTAGTTGCCGTCCATATCCTGCAGGGCAAACACACGGTAGCTACCAGGCGCAATACCCTTCACGACGAAATGTCCACGGTCGTCGGTACGGCTGTTGCGCAGCATGGGCTCGCTGTAAAGGGCCGAGTCGGCCAGATTGGCATAGAGTCCCACCTGGATGCCCTTGATGGGTTCCAGGTTCTCAGCATTGAGCACATAGCCGGCCACCTCGAGCGTGTCGATATGGTCGCTCGTGGAGAACGAATAGGTGAAGTTGCCCAAAGGGTTGTCTTCGTTGTTGTCGGTGATGGCGTTGCTGAAGTCGATGGTGTAGGTGGTGTTCTCCTTCAGCGAGTCGAGCAGCTGGATGAGAATCTTCTTACCCGCCCCTTTTATCTCGGGCATCTCCATCTGCGGTGGCGACACGACGACATTTTCGGTGGGATTATCAATCTTGATATACTCGTTGAAGTAAATGGCCATGCGCTGCGTCTTGACGTTGGTGGCTTTGTCTTCTGGCTGGCAGCCGATGATGCGTGGTGGTTCCTCGTCGTACCACCCACCGTCGGGATTTCCCATGCGAGCACATGAGGCAAAGAGAATCAACAGCACTGTTGACGCGAGCAGGCCGCGCCACATCTGACTGTGGACCGAGTTGTGGGTTTTCATTCTTCTTAGTTGTTTTTTTCGATGATATTGCGCGGGTGGTGGTTGAGTATCTCCTCGCGCAGGGTATGGGTGTCGATATGGGTGTATATCTCCGTAGTGGCAATGCTCTCATGACCCAGCATGGACTGAATGGCCCTGAGGTCGGCTCCGCCTTCTAAGAGAGCGGTGGCAAAGGAGTGGCGCAAGGTGTGAGGGCTGATGTTCTTTTTTATGCCAACTTCCTCTGCCAACCGCTTGATGATGATCAGTATCATGGTGCGCGTCAGGTGGCTGCCTCGACGATTGAGAAACACATAGTCTTCCTCGCCAGCCTTGATGTTCATCTGCCGACGGTCGTCGAACCAGAGCTGCAGCTCTTTGATGGCCTTGGGCGACAATGGCACGAGACGCTCCTTCCGTCCTTTCCCCTCGATGCGGAGAAACTCTTCGTCGATGTAGAGACACGACAACTTCAGGTTGACCAGTTCGCTGACACGCAGTCCGCAGGAGAAGAGCACCTCGATGATGGCTCGGTTGCGGTGGCCTTCCCACTTAGAGAGGTCGATGGCCGCCTCCAGCTGGTCCACCTCGTCGGTAGAGAGCACCTCGGGCAGATGGTCACCGATGAAGGGCGACTCGAGCAGTTCCGTAGGATCGTCTTTGATACGTCCGTCGAGATGCATGAAGCGATAGAACGAGCGCACACCACTGAGAATGCGGGCCTGCGAGCGTGGGGCGATACCTATTTCGTGCAGCTTAGCAACGAAATGGTGCAGCTGGTCGATGGTCACTTCCTCGGCTATTGTCTGCTCTGTCTCAAGGTAGCTCAACAGCTTCTGCACATCGCGCGAGTAGGCCTCCAGCGTGTTGTGCGTGAAGTTGCGCTCCAGCTTCAGGTAGCGTTCATAGGCTCTGAGCAATGCCCTGTTCTGAGCGTTGAGAGGGTGTACAGATGGACTTTCCATTCGGTCGTATCGCATGAAATCGGCGCAAAGTTATACATTTTATCCGAGAAACCACCATTATTTGATGAATATTCATTAAATTTGCAGCGTTTTTACACTACTTTAGCATGAAGATACTCATCATCAACGGTCCCAACCTCAACCTGTTGGGCCGACGCGAACCAGAGATATACGGCTCTGTTCGCTTTGAAGACTACCTCGAGTTGTTGCGACAGCAATACCCGCAGGTGGATATCAGCTACTTCCAGTCGAACATCGAAGGGGAGCTCATCGACAGACTACAGAGCGATGGATTCTCCGTCGACGGCATCGTTCTCAACGCTGGGGGCTATACCCATACAAGCGTGGCTCTGCGCGACTGCATCAGCAGCATCACGTCGCCTGTCGTCGAGGTGCACATCAGCAACATCCACCAGCGCGAACTCTTCCGCCACCAGTCGCTCCTCACCGCTGTCTGCCGTGGCATCATCGCCGGTTTCGGCCTCGAAGGCTACCGGCTGGCCATTGAGGCACTCATAGATTCTGACCATCCGATAAGCCTTGCCAATGATGAACGAAACAACAGAGCGGGAGACTGACTATATACTACAGCATATCGACTCCGAGGGCGACTATCTGTACCGTCTGTACCGCGCCACCAACATCCACTTGCTGCGCGGACGCATGGCCAGTGGCCACCTGCAGGGACGGCTGCTCAAGATGTTGGTACACATGATAAGGCCGAAGAACATCCTCGAAGTGGGAACATTCAGCGGTTATAGCGCCATCAGCATGGCAGAGGGACTGGAAGACGGCGGGCACCTCTTCACCTACGAGATCAACGACGAGCTGGAACCCTTCACCCGACCGTGGATAGAGGGGAGCGAGGTGGCCGACAAGATCGTGTTCACCATCGGCGATGCCATCGTTGAGGCTCCCAAATTAGGCATCACGTTCGACATGGTTTTCCTCGACGGCGACAAGCGTACCTATCTCGAAGCCTATGAGATGGCACTCGGCATCGTCAGACCGGGTGGTTTCATACTGGCCGACAATACGCTGTGGGACGGCCACGTGCTGGAAGAAGCACGGCCTGCCGACCGCCAGACCTTGGGCATCGAGCACTTCAACGATTTTGTGGCCAACGATCCAAGGGTGGAGCGCGTAATCCTGCCCCTGCGCGACGGCCTCACCATCATCAGAAAAAAGGATAAATGAAATATCGGGAGAACAAACAAAACGAAAACCATGAAAAAGAACATCATCCTCTTCTTCCTGCTGTTCCTCTCGGCAGCCCATGCGTTGGCACAAGACTGGCTGCCGATGCTCGAACAGCTGGCCGACGATGACGAGCAGATAGCTGCCTATGAGCAAGCCTTCGACCTGCTCTGCGACCTGGAGCAGCACCCTCTCGATGTGAACACCGCCACGCGCGAGCAATGGCAACAGTTGCCCTTCTTGGCCAGCGAAGACGTCGAAGCCATCTGCGAATACATCGACCGACACGGACCCATGAAGAGCCTGGGCGAACTGGCCATGATTGGCCAGCTCGACTTCACCAAACGGCAGTTGCTCATGTATTTTGTCAATATCCAATCCGAACAGCCCACGCAGCGCAGTTTCCCCTCTGCGAGCAACATCCTGAAATATGGACGACACGAACTCATGGCAACGGCACGCATCCCATTCTATAAGCGGAAAGGCGACGACGAAGGCTACTTAGGCTATCCCTACCGACACGACCTGCGCTACAGCTTCAGCTACGGACAACGTTTCAAAGTGGGACTGGTGGGTGCACAGGATGCCGGCGAGCCCTTCTTCGCCAACAAGAACAAGATGGGCTACGACTTCTACTCGTTCTACGCTGTGATGAACGACATCGGACGGTTCAAGACCATCGTCTTAGGACGCTACCGAGCCAGCTTCGGCATGGGTCTCGTGGTGAACAACAACCTGCTTTTAGGCAAGACATGGGCCGTCAACTCGATGGGGGCTGCCCGCAGCAACATCAGGCAACACTCGTCAAGGTCGGCTGCCAACTACCTGCAAGGCGTGGCGGCCACGGTGAGCATCGACAAACAGACAGACCTCTCGGCCTTCCTTTCTTACCGCGACATCGATGCCACGCTCAACGACGACGGCTCGATGGCCACCATCGTGACATCGGGCTACCACCGCACGCAGAGCGAGATGGACAAGAAGAACAACTCTGAACAACTGGCAGCAGGAGTAAATGTTACGCACGCGCGTACTTATTATTATATTGGGGCCACAGCCACCTATACACGGTTCGACCGCGACCTCCACCCCAACACCAAGACGCTCTACCGGCGCTTTCAGGCCTACGGACGCGATTTCTGGAACGCTGGCATCCACTACGGCCTGCTGCTGGGTCCTCTTACCCTACATGGCGAGACGGCAACAGGCGACAGTAAGGCCATCGCTACCATCAACCGACTCTCATGGCAAGTAAACAACAGCTTCAGCCTCATGCTCTTGCAACGATTCTACGGCATGAAGTACACAACCATCTTGGGCAACAGCTTCAGCGACGGTGGAGCCGTACAGAACGAGAGCGGACTCTATGCTGGTGCAAGCTGGCGGCCTTCGCGACGCTTCAACATCGAGGGATTTGCCGACGTGGCCTACCACCCGTGGGCGAAATACCAGACGAGCCGGTCGTCGCATGCCTACGACTTCTACACCAAGCTCACCTACGCATTACGCCGCAACTGGCTGTTTTCAGCCCACTACCGGATGCGCCGTCGGCAACGCGACGACGAAAGCCATACCCAGCTGCTATGGCGTACGGAGCATAGGGCACGCATCGCAGCCTCTTACCAAACAGACGCGCTCGACCTCCGTACACAGCTCGATCTGGCACAGACGTCGTTCAGAGAGAAGAGTCGCGGGTGGATGCTCAGCCAACAAGCATCGTGGAATGCGCTACCTTCGACACGCCTCACTGGCAGCATTGCCTTGTTTGATACCGACGACTACGACAGCCGCATCTACAGTTACGAACGCAGTCTGCGCTACGACTTCTCTATGCCGGCCTACTATGGTAATGGCCTGCGCTATATGGTCATGCTGCGGCAACAAGTGGGCAGTCGGCTGACGCTCAACGCCAAGATTGGCGTCACCGACTACTTCGACCGCTCCACCATCGGAACAGGCTATCAGCTCATCCAAAGTTCATCCATTTGCGACCTGCTTCTGCAAATCAGATGGAAAATTTAACGCTAAAAATCTTTAAAACATTTGGATATTAAGTAAAGATTATTTACCTTTGCAAGCGAAATATTCATCCCGTACAAATTGTCTTCTTATTTTTATGATTTTAAGGCAAAGAGTATTGTTCAATTGAACCAAAAAAGGCTGCACTGTGAAGTGCGGCCTTTTTCGTTGTAGCGGTATCGCTATACTATCCCTTCTTCGTCTGCGTAGCCTTGACAAAGTAGAGGATGAGCAGGATGTAGGCTGCGAGGGAGCAAACCTCCGAGAGCGGGTTGGCAAGCCACGACTCGTTGATGAGGTTGATGCCACCGAAGCGCAACAGCGCACTCACGACGCCCATCAGGGCTCCACCAGCGATAAAGCCAGAGGCAATGAGCGTTCCCTTCTCTCCACGGTCTTTGTTGACGTCGGCATTCTTCGAGCGCGTGGTGACAAACGAATGGACGGCGCCACCCACCAGCAGAGGGATATTCAGCTCTAAGGGAATGAACATACCCAAGGCGAAAGGCAAAGCCGGAACCTTACACCATGTCAGCACGACAGAGAGAACGGCACCGATGCCATAAAGCAGCCACGGGGCGCCCACACCGTTCATCAGTGGCTCGATGACGGCAGCCATAGCGTTGGCTTGAGGTGCTGCCAGCTGACCGCTGGTGAAACCGTAGGTCTTGTTCAGGATAATCATCACACCGCCCACGGTAGCGGCAGAAACCAGCGTGCCGAGGAACTTCCACGTCTGCTGCTTGGCCGGTGTCGTGCCGAGCCAATAACCAATCTTCAGGTCGGTGATAAACCCGCCAGCCATGGAAAGAGCCGTACATACCACACCACCCATGATCAGCGCGGCCAGCATGCCACCAGGGCCATTCAATCCTACAGCCACCATCACAACGGAGGCCAGGATGAGCGTCATCAGTGTCATGCCGCTGACAGGATTGGAACCCACGATGGCGATGGCGTTGGCTGCCACCGTGGTGAAGAGGAACGCAATGACGGTGACAAGCAGGATGGCAACGAGGGCATGAACGATGTTGCCCTCCATCACATCAAAATAGAAGAAAAGGAACGTCAGGATGATGGTGATGATGGAGCCTATGGCAATAATCTTGAACGAGATGTCGCGCTGTGTGCGCAACTGCTCCTTGTCGACGGTCTTGCCTCCCTTCATCTCCTGGGCTGCCAGGCCGACGGCACTCTTGATGATGCCCCAGCTCTTGATGATACCGATGATACCAGCCATGGCGATGCCTCCGATACCGATAGACTTACCATAAGCCTTGAAGATGGCCTCCGGGCTCATGTCACCGACGGCTGTCGTGATAGACGGATCCCACTGGCTGAGCACGGTGTCGGGGAAAACCAGTGCCAGGCCTGGCACGATGATCCACCATACGGAGAGCGAACCCAGACAGATGATGAGGGCATACTTGAAGCCGATGATGTAACCAAGACCCAAGACGGCGGCTCCGGTATTCACCTTGAACACCAGCTTGGCCTTGTCGGCCAACAGTTCGCCCCATCCGATGACACGGGTAGTGAAGTTCTCGTTCCACCAACCGAAGGTGGCAACGATGAAGTCGTAAAGTCCGCCCACAAGGCCGGCGAAGAGCAACGGCTTGGCCTGCGAACCACCTTTGGCTCCGCTCACGAGCACCTGCGTCGTGGCAGTGGCCTCCGGGAATGGATACTTGCCATGCATATCGCTGACGAAGTATTTGCGGAAGGGGATGAGGAACAAGATGCCGATGATACCACCCAAGAGCGAACTGAGGAACACCTTCATGAACGACACCGTCATGTCGGGATATTTTGCCTGCAGGATATAGATGGCAGGAAGGGTGAAGATGGCTCCAGCCACGATGACACCCGAGCAGGCACCTATCGACTGGATGATGACGTTCTCGCCAAGGGCGCGCTTGCGCTTGGCGGCCGTGGATACGCCTACAGCAATGATAGCAATGGGGATGGCAGCTTCGAACACCTGCCCCACCTTCAGTCCGAGATAGGCGGCAGCAGCCGAGAAGAGGACGGCCATGAGGATACCCCATGTCACCGACCAGCCATTCACTTCGGGATATGCCTGATGGGGCGACATCACCGGTTCGTATTGTTCTCCTTCGTGGAGTTCTCGAAACGCATTTTCGGGAAGCTGGATGTTTTCGTTTTCTTTCATATTCTTTAAGTTGACTACTTGAGAAATTACTTTTTATGTCTCACCTTCATGTGGTCGAAGCCCTGGCCATAGACACCGATGACGGCACTCTGTGTGACGAAAGCACCCGGGTCGATGTCGTTGATAAGCTGGAAGATCATGCCGCTCTCGCGTTTCTTGGCCAGCACAAACAGGATTTTCTGTTCGTGGCCGGTATAGAAGCCCTTGCCGTCGATGACGGTACAGCCGCGGTGGCGCTCTGAAACAATGGCGCGAGCTATTTCTTCGTGCTTCTCAGAGATGATAAAGAACTGTACACTCTGACGCATGGCATTAACCACTTGGTCGACGACATACGACGAAACGAAGAGCACCACATAACCATAGAGCACCTGGTTCCAGTCTCTCAGCACAACATACGAACTGGTGATGACGATGAGGTCGACCATCAGGATGAGGTGGCCGAGCGAAATGTCGCGATACTTGTGGATGATGGCTGCGATGATGTCTGTTCCGCCCGACGAACCGTTGCTCACCAGCCCTAAGCCAATGCCGATGCCACAGAAGCAGCCACCGATGATGGCAGCCATGAAAGGCTGGTCGGCCAACAGGTGGGTGTCCTTGATGAGCGGTTGGAAGAACGACAGGATGATGGTGAGCATCACCACGCCATAGATGGTCTTGATGCAGAACTTGAAACCTAATATCTTGAGTGCCAACAACAGCAGCACGGCATTGACGGCGAAGAACGTCACTTGCACAGGGGTCTCGAAAGCCCAATAGAGAATAGATGACACACCAGGCACACCGCCTGTCGAGATATTGTTAGGTAAGAGAAAAAGCGTCCAGCCAATGGTGTAGCTGAACAGGCCGATGAGAATGACGAGATAGTCGCGAATCTCACGCCATAATGTTTGTTTGCTGATATTCATTTCAAATCTTTCAATCTATCAATTTTTTAATTTCCTAATTCTTCAATTTTTTAATTCTTTAATTTCCCAAGAATCTCAGTGAGTTCCTTCATGCCCTCGCTGGCTCCTTTCTGGATCTGATGGATACCACGGCTTGAGGCAGCTGCCACAGGGTTGGGGTCGATGAGGTAGATGGGGATGCCCTGCGGAGCATACTGCACCAGTCCGGCAGCGGGATAGACCACGAGCGACGTTCCGATGATGATGAGGATGTCGGCCTTCGACACCTCTTCGGCAGCGGTCATGATGTTGGGAACGCCCTCGCCGAAGAATACGATGAAGGGGCGGAGCAACGAACCGTCGCCAGCTTTCTCGCCCGGCGCCACCTCAAGGTCGGGAGGTGTCAGCGTGCGCTGGTATTGGGGGTTGTCGACATCACGACTGCTGCACACCTTCATCAGTTCGCCATGCAGATGCACCACATGGGTCGAACCAGCCATCTCGTGCAGGTTGTCGACATTCTGTGTCACCACCGTCACGTCGAAGTCTTTCTCCAAACCGGCCACCAAACGATGGCCCTCATTGGGCTTTGCTTCCACTAATTTCTTACGCAGCATGTTGTAGAAACTGTTCACATACTCAGGATCGGCCAACCAGCCCTCGTGTGTTGCCACACGGGCCACTGGATAGTTCTCCCATAGTCCGTCGGCATCGCGGAATGTGCTCAGACCGCTTTCCACTGACATGCCGGCTCCTGTCAAAACAACAATCTTTTTCATATTTCTTTCTGATATTTGAATCCTTTTTCTTGTCAACTAAGTTTAAGAATGCACAAAATTACTAATATTTCTTCAATAACGACAAATAAATTCAAAAAAAAGTGTACCTTTGCCCCGATTTTTTTGAAATATACCTACTTAAATATAAAAAGAAAGGCTGAAATTATGGATAAACTTAGCTATGGCTTGGGTCTCGGCATCGGCCAGCAGTTGCTGCAGATGAATATTGAAGGACTGGAGCTCGACGACTTCTTTAGCGCTATCAAAGATGTGCTCACCGGCAAAAAGCCACAGGTAGACCACCATGAGGCGCAGCTACTCGTGCAAAACTATTTCCAGAAGAAGGAAGAGCAGATGCAGAAAGAGCGCGAAGCCGCCGGACGGAAAGCCAAGGTGGAAGGCGAGAAATTCCTCGCCGAGAATGCCAAGAAAGAAGGTGTCAAGGTGCGCGAGAGCGGACTGCAGTACATGGTGCTCAAAGAAGGAACGGGGCGCAGCCCGAAACCATCCGACAAGGTGCGTTGCCACTATGAGGGATTCCTCGTCGACGGCACTGTCTTCGACAGCAGCGTAGAGCGAGGCGAACCGGCCGTCTTCGGCCTCGACCAGGTCATCGCAGGATGGACCGAAGGTCTGCAACTGATGAAGGAAGGTGGCAAGTATCGCTTCTTCCTGCCCTATATGCTGGCCTACGGCCCCAGCGGAGCCGGTGGCAGCATCCCTCCCTTCTCCGCGCTCATCTTCGACGTGGAGCTGCTTGAGGTGATGTAAGACATCCCCGTCTATTAGATAAAACAACATTCTAACAATAAAAACAACAATGAAAAAGTTAACATTCGTAGCCGCTATGGCTATTGCTGCCGCTACCATCACATCGTGCGGCAATGGAACTCCTAAGGCCAGCCTTAAGAGTGATGTAGACACGTTGAGCTATGCCATCGGTATGGCACAGACTCAGGGTTTGAAAGACTATCTCGTACAGCGTCTCGGTGTAGACACAGCTTACATGGATGCCTTCATCAAGGGTCTCAACGAAGGTGTCAATGCTGGCGACGACAAGCAGAAGAATGCTTACTTTGCCGGTCTGCAGATCGGTCAGCAGATTGGACAGCAGATGGTGAAGAACATCAACCACGAGATCTTCGGAGAAGACAGCACGAAGACCATTTCTATGAAGAACTTCATGGCTGGTTTCATTACCGCTACGACAGGACGCACCGGACTGATGACGCTCGAGCAGGCTCAGCAGGTGGCTCAGGACAAGATGCGCGAAATCAAGTCGCAGGAAATGGAGAAGCAGTATGGCGGCAACAAGAAGGCCGGCGAAGAGTACATGGCCAAATATGCCAAGAACGCCGATGTGAAGAAGCTCCCCGGCGGCGTGCTCTATAAGGTCATCAAGGAAGGTTCGGGTGCTATCCCCGCCGACACATCGCGTGTAAAGGTGCACTACGAGGGTAAGACCATCGACGGCACCGTCTTCGACAGCTCTTACAAGCGCGGAGAGCCCATCGTGCTGGGTGCCAACCAGGTTATCCCCGGATGGACAGAGGCTCTGACCCACATGCCCGTTGGCTCTACATGGGAGGTCGTAATCCCGCAGGATAAGGCTTACGCTGAGCGCGAGCAGGGACAGATCAAGCCCTTCTCTGCACTTATCTTCAAGATCGAACTGCTTGGTATCGAGAAATAAGCCATGAAGAAATTAGCATTCATGTTCGCCCTTCTCGTCGGTTGCGCCGCTATGATGCAGGCTGCTCCCGACAAGAAGAAGACTAAGAAACAGGCGGAGGCAGCCCAGAGCTGCCCCGCCGTTGTGCTCAATACGACATCCGACTCGGTGAGCTATGCCGCCGGTATGTCGCTCACCAACGGACTGCTGCCCTTCCTAAAGCAGCAATATGGTGTCGACGAAGCCTTCATGGACGACTTTATTCGTGGCTTCGAGGAAGCGCTGAAGGTGAACGTCGACGACCCCATCAAGGCCTACGGAGCAGGTATCGCCATAGCAGGAATGCTGCAAGACCGCATGCTGCCCGGCATCACTGAAGAGTTTAAAGGATCCGACACCCCCATCCAGCGCGACCAGCTGGTGCAGGGCTTCCTCGCCTCGCTGAAGAACGACACCGCCGTCTACCATCAGGAGAAGGCCGAAGAGCTCATCCGCACACGACGCGAGGCCGTCAAGCATGCCAAGGAAGAGGCTGCCAAAGCTGAGGGACGACAGTTCCTGGCCGAGAATGCCACGAAGGAAGGCGTCAAGACACTGCCCAGCGGACTGCAGTATAAGGTGCTGCGCGAAGGTACAGGTGCTGTTGCAGAAGTCAACGACGAGGTGGTCGTGAAATACGAAGGCCGGCTCATCGACGGCACGGTGTTCGATAGCAGCTACGAACGCAACCCGCAGACCAGCAAGTTCCGTCCCAACCAGGTTATCAAAGGATGGACAGAGGCGCTCACCATGATGCCTGCAGGCAGCAAATGGGAGCTCTACATCCCCGAGAACCTGGCCTACGGCGAACGTCAGGCTGGTAAGATTCCTCCCTTCTCGACCCTCATCTTCACCGTCGAAGTGGAAGAGGTGGTCAAGGCTGCTCCTGCAGCAGCGAAGCCGGCAACAGACAAACCTGCTGTTAAGCCTGCTACAAAGCCCGCAAAGAACACGAAGCCTGCTGCCAAAAAGACAGCAAAATAGCCCCGCAAAGGCTTATACGTCTTCAAATATGCAACAATTTGGCTTGAAAAACCATACTTTTTCTGTCAAATTGTTGCATATTTCATTTATTATACCTACTTTTGCTTGCTAATCATACCATTTAAACATTATCAGCAATCAAAACATGGAGAAAATAGATAGTCTGGACAAGAAAATCATGGGCATCATCTCGAAGAATGCCCGTCTGCCTTTCAAAGATGTCGCCGCCGAATGCGGCGTGTCGCGAGCTGCCATCCACCAGCGTGTCCAACACCTCATCGATGACGGCGTCATCGTGGGCAGCTCGTTTGAAATCAACCCCAAGGCATTGGGGTATACCACCTGCACTTATGTCGGCATGAACCTCGAGCGTGGCAACATGTACAAAAGTGTGGTGGAAAAGCTCAAAGACATACCCGAGGTCGTGGAATGCCACTTCACCACTGGCCCGTACACCATGATGGTGAAGCTCTTCGCCAAAGACAACGAACAGCTTATGCACCTCATCAATGGACAGCTGCAGAGCATACCCGGCGTAGTGGCAACAGAGACACTTATCTCGCTCGAACAGAGCATCAAGCGCGACATCCCCATCAATCAGTAAGGACATACAACTCAACAATGAACAACTTCAACATACAGTCGTATCTCGACCCTATCTATGCGGCATACCCCGAGGCCGAACGGCAGCCCATCATCGGCATAACGGGCAACTATGCCGACGGCGACCTCACGCTGCGTGAGAAATACTACCAGCAGGTCATCGCTGCAGGGGCAACACCCATCGTTATCCCACCCATCGCCGACAAGAACACCATCATCAACATCTTAGATCACATCGACGGACTCATCCTTAGCGGCGGTGCCGACTTCAACCCTCTTTGGAGCGGTGAGGAACCCTGTCAGGGCCTTGGGCACATCAATGCACAACGCGACCTGCCGGAACTTCTCATCACAAGGCTGGCTTACAACCGCCAGATACCGATGCTCGGCATCTGCCGTGGCATGCAGACACTGGCTATGGCATTGGGAGGAAGGGTGACACAAGACATCAACACTTGTACCGCTCAGCCCTCACCTCTCACCTCTCACCCCTCACCCCTCACCTCTCACCTCTCACCTCTCACTTCTCGGTTCTCCGCATCGAAGAAAAACAGTCAGTCGGCTACTCCTCCTATCCGTCACAATCAGGATGCACGGCAGTCTGAGCTGACACATTCTGTCAACATCCGCCGCGACAGTATTCTCTACGACATCTATGGCGAGGAGAAAATCTATGTCAACAGTTTCCACCATCAGGCAGTGGCCGACGGGGGGAAGAGTTTCCGCATCACGGCCCATGCTGCCGATGGTGTCGTCGAGGGCATGGAGAGTACAGAATATAAGGCTATTCTCGGCGTGCAGTGGCATCCCGAGTGGTTGGAGTCGGGACTGCCCATCTTTCAGTGGCTCGTCGACCAGGCACGACAGTTCAGTACAGCCAAGCACATACACCACCGCATCATCACGCTCGACACCCATTGCGACACCCCGATGTTCTTCCACCAAGGCATACGCTTCGACCAGCGCGACCCACGCATCCTCGTCGATCTGCACAAGATGACCGAGGGGCATCAGTCGTCGGTCATCATGGCGGCCTATCTGCCACAGCCGAAAATCGGTGAGCAGTTCTCGTCTCTGGTAAAGCCACCCGCTCCTCTCACCTCTCAACTCTCACCTCTCAACTCTCCCCTCTCAACTCTCCCCTCTCAACTCACCCCCTTCTCTTATGCCAACGCCATCTTCGACCATATAGAGGACATCGTTCGGAAGAACAGCCAGCATATCAGCATCGCACGCACTCCGGCCGACCTCTATGAGGACAAGCGCAAAGGAAGGAAGAGCATCATGCTCGCCATCGAGAATGCTCTCGCCCTCGACCATCAGTTGCAAAACGTCAAGCACTTCGCACAACGAGGTGTCGTCTACATGACGCTCTGCCACAACGGCGACAACGACATCTGCGACTCAGCCAAGGGATGCAACACCCACAACGGTGTGAGTCAGTTTGGTGAGAAGGTCATCCAGCAAATGAACCAACAGGGCATTATGGTCGACCTCAGTCATGCCGGCGAGAAGAGCTTCTACGATGCACTCGACATCAGCCAGACACCCATCGTATGCAGCCATAGCAGCTGCCGTGCCCTCTGCGACCATCCGCGCAACCTTACCGACGACCAGATGCGAGCCTTGGCACAGGCTGGAGGTGTCATGCAGGTGACGCTCTATCACGGATTCCTCCGCCAGGAAGGCGAGGCCACCATCCTCGACGCGCTCGCTCATCTTGAGCATGCCATCAAGGTGATGGGCATCGACCACGTCGGTTTAGGCACCGACTTCGACGGCGATGGTGGTGTCCGCGGACTGGCCGACAGTAGCGAGATGATACAGTTCACCCTCCATCTGCTACGCCGCAAATACAGCCTTCGCGACATTGAGAAAATCTGGGGAGCCAATTGGCTCCGCGTCATGACGCAAGTGCAAAATCATTGAACATTGAGCATTGAACATTAAAAATTAAAAAGTAAACATTGAGCATTATGATATCCTTCGGTTCCTTAAGCCGCTGTTTTGCAGCGGCCCTCGCCCTGCCCCTTCTCCTCTCCCTTGCAGCCTGCAAGAGCAACAAGCCTTCGCCTGAGCAAGGCACGTTCGACACTCCCGTAGGACCTTCCTTCGTAGCCGATTCGGCATACGCCTTCTGCGAGGCTCAATGCGCCTTCGGGCCTCGCACGATGAACTCCGCTGCCCACGACCAGTGCGGACAGTGGATAGCCGACAAGTTCCGCTCCTTCGGATGCGAGGTGTCCACACAAGAAGCCAGCCTCCGCGGCTACGACGGCACCATGCTCAGCAGCACCAACATCATGGCAACACTCAACCCCAATGCCGAGCGGCGCATCCTCCTTTGCGCTCACTGGGACAGTCGCCCTTGGGCCGACAACGACCCTGACTCCACCAACTGGCACAAACCTGTCATGGCAGCCAACGACGGTGCCAGCGGCGTAGCCGTCATGCTCGAGATAGCACGTCTGCTTGGTCGCAACGACTCGCTCGCTGTCGGAGTCGACTTCGTCTGTTTCGATGCAGAAGACTGGGGCACACCGCAATGGGCCAACCAAGGCGACCAGAGCGACAGCTGGGCCCTCGGAGCACAGCACTGGGCAAAGCAGTATGCCAGTCAGCCTTCGCTGCTGCCGGCAAAACCTGTTTACGGCATACTCCTCGACATGGTGGGAGGCCAGGGGGCACGCTTCTATCAGGAAGGCTTCTCGCTGCGATATGCCAGCGACATTGTGGCCAAGGTGTGGAAGGCAGCCCAAGTGGTGGGCTATGGTAGCTTCTTCCCCGAGTCCGTCGGCGGAGGTGTCACCGACGACCACGTGCCAGTCAACGAGGTGGCAGGCATTCCCACCATCGACATCATCCCCTACTACCCCGACTGCGCCCAGAGCAGTTTTGGCCCCACCTGGCACACCGTCAACGACGACATGCAGCACATCGACCTTGGCACTCTTCAAGCCGTCGGTCAGACCGTCGTTCAGGTTATCTTCTCCGAACAACCGTGAAAAGTTTCAACAACATAAGGGCGGCACAGCGTTTCCGCCTAACAGGCGTCATCGCCGTCCTCCTATTGCTGGCGGCCTGCCATAACCCATCCCCCTCGGAGAGGCTGGGTGGGATCGACACCCTCATCAACGCCCGCCCCGACTCTGCCCTGACCCTCCTCAACGGCATGGCCCGCGACACCGCAGAGATGTCGCGGCGCGACCTCATGCGCTACTACCTCCTGCGCACCAACGCCGAGAACAAGTGCGACACCGTCCTCACAGCACGCCACGCCGCCCTGATGCGCCGCGTCTGCGACTACTACGACAACACCACCTCCACCAGGCGCGAGGCCAACAACCGCATGCTCGCTCACTACCTATTGGGCCGCTGCTATTCGGATATGGGGGAAGCACCCGTAGCCATGTACGAATTCAACAATGCAGCAGATGTGGCTGATACCACAGATGTTCATTCTGACTACGCAACACTGCTGCGTGCTCATTCCCAACTGGCATTCATTATTTACATGCAAGATCTTTACGACTTGCAACTATCCGAGTTGAATGAAGTAATATCCCTGTCAAAGAAAGTCAAAGACTTTAGATCTGAGATGTGGGCATACGAAAGCGTTGCAACCGTGCTTGAGGCCAAGGGGAAGAGGAAAGAATCGCTACGGTTGCTGGATTCGGTCCATACTGAACTTCTCCAGCATGGCTATCGGTCTGAAGCCGCACGCACAAGCGGTCTGGAATTGTCAATATTGGTAGACATGGGGCGATACGACAGCATTGCCTCAAAGCTCCATGAGTACGAGCGCTATTCCGGATACTTTGATCCAGCAGGAGACATAGAGCCTACAAAGGCCTTGTACTATGTCTATAAAGGGATTTACCTGCTCCATTGCGGCAAGGCGGACAGCGCGGTCATGCTGTTCAGGAAGAGTCTGCACACTTGTTATTCCTTAGAGACAAGGCTTGCAGGAGCAAAGGAGCTGGAATCCTTTTACGGAAAGAAGAATGTCAGCGACTCAATAATTAAATATGCGAGGCTTTCGTCCAGACTGAACGATTCACTCAGGCTCGACATACGGACGGCAGCATTGGCCCAACAGGAAAACTCACACAAATACGCAAGCCTGCAAAAGCAGGCAGACTGGCTCAGGCTCAAGAATGAGCAGGCTAAACGGCATCGGCAGCTGTTGATATTCATTTTCATCGTCATCGTGTTGGTCGGCGGCTATTTCGGAATGGGGTGGTACACGAGGATAAAATCACTTGAAAGAGATAAGAAAGAAAAACAAAGGGAACTCGAACATATCAGACAGACTTATGTGGCCACTCTTGAACGGCACGAAGATGCCCTTTCCGCTTTGCAGCTGCTGAAAGATAAGAATACTGACATTAACAAACGCCATCAAGAGGAGATTAAAGAACGCGAAAACAATCTGTCAGAAATGGCTTCAGAGATCAACTCGCTTAAGAAGAAGTTGGAAGATGCAGAAAACAAGATGCACCAAATGGAAAAGATACAGACCATCCAGCAGGTTGATGATATCCTTTCCAGCCTTGATGCACTCCAACACATATCAATCTGTCTTTCCGAAAACCCACCGCGCAGCCTCAGTCCTGTCGAGTTAAAACACCTGCGCGAAGAGTTCAGAGAGAAATACCCGTCTTTCTATCAGCAACTCGTCATTGGGCACCGTCTCCCTCTGAAGAAATACGACTTTTGCCTATTATACAGACTGAACATCAAGCCTGCCAACATCGCTACATTGCTGGGGGTAAAAAGATCTTCTGCAACGATGGAGCGCCACAGGATTTATGAGTCTATCTTCGGCAGACCTGACGAAGGAGGTGAATTCATGGCCTTTCTCAGGGGCATCCTTTAGGTTTCTTCGATGGCAACGGCTGTTCACAAAGTCACATCTTGCAATTTTGTGAACTTTTGTGAACACCTTTCTCTGTTAAAAACTTGCCTCGAGCTGTTTTTTTGCTTACCTTTGCCCCCGAATTGCAATTCATTTCAAAATAGGTAAACAATAAAAAAATGGAAGAAATGAAAGAAAAGGTAATCTTGACAACCTTCATTGTCATACCAGTTATGGCGATGGCACAGAATGAGAGTCAACAACCGACGGGCGAGCAAGTTGTCCTTACCACCTTGTTTGACCACAAAGGAACTATTGGGAATAATCCTCCCAAGGCACCCGTCCAGCCTCCGTACGTCACCCTCGACGACCATACCTTATATATATGGTCGCAGCACGGCGGGTACACCCTCACCCTCTTGGACGACAACGACACCGTCGTCTATCAGACCTATGTCGCCGCAGGCGTGCAGTTCTGCGCCTTGCCATCGACCCTCTCGGGCAGCTACACGCTGCAGCTATCCACCGACACGTACCTGTTCACAGGCTTGATTGAGTTGGAGTAACTTCCACTTTTTCCCTGTCGGGGAAAAGAAATTACAGCAAATTTTTGTTATAACCATTAAGAGAATTTATAAAACAATGAAAAAAACAATCGCATTAATCATATCAGCAATGGTGTTCACAGCAGAATGCCACGCACAATTGAAAGTAAAAGCTAACGGTGAAGTAGAGATGGGAACCATTTCGAGTTCCATGAATTACTCTTTTTCCCAAAGTGGAAACATATCTGGCAGTACCCGATATGGGGTTGGTATTAACACTGTGTCAAACACGATTGATGTCATCGGACAGCAGAATCATGCCGTTGCGATGGGCCACTGGAAATCATCCATAGGTTCCTTCAACCAAGCCATGAGCCTTGATGGGATATACAATGTTGGCATTGTGGGGCGTGTCCCCCTTTCCTCTCACGGAACCCTTCCCGGCAATCTGATGAGTTTCAATGTCGGCGTTTTCGGAATAGCCGAAGACAGCACCTATACTTTTTGTCCGATACCATTGGGGCAGGGTTGCTATGCCGGCTATTTCATAGGCGACACATACGTAGACGGAGCATTGACGGCCACATCGGTGGTCACGCCTTCCGACATGCGACTAAAGGATAATGTACAATCTCTTGAGAAGGCCCAAAACGGCGAGAGTGTCCTCAATAATATCATGGGAATGAATGTCATTCAGTACAACTACAAAGACCGTACATACAGAAGAGCGGAAAACAACATCAATATCCCTGAGGAAGTGCGGAAAGTCTTTGAGGAAGAAGTTGATAACTTAGGAAAGGAAGAAGAGAAAACTGGCAAGGCAAAAGAATTGCATTTTGGTCTGTCCGCCCAAGAATTGCAGGAGATATTTCCAAATCTTGTCAAAGAAGGGCAGGATGGCTATCTTGGCGTGAACTATACAGAGCTGGTTCCTGTTCTTATTAAGTGTATTCAGGAAATGCAGCAGGAAATAGATGAGCTAAATGGAGAATCCTCCGAGACGAAGGCTAAGACTGTGGCATTAACAGAAGGTACAACGGGATTACAGGCAACTGCAGCTGGTGGAAACAAGTTATTCCAGAACACTCCCAATCCCTTTAAGGAGCAGACCGTCATCCGCTTCTCGCTGGCCGATGGTGTAAAGGATGCAGCTATCTGCATATTCGACATGCAGGGAAAGATGCTGAAGTCATATCCCGTACAGTCGGACATGAAAAGCGTTACGGTCAATGGCTATGAACTGGGAGCAGGCATGTTCCTATACTCTCTCGTGGTGAACAGCCAGGAGGTGGACACCAAAAAGATGATTCTTTCAAAGTAATACACAAAGAAATATAACTAAAGAATATGAATAAATATGTTTTAGTGATTTTGCTCACATTGTTAGAAGATTTACATTGTTTTCCTCAATCCACACTTGACTTGCAGACTTTGTCAATCAATGAAGGAATTGGAGATACCAGGCCAACAAGATTATTGGAAAAGGTCTCAGATGGAATTATTGTAGATTACAATTTTAGAAGTGTCAATGTTTTGCCAGACGACTTGTATCCGAATTCAAAAAAACTGATGATAAATGGCTTAGGCATCAATTCCTCCATAGAAGAACCATCGTATTTATTTCGATGGGATACTTTCGTTATTCCATCAGATTTTTCATACTCTATACAACTTTTAGATAGCTCATACGTTGATGTTCATTTGTCTCTTTCTCCTGCAAGACCTTTTGAATGGGATGATAGCTACATTCCTCTTTCTTTGGCTGATGTTCCTGAAATAGCTCCTTATAATGGCATGTTCCCTTCAAAAGTGATACCATTGACGAAAAAAGAAAACTATTGTGATAACGTACTATTAAATGTATGTGTCTGTCCCATACGCTATGACTACAGAAACAATATTACTCGGATCTTTACTCACATTCGATACAAAGTGTATTATGAAAAAAATAACAGAAACAACAACTCCAATCACAATAATACTTTTCTGTCCAACATAGCTTTGAACTATGAAAAAGATCAAATAAAAAGACACAATAAAAGTGGAACGAATAATCAGTTGCAAACAGAAAGTTATTTGATTGTAACCACACCATCTTATTATGAATCAGCCAATAGGTTGGCGGAGTGGAAAAGGAATTTAGGTTATGATGTAACAATACAATTAAAAAACAGTTGGACACCGACAGATATAAAAAACACTGTAAGAAGTATTGCAGATAGTATTAATATTACCCAATTGCTGTTATTGGGAGGACATAACAGCATAAATGCCGAATTCTCAAATATAAGGAAAGAACATTACACAGATTATTACTATGGTTTCAAAAACGGCGACTCCATACCTAGTATTTCTGTCGGAAGAATACCAGTGTCAAACATAGATGAAGCAGGAATCGTGGTTAATAAAATAATAAACTATGAAAGATATCCGACATGTGACAGCATGTTTTATAAACGCGGGTTACACTGTGCTTATTTCCAAGAAGGAGATTCTTTAGGATTTGAGAACAGAAGGTTTACAAAAACGGCAGAGGAAATCAAGGAATACATGGAGGTGGAACAGCAGAAGAAATGCAATAGAGTATATTATACTGAGCAAGAAACTTGTCCTACGCATTGGAATAATACGAAGTATTCATTCGGTGAAGAGATTCCTGATTCTTTAAAAAAACCGACGTTCTTGTGGGATGGAAATGCGGAAAACATCAAACAACATATTAATAATGGTGTTTTCTATACATTGCTTAGAGACCATGGGCAACCAAGGTGTTGGTGTGAACCATATTTTACATCAGATAATATACAAGAATTAAGTAATGGAAATAAACTTCCTATAGTTTTTAGCATCTGCTGTTCAACGGGCAATTTTGTTGTTGATACCTGTTTTTGTGAATCTTTCCTGAAAAAAGAAGATGGAGGGTGTGTTGGTATATTTGGTGCATCGCATACAAGTCTTTCCGGACCTAATGATGCTTTGGCGTGTGCCATGTTTGATGCCATTTGGCCAAATCCAGGTTTAGTGCCACGATTTCCTAACATTGTTCCAGATACAATTAACCATATTCCAGTATACTCTCTTGGTGCCATAATGAACCAAGGAAAACAGCGTATGAAAGAAACGTGGTATCCTCTAAAAAACAAGCAAAAGGATTATATAACATACTCGTGCGAGGTTTTCCATTGCTTTGGCGATCCCAGTATGGAAATATACACTGATTTGCCTGTTTCATTTGAACATGTAGTTATAGATAGAAACAACGGCCATATTCATGTGAATCTTAATGGGGAAACTGCAATTATTTCAGTTTATGACAAGATGTCAGGTCTTGTAAATAATTATTTTGGCGGAACAGCTGACTACTATGGGAACGACCAGTCGGCGGTATGCGTTCATTCACACAACAGAATACCATTTGTTGATGACCCGAATTCGGATTTGTATATACAGAATCAATTTGTAAGTGGTCCTGCACGATTTCATGGAAATACCATTGAAATAGGTTCTCATGTAACAGATGACAAAGAATACGGACCTGTTATATTCGATGGGGGACAAATACAAATTTTGGGTAATGAAATCACAATCAAGGAAAATACGGAAGTGACTTTGGGTACAAGCTTGACTCTCACTCCTCAATAAAAAACAAGGTTTTATACAATAAAAAGTAAAACTTTTACGTTATAATATATAGTATCTATTCAATTAAATTAAAACGTATGAAAATTATAATGTTTTTGTGGTTATGTATGCTGCCATTAACCAGTATTCATGCTGACGACCTGGGTTCTTTCGAAGATGAGATTGCCGATGGTCTGGTATGTAGGTTCACAGTCCTTGATTCAGAAGCGATGACTGCAAGTGTGAGCCAATGCCTTTTAAATAACAGTAGTGACTTGGCTTTTGACGAATTGATTCTACCTGCAATGGTGAATGGCTATCATATAGTGGCCATTGGCGATAACCTGTTTTCCAACATTAAGTTGAATGTAAAGAGTCTTGTTATTGAAAATGGCATACAAGAGATTGGTCGGCATGCTTTTAGGACGACCCACATAGAAAAGCTTTCACTTCCCCCCTCTATATCATTCATCAGGGCAGGCGCATTTCTCAATACAGGCATGAGAAGGGTGGAAATCAGTGATATGGACTCCTGGTGCCGAATGAAACTAGAGCACCCCAACAGTTCTCCAACGTATGCGAATCCCGGCTGTACCGTACTGCTAAACGGCGAGTCCGTCAGTCAGGTCATAGTGCCTGACGGTGTTAAGGAAATCAGCCCCGCCGCTTTCTATGATTTTCATGATTTGGAGAGTGTTGTTTTTCCCCAAGGACTGAAGTCCATCAAGGCTTTTGCATTTTGGGGATGTGACAAACTGAAGAGTTTGGTATTCCCGGAGAGTCTCACTTCCATTCAGAATTCCGCGTTTGTCAATTGCTCTCAATTGACAAACGTGACTTTTCCGCAGGATATGGATTCCATCGGTGCATATTCTTTTTCTTCGACCAATATGCAAGTGTTACGATTACCTGAGGGGATGAACGTCATTGACAAGGGTGCGTTTGAGCAGATTAAATGCCTCAGAGAACTACATCTACCCAAGTACATCAACAAAATTGAGAAGTTTGCTTTCACCTTCTGTTCCAATCTTCAATACATTTATTCCCCTAGTATGAATCCGATAACCATATCCAAAACTGTTTTCGGAGAATGGGAGGAAAATGAAGATGATGAAGGTGATGATGGTGATTGGGGCGATATAGGAGACTTTTCCGTTGTCTATCCTGATGCGTATCTTCATATACCAAAGGGTTCCAAGGAAAAATATGAAACAACAGAGTCTTGGTGTAATTTCCAGAATATCATCGAAGAGGATGGCACAACAGGTATCAGGCGAATGGAATCTATGGAACCTACACAGAATAATGAATATGATGTGTTGGGGCGGATAACAGGCGGAAAACATTATACCAGAAGCATCATTTTACAACATTCGTACAAGTATCTCAGTAAATAGCTTTTTCATGCTTTGGCAATATAGTATTCATTTGTATAATAATGTTGTTATGAACAAGATGACGAGAATAATGATGTTTGCTTTACTATGGATAGCATGCGCATCAGGTGCGAATGCCCAGACTCTGGTGTTAGGAATGCCACTGGATAAGCATGTCAATGCGTTGAAAGTGTATGGCGACACGCTTTTCGCCGCGTGCGACGAAGGGCTGTACAGCCTTGACGTGAAGCGGTGCGACGGTTGGAAGGCATACGCCTTCGTTGGTGTAAAGATCATCGATTTCGTGAAGTCCGGCTCCCGTGTGCTGGCCATCGGCTGGGAGGAGCGCGAATATGAGGACCCTGACATGATCTGGTATCTTGACCCTTTCGGCACGATGCTGCTTGAAGCTGATGGCATGGGCTGCGCTTCGAGGGACGTCACCCCCGGATGGGTGGCAGAGAGCGGGGAGGGATGCTTCTTCTCCCTTGCACAGGATGCTGGCAACCCAGATCTCATATACATGAGCTGCACGCCAACAAAGGCCGGTGAGTACCCGAATAATTACTATGCCGTTTTCTCTTCGGAAGACTTCGGCGGTCAGTGGACGGCTGCCACGCTGAACCTCGCCAGTGGTGCGAAGATGGAGCAGCAGTTGCTGGCAGGTCCTCCCTGCCTGCACGTCAACAAGTATAGCGGAAGGGTACATGTCTATGGCGCACCAGCTGTTGACTGCCTGTGTCATTACCTATATGTTTCAGACGACCATCTGGGCACCCTCCAGATGATTATCGACATGTATTGGTTCTATGATGAGTTTTCGGCAGGGGAATTTGAGAGACCGAGCATGCACACCCAAGTCGTGCCGTCACCGCATGATGGTGAGGAGTACTTACTCAAGACAAAGGGGGATGGAGTATGGAAGTCGAAGGGCGGCAAGTCATGGTATCGTGTCACCGATCGTTTTCTCGTGGATGGCGTGTTCTATGACTCGGAAACAGACGGAGTGGCCTATTATGTCCGCC
>CAMORS010000013.1 GCA_946624005.1 uncultured Prevotella sp. | reverse complement strand
TCCAGGTGATGGAGAAGGCCATGCAGACGATTATCAAGATTTGCGAGCTGACGGCCGAATACAACGACTGACAGATAGATAAAGGACAGATAGACAAATAGATAAAGGACAGATAGACAAATAGAAAAAAGATAAAAGACAGATAGACAAATAGAAAAAAGATAAAAGACAGATAGACAAATAGATAAAAAAGACGAATAGATAAAAGATAGATAGTAGGTGAAAATAATCCATCAACTATTTTGTAAGAATATGTATGGAAACAAAAGATTTGATTGATCTGATAGCAGATTGCGCGAAAAGAGTAAGGAGCAAGCTTACGCCTGGCTTTGAAGAGAAGGTGTATAAGAACGCTATGTTCATCGAACTCCGTGACTGTGGTGTGACAGTAGAGACAGAAGTACCTTTCAAAGTGTACTACAAGAATCATATTGTAGGCGAGTATAGAGCCGATATGATAGCCGAGCGTAAAGTGATTATCGAGCTAAAAGCTGTCTCAGCCCTTTCGGTAATTCATGAAGTGCAACTTGTTAACTACCTTACTGCCACTGGCATCGATGATGGTATCCTTATCAATTTCGGAAGTGATGTGATAGAAATCAAACTCAAATCTCGCATCTACAAAAAAATAATATAATCTATTTGTCTATCTGTCAATAAAGAAGCTAAATGTCGAAATGGGAGAGTTACCTGCATTGATCAAAGACCTGGCGCTGATACTGGTGGTGGCAGGTATCGTCACCTTGGTGTTCAAGCGGCTCAAGCAGCCGTTGGTGCTGGGGTATGTCGTGGCTGGCTTCCTGGTCAGCCCGCACATGCCCTATATCGCATCGGTCGTCGACACCCACGACATCCACACGTGGGCCGACATCGGTGTGATGTTCCTGTTGTTCTCCTTAGGTCTTGACTTCTCGTTCAAGAAGATACTGAAGATGGGTGCCTCGCCCATCATCACCACCGTCACCATCGTCTTCTGCATGATGATGCTCGGCATTGTGGTAGGCCATCTCTTCGGTTGGAGTAAGATGGACTGCATCTTCCTCGGCGGTATGCTCGCCATGTCGTCGACGACCATTATCTACAAAGCCTTCGACGACCTTGGTCTGCGGCAACAGCAGTTTACCTCGTTAGTGATGAGTGTGCTCATCCTCGAGGACATCTTGGCCATTGTCATGATGGTGATGCTGTCGGCCATTGCCAGCGGCAACAGTCCCAACGGCGGTCAGATGTTGGGTTCGGTGGCGAAGATAGCCTTCTTCCTCGTGCTGTGGTTCGTCGTCGGTATCTTCGCCATACCGATGTTCCTGCGGCGTGTCAGGAAACTGATGAACAGCGAGGTGCTGCTCATCGTGGCCTTGGGGCTTTGTTGCGCGATGGCCGTGCTGAGCACCGAGGTGGGTTTCTCGTCGGCCTTCGGTGCCTTTGTCATGGGCAGCATCCTGGCAGAGACCATCGAGGCAGAGAAGATTATCCGCCTGGTGGAGCCCGTGAAGAACCTCTTCGGTGCCATCTTCTTCGTGTCAGTAGGCATGCTCGTCGACCCGAACATCCTCGTGGAATATGCACTCCCCATCTTCTGCCTCGTGATGACCATCCTCTTGGGACAGGCCCTCTTCGGCTCCTTTGCCTATATGCTGGGCGGCGAATCGCTCCGCTCGGCCATGAAGTGTGGTTTCTCGATGGCGCAGATCGGTGAGTTCTCATTCATCATCGCCTCGTTAGGTATGTCGCTCGGTGTCATCGGCGACTTCCTCTATCCCGTCGTCGTGGCCGTCTCGGTCATCACGACGTTCCTCACGCCTTACATGATCCGTGCCGCCACACCCTGCTACAACGTCCTGGAGCGGAGGCTGCCCAACCGCTGGGTGCGTTCGCTCAACCATCTGACGATGAGCCATCCCAACACCACGGAGAAGAGTCTGTGGCACAAGCTGCTGCTGGCCATGGGGCGCAACACGCTCATCTACGGCATCCTCTCGGCAGCCACCATCACGCTGATGTTCACCATCGCCCTACCCTTCTTCCGCAAGCTGCTGCCCGGATGGGACCTCCACTGGTATGCCAACGCCATCACCGGAGTGCTGACAGTATTGTTCATCGCTCCCTTCCTGCGGGCCATGGTGATGAAGAAGAACCACTCGGAAGAGTGGAAACGCCTCTGGGCGGAGAGCAACATCAACCATATCCCGCTGCTCTTCACCGTCCTCGTGCGTGCCGTCATCGCCATCGCCTTCATCTTCTATATCTGCAACTACCTGACGCGCTTCTCCCATGCCCTGATGTACACCATCGGCATCGTCGTCTTGACAGCCATCGTCTTCTCGCGCTGGGTGAAACACCGCAGCATCCGACTGGAGCGACTCTTCATCCTGAACCTCCGCTCGCGCGATATCGAGGCACAGGTGCACGGTCATCGCAAGCCGCTCTACGAGGGGAAGCTGCTCGACCGCGATGTGCATATCGCCGACTTCGAGGTGCCTGCCGACTCGCTGTGGATGGGTAAGACGCTGCGCGAGCTGAACCTCGGCCATCAGTTTGGTGTGCATGTCAGCAGCATCCTCCGGGCCAACCGCCGCCTGAACATCCCCGACGGCTCGGACGTCATCTTCCCCGGCGACCGCCTTCAGGTGATCGGCAGCGACCAGCAGCTGACAGCTTTCCGCCATGCCTTGCAGAACGAGGTCTACGAAGACGATCCCGAACTGGAGAAACGCGAGATGCAGCTGCGCTCCATGATCATCTCTGCCAGTTCGCCCTTCATCGGCAAGACGCTGCAGGAGAGCGGCATCCGCGACCGTTACAACTGCATGGTGGTAGGCATCGAGGAAGGCGAAGAGAACCTGTCGGTGGTGCGACCCAGCTATGTCTTCGAAAAGGGAGACATCATCTGGGTGGTGGGCGAAGAGGAGAGCCTGCGCCAGCTCCTGCAGCAATAGCTGCCGAGGAGGCATACAGTATCAGTAAAAAAAACGCTACAAGATACAGCTTTAGATATGAATATCAACGAGATAAAAGACCAGCGCATTGCCATCCTGCTGTCAGGTGGCGTCGACAGTTCGGTTGTTGTCTACGAACTGTCACGGTTAGGACTACACCCCGACTGCTTCTACATCAAGATAGGTCCGGAAGAAGAAGAGGAATGGGACTGCACGTCGGAGGAAGACCTGGAGATGGCCACTGCCGTTGCCAAGCGCTACGGTTGCCACTTAGAGGTTGTCGACTGCCACAAAGAATACTGGGACCAGGTGACGCGTTACACCATGGAGAAGGTGAAGGCGGGCTTCACGCCCAACCCCGACGTGATGTGCAACCGGCTCATCAAGTTCGGTGCCTTCGACGAGAAAGCAGGTCACGACTACGACCTGATAGCCACAGGCCACTACGCCCAGACGGAATGGATTGACGGGAAGAAATGGCTCACCACCAGTCCTGACCCGGTAAAAGACCAGACCGACTTCCTCGCCCAGATCTACGACTGGCAGCTGCGCAAGGCACTCTTCCCCATCGGCCACTACCGTAAGGAAGAGGTGCGCGAGATAGCCGAGCGCGAACATCTCGTCAATGCACGGCGACGCGACTCGCAGGGTATCTGCTTCTTGGGAAAGATCAACTACAACGACTATATCCGCCGCTATCTTGGCGAGAATCCCGGCGATGTCGTCGACATCGAGACAGGTAAGTGCATCGGCAGGCATAAGGGGTTGTGGTTCCACACCATCGGACAGCGAAAAGGTCTCGGACTGGGTGGCGGTCCCTGGAACGTTGTGAAGAAAGACATGGAGGCGAATATCCTGTATGTCACGAAAGGCTACGAGCCGATATCAGCCTGGCAGAAAGACTTTGCCATCCACGACTTCCACTTCCTGACCGAGGAAGTGGAGATGACCGACGTGACGTTCAAGATACGCCATACGCCCGACTATTGCGAGGCACGGATGGAAAAGACAGGCCCCGGCAGCTACCTCGTTCATGCCGACCGGCTGATACAAGGTGTGGCTCCGGGACAGTTCTGTGTGGTCTACGACCGCGACTTCCACCGCTGCTTCGGTTCAGCGGAGATCACCGTTGAGAATTGACAATTGACAATTGATAATTGACAATTGAGCGACGCATTATGCATTAAACATTACGATAGGCGTATTGGTTGACACGCCGGTACTTGTTGAGCAGAAGCAACAGTTCTTCAAACCGCTGCTTCTGCTGTTGATCCATCTTGCCAGCCTTCCACCGGCGTTTGTGGTATTTCAGCCAATGGAGCATCGCCCGATCCTCAGCCTTATGTTTTGAAGGATTGCGCCCATTGGTGTTGACAAAGTCGTAGATGGCTTGCCAGTTGGCATCCCAGTTTTCATCTCTTGTCATGTTCAGTTGGGGCGGGTTGTAACGTTGACGATCTGTATGACAGGATGTTCCTGCAGGTATTGCTCAATGTCGGCTTTCGAAACGATGAGCTTCTCCACCTGCTGGTCGACAGGCGAGTAAGACATCGCCTTGTCTTGCTGGTCGTACCAGCTGATGCTGAAGGTGTGCGACAGGTCGTACTCGTCGTCCTCCAGTTCGTAGTTCTCCTTCAGCTTTGCCGTGGCAATAAACTTGAAGTGGATGGTCTCGCTGCCTTTCTTCTCGTCTTTGTATTCCCATTTGTTGCCTTCGCGGCGCAGCTTGAAGTCCTCGGTATAGTCTTTTCCGGCCATGTCGCAGTAGGTCACCTCGATGTCGTAGAGCGATGCCAAGGCCGTACCGACATTCATCTTGTACTTCACGTAGGTGTTCTCATAGGGATGGATGTCCATCAGGTTGCCACGGTCGTCGTCGCAGGATGTGAGCATCGCGAGGGGTAGCATTCCGAAAAACATAGCCAGTACGGCAAACATTCTTTTCTTTCTCATTTTCTCAGTTTCTTTTTATAAAGGGTTACACATTCTGTTGTTTCCATGATTCATACAGGTCGGTCATACTGTCGAAGAGCAGGTCGGCCTTCCTGAGGCTCTCCTTGGGCAGGTTGCCGCTGTTCACGGCGATGGTGAAGATGCCTGCTGCCACACCAGCCTCCACGCCTAAGGGAGCATTCTCCACGACGACGGCCTCATGGGGCATCAGATTTCCAGCCTTCTGCAAGCCCATGAGGTAAGGATCGGGCGCGGGTTTCCCATGAGCCACATCGTAGGCGGTGACGATGTGCTGCTCGTCGACATACCGGCGGTAGTCGTTCAGCACACGTCGGATGAGCGGACGCTGTCCGCTGCCCGTCACGATGCAGAGGGTCATTCCCCTTTGTTTCAACAGCTCCATCAACTCCATGGCACCCTCCATCAACGGTGCGTCGCCCATCTCATGAAACAGTCGCGACTTCTCGTCGTAGATAGGCTGCGCTTCCGCCTCCGTCAGTTCGATGCCTTTCTGCTGGCGGGCGATGAGCTGTATCGTCTCCACACCGCGCATGCCCTCATAGGCATAGGCTTCTTGCTCCGTCATGCTGAGGCCATACTTCGCCATTGCCTGCACCCAGCAGACGGCATGTCGCGGCATTGAGTTGTAGAGTACGCCGTCCATGTCGAAGAGGAAGGCCTTCGGCGCGAACGCCGTCAGCCCATGCCTCGACATGTAGCAGCCCACGGATGCTGCAATATCCATTCCTCCAATTATCAATTCTCAATTATCAATTATCAATTCTCAGCCTCTCCTGGATAGCCTTCGACTCAGCCTCATAGCCAGGCTTGTTGAGCAGGGCGAACATATTCTTCTTGTAAGCTTCCACACCAGGCTGGTTGAACGGATTGACACCCAGGACGTTACCGCTGATGCCACAGCCAATCTCGAAGAAGTAGATGAGCTGGCCGATGTAGTATTCGTTCAGTTCGGGAACAGCGATACGGATGTTCGGCACGCCACCGTCGACATGCGCCAGACGGGTGCCGAGCTCTGCCATCTTGTTCACCTCGTCGACACGCTTCCCTGCCAGGAAGTTCAGTCCGTCGAGGTTCTCCTCGTCGCTCGGGAAGAGCAGCTCGCGGTTGGGCTTCTCGATACTGATGACCGTCTCGAAGATGGTGCGCTCACCTTCCTGGATCCACTGTCCCATGGAGTGGAGGTCGGTGGTGAAGTCGCACGAAGCGGGGAAGATACCCTTGAGGTCTTTTCCCTCGCTCTCTCCGTAGAGCTGCTTCCACCACTCGCTGATGAAGTGGAGCTTCGGCTGGTAGTTCACCATGATCTCAATCTTCTTGCCGGCAGCATAGAGTCCGTTTCTCACGGCAGCATACTGTGCGGCGATGTTCTCCTCGAAGGGCACTTCGGGAGCGCAGGCACGCTCCATCTCCTGTGCACCCTCCACCAGCTTCACGATGTCGAAACCGGCGCAGGCGATGGGCAGCAGGCCCACAGGAGTAAGCACGGAGAAGCGTCCGCCCACGTTGTCGGGGATGACGAAGCTCTTGTAGCCCTCCTTGTCGGCACAGGTGCGGGCAGCACCCTTGCGGGCATCCGTCACGGCCACGATGACGCGGCGTGCCTCGTCCTTACCCCGCTGCTCCTCACACTGTTTCTTCAGTAGGCGGAAGGTCAGGGCCGTCTCCGTCGTCGTTCCCGACTTCGAGATATTGATGACGCCGAACTTCTTGTTGCGCAGATACTCCGTCAGTTCCGAGAGATAATCCTCGCCGATGTTGTTGCCGGCAAAGAGGATGACGGGGTTGCCCTTATCCTGACGCAGCCAGCCAAACGAGTTGCCCAGAGCCTCGATGACGGCACGTGCACCTAAGTAGCTGCCGCCGATGCCAGCCACGACAATGGCCTCACACTCCTGACGCAGGATGTCGGCCGTCTGCTGAACCTCTTCGAGAAACTCTTTTGTGATTGACGATGGCAGGTGGAGCCATCCTAAGAAGTCGTTACCCGGGCATGTTCCCTCTTCCAGAGCTTTCTGTGCCTCTTTTACCTTTGGCTCGTAGGCCTTGACAGCACCTTCGCTGAGGAAGCATGCGGCCTTCGAGATGTCTAAACTAATCCTTTTCATTGTTCTTTACTTGACTTGATAGATAATGATTGTGCAAAGTTAATCAATTTTGCCGAACAGAACAAGAAAAAAAGCGAAAACATGCTATTCTTCCATCAACTTTCGTAAGGTCTTTGCTCCCCCCGAACACTCGCCCTTGATATCGAATAGTCAGCCGAAGAAGTGCCTGATGGTCTTCAGGAAGGGTGAAGGCTGTCGGGCGATGAGGCGTCCCCAGGGTGTCGTCTGCTGTTGCGAAGTGGCGATGATGAGCCGCTTCTTGGCGCGCGAGATGGCGACGTAGAACTTGCGGGCCTCCTCTTCCTGCGAGTCGCCCGTCTTGGCATAATAAGAGGGGAACTTTCCCTCGACGGCATCGTAGACGATGACGTTGTCGAACTCCAGTCCCTTGGCTTTATGGACGGTGGAGACGAAGATGCGCTCCTGCATACTCTTGCTGCCGCAGAGGTCGGCCTCTTTCAGCGTGTTCAGCTCTTGCAGATGTGTTTCCAGCTGCGCGCTCAGCGTCCCCTCTTGGTCAGCGACCATGTCGACATCGATATAGTTGAGAATATACTGTATCTTGGGTATCTCCGCCAGGCGGTGGTTGTGGATGAGGTCGCGATAGACATACTGCATCTCGGCCGTGAGGTGCGAGGCAGGGTTGTCCTTCTCGTAGAGCAGTTCCAGCGTATGTTGATAGAGGTCGGCATACAGGTTGCGGAAGCGCTCAGCCACCTGACGGCGTTTCCGCAGGATGACTGCCTGCGCCGGAGCCAGTTCGCAGGCTCGTTGCCAACAGTAGTTGACAACGCTGAGCGTCGCCATGATGTCGTCGTTGGCCAAGTGGGAGTTGTGTCCTTTGAGGTTCAGTTGCGTGAGCAAGTCTTTCAGCTTGAAGCTCTTGAGGCGCGGAGCCACGAGGCGCACCAGTTTCAGCGAGTCGTAATAGGTAGGCCACAACTGGCGCATGTCCATCTCGGGACAGCGACGCAGCATGTTGTAGCGCATGATCTGATAGTCGTAGGTGGCGTTGTGGCCCAAGATGATGCTCTCTCCTGCAAAGTCGACGAACCGCCGGAAGCCCTCTTGCGGCGACAGGTGTGGCTGATGGGCATACTCCTCTATCAGGGGATTCGGGATGTCGCCCAGCATCGGCGGTATGGTACGGTCGGTATGGATGAAGAGATTCAGCTCGTCGACCACCCTACCCTGCCGCACCTTGATGGCAGCTATCTGCACGACATCGTCGTCGTAGACGTTCAGTCCCGTCGTCTCGGTGTCGAAGATGACAAACTCGCGCTGTTTGTAGTCGCTCATAAACAGCTGCAGGTAGGTGGTGCCGTCGTAGCACAGGAAGTCGGAGGGCGAGATGCCGTTGTTGAGCAAGTCGCTTGTGAAGCGGCGCGCTGCCGAATGGGTGCTGAAGAGACGGAGGCCGGTAAAGATTCGAGACCAGGCGATGAAGTTGTTCTCCTGAACGACGACGTTGAAATGCGCGATGAGCAGGTGCATCTCGGGTGTGGAGAACACATCGGTGCCCGAAATCTTGAAGTGTGGCAGTCGCAAGGCGCGGCTGATGTCGTCGGCATCCGAGTTGAAGGCCACCACGACGGCAACGGTCTCGTCGGGGTGGTCGTGGTAGAGATTGCCAGCGAGGCGCGCCACGTCGTTAGCCTCATCGACATTGGTGAAGCTGTCCACGATCTGCAACGCATCGGCGGTCTGCGGAGTGTCCACCTGCGTCTGGGGCAACAGCTCCGGAGCGATGCCCAACTGCTGTTCGCCATAAGTGTTGTAGAGGTCGAGGAGATAGCGTGGCGAACGATAGTTGACGAAGAAGTTGTAGAGTCTGTCGCGCCCACACCGCTGCCGCAGGATGTCGAGCGTGTTGAGCTGGGCGCCCATGAACGAAAAGATGGCCTGCTGGGCATCGCCGAGATAGACGATGGTGGCATCGGGAGCGGCGATGCGGTCGATGATGGCCAGCTGGAGGGGGTTGAGGTCTTGCACCTCGTCTATCTGTATCCACTTCTTTGTCGCTATGGCATGGCGACTGGCAGAATCAGGAGCGGCAGAATCCCCTTCGGTGAAGAAGTCGGGTGAGGCTTCGTAAGTGCGAAGCAGCAGGTCTTCGAAGTCGATGAGGTCGTTGGCTATTTTGTACAATTCGTAGTGACGGGCACCGTAGAGTCCCTTCAACGCATTCATCGCTCCAGAAGACATCATCACAGACGTGTTGATGTAGTCGTCTATCTGTTCGTACAGCTGGATGGTGCCGTCTTGTGTATAGGGCAGGTTCAGGGCGCGGCACAGCTCATGCAGCACCTGTGGCTGGAGGGCCTCGCGATGGACGATGAGCTCCTTCGGATAGCGCCGTCGGCACTGATACATCAGGTGCTGCAGGTTGATGATCTGCGAATAGCGCTGACGCTGCTTCGCGTCGGCAAGAATGTGCAGCTCGTCCTCGCCGAGGAAGTCGGCAATGATGCTCACCGACACATCGGTGTCGATGATGGCGGTACGCTCCGTCACGATGTGCTGGTCGAAGAGGAACTTCGAGCAGAAGCGGTGGACATTGCCAATGAAGAGCTTGTCGATGTCGGCAGCACTGGCTGTCCCCTCGACACGCTGAAGGATGCGCTCCTTCATGCCCCTTGATGCCCTGTTGGTGAAGGTGAGGCAAGCCATTTCATCAAAAGCGATGCCCTGGCTGTGCGCATACATGATACGCTCGGCCAGGACAGCCGTTTTGCCACACCCCGGCGGGGCCAACACCAAGTGACGGCCCCCCGTAGCATGGATGACGCGTAGCTGATCGTCGTTGAAGATGGGTTCCATGGTTTTTCTGATGAGCAAGCTTCCTCTCTGAAAAAAATAGAAAAAGACTAACGGTTGCCGACGAACTTCTTACCCTTCACGACATAGAGGGAGGAATTGTCGGTAGACTTCACCTGTCGTCCGTCAAGGGTGTAGACAGCTGTCGTTCCGCTCTCTACAGAGGGCTCCACTCTACTGATGGACGTAGGCGCGGCTGTTGCCTCTATCTCTATGGCTGCCCAGACCACCTGCGTGGCGGGTTTGCCGTCGATTCCCTCTGTCCGTCCCCAAGCATAGTCAACGGAGATGGGAATGTAGAGATGGAACTTACGCGCCTCGCCGCCGCGGTTCCGGTAGGTGATGCGATACTCCTCGGGATAGTCGGAATGCTCCTCTTCGTTCGTAACGGCCGGAACGAGGTCGACGCTGACGTAGCCGTCGAGCTGGGAGATGTCAGCAATGCGATGCATCCTGGCGATACGCGCCGTGTCGGTGGTCTGCTGTCGCTCAGCGTCAGACAGGTCGTAATCGCTGCGTATCTCGTCGAGCGAAGTGAAGAGACGGCTGATGCCATAGAAGTCGTGGCCTACGAACCGATAGTCGGTTACGTCGCGGAAATGCTGCTGCCACACCACCTCGGTGCCTCGCCAGTCGCTGATGGTCACGACGTCACGCAGAAGGAACGTATAGGGTTCGAACAGACGTGCCCAGAGATAGTAGGAATCGGCCGTGATGTCGATGGGCCGCATGAAGCGCACGTTGAAGAAACGGTTGTTGAGCAGCATCTCATAGCAAGCCTCGGTGTAGATCTCGACATAAGCAGCAAAGGTCTGACCGCTGCCCATGAACGTAGCGGCGGTGTTCGTACCGTCGATGTTGCTATACTGCCCCGCACGGTTGAGGATGTCGCAGGCCTCCGTGCCGTTGACCCATACGATGTCCGTGCCGTTTTCGATGCGGCAGATGGGCAGCGGCTCGGCATAATCGTCAGCTCCGTCGACGCTCACCACGCAGATGGCATCGGCTGTGGCGTTGAGCTGCAGCGTATATTCATGGCCGGAGAAGCCCCTGACGGTCCAACGCCCGTCGGCATCGGCATTGAAGGCGGCATTGCCATGAGCTGTCGAGGGCAGGGTGAAACGCAGCTGCACATCGTCAGAAGCGAAGGCGGTGAATCTCTCAGCATCGTAGGCCAGCATATTCTTCGAGAAATACTGTCGCAGGTTGTCGCGCAGCTCCGTGCCGGTGAGGTTCTCGCCGCCGGTGATATAGGGGATGGGCGTTGCGATATGCAGCTCGCGTGCCGTTGCCTCGCTCGATGCCATGGTGTTGGTATTGAGTTCGTAGAAGCTGCTGACATATTTGCCTTGCACATCGGCGTAGGCCACATAGACGTTCTGTGCAGGGATGACGAGGTCGACATAGACGGCGGCATGATCCTTGTCGGTCAGGTTCTTGCGCACAAAGCGCACCGTGCCCGTCAGTGTCTGTCCGGCAACGCCCTGTCCCTTGGTCTGGATGAGCTGCTCGCGGGCCGCAGCGTAATCGCTCTTGCCCGTGATGGCCTTGGCCACTCCGGGCAGCTGCCCGAAATTCCATTCCAGCACATTGGTCTGGCGTCCTAAGTTGTCAAGGATGGTGTATTTCACTTCACCGATGGTGTCGGTGAGTTCTTTCGGAACGTAGGTAAGTCGGCCGTCGACCATCGTCTTCTCAAACTGCACGGCTATGTTGCCTGCATCGTCGTAGGTGTCCAGTTCGTATTCGGCCTCAAACTGTCCTTTCGTATAACCCATCGTACCGATTTTCGACAAGACGTTCACCTCTATCTGCGCCCATGTGGCGCGTGCCTGCGAGGTGCAGTCGAGGTAGAATGTGCCGTCGAGGGTGATAGAGGTGTAGATCTGGCTGTTGTCGTTTTCGGCAAAAACCACGTTGCTGCTCAGGGCAAGCAGCCCGAGCAGCAACGATTTGGTGCTTAATCTTTTCATTCCTATTTAAAGATTAGAGAATCAGTCGAGTTGTGCCAGCTTGTTGTCCGAGCCGAGCACTTCCTTGATCTTGTGGCTGTAGAGCTCGTACATCAGGTCGCGAGCCGGACCGCAATACTTACGCGGGTCGAACTCACCGGGCTTGTCATGGAACACCTTGCGGACGGCAGCGGTGAAGGCCAGACGCGAGTCGGAGTCGATGTTGATCTTGCAGACGGCGCTCTTCGCAGCCTTGCGGAGCTGTTCTTCGGGAATACCCACAGCGTCGGGCAGCTTGCCGCCATACTCGTTGATGATGTCAACATACTCCTGCGGGACCGACGAGCTGCCATGCAGCACGATGGGGAATCCGGGCAGCTTCTCCATGATGGCGTCGAGCACATCGAAGGCCAATGGCGGCGGCACGAGCTTGCCCGTCTTCGGGTCGCGTGTGCACTGCTCGGGCTTGAACTTATAGGCACCGTGGCTGGTACCGATAGAGATAGCGAGGCTGTCGACGCCTGTCTTCGTCACGAAGTCGATCACCTCCTCGGGCTTGGTATAGTGGCTCTCTTCAGCCTGCACCTCGTCTTCCACACCGGCCAGCACGCCGAGCTCACCCTCTACGGTGACGTCGAACTGGTGGGCATACTCTACGACCTTCTTCGTCAGGGCGACATTCTCGTCGTAAGGCAGGGCCGAGCCGTCGATCATGACGCTCGAGAAGCCCATATCGACGCAGCTCTTGCAGAGCTCGAAGCTGTCACCATGATCCAGGTGGAGGCAGATTTCGGGGTGGTTGCATCCCAGCTCCTTAGCATACTCCACAGCACCCTGTGCCATATAGCGCAGCAGCGTCTGGTTGGCATAGTTGCGGGCACCCTTCGACACCTGCAGGATGACGGGGCTCTTCAGGTCGCTCGATGCCTTGATGATAGCCTGAAGCTGCTCCATATTGTTGAAGTTGAATGCTGGAATGGCATAACCGCCGTTGATGGCTTTTTTGAACATCTCTCTGGTGTTCACCAAGCCTAAATCTTTGTAACTTACCATAATACTTTATTTATTAATTAAAAAAAGAAACTTTCTTTCTCGTCTTGCTTAACTTTATTGCTGTTTGAAAGCCGTGCCCCCAGGGACGGCACGGCTTTCTGTAGTTGTTTAGTATTCCATCACGGGAGGCAGCTCGGCGGCCATGGCCACCATCTTCTCTACCTCCTTGAGTGCCGGAACGCGGTTGACGAGGTTCTTCTCGTTGTTCACCTCCTCAAGCTTCGGCTGCAGGTTCTCGGGCTTGCGGTGCTTCAGCTCCTTGACGGTGTCGACGCCCGATGCCTCCAAGAGCTCGGCAAACTGCGGTCCCACACCGTGGATGCGGATAAGGTCGGCATGGTTGGTCCACTTCAGGATGAGCTTCTCGCTGATGCCCGTCTCCTCGGCCAAGGCCTTCCGTCCGGCTTTCTTTGCACACTTCTCCAGCAGGATGTCGGTGTCTTTCACACCCACTGCAAGGAGTTTCTCGGCATAAACATCACCTACGCCTTCGATGTCGATAATCTTGTACTTCATATCTCACAGGTTTTAAGTTAAACAAACGATATGCAAATGTACGCAATCTTTTTGAAACATCGACAAAATCGGCCGTTTTTTTTACATTTTTTATTACCCTTACTCGTCCATTTGGAACAAGGGGTCGTCGGGCATCACCATGACAGGCTTCTGTTGCTCCATCTTCAGGATGTTCTCCGGAACGTATTTCTTGTCCACCACTAAGCGGAACATATACTCGCGGAACCACTCGTCGGTCATGATGATGCAGCCCTGCTGTCCCCACGAGGCACCCCAAGAGTTCTCCACCTTCCACTTCTTGGCCTTTCCCTGCTCGTCCAGGTCGACGGCGGTGAGCGTCATGGCGTGCGTCGAACCGCTGTCGAAGGTGGCGATGCGCTGTGCCTTGTCCATCGTGAACTTCGTCTGGAAGAGCGACTCATAGTCGAAGTTGTCCAACGAGCTGTAGCCGCGTGTGCGGTCAAGCTGCTTGCCCACGTCGTAAGAGCTGTACAGCTTCCGTCCGTCTTTCAGCGAGGCGATGGCCAGCTGCTCTATCTCGTCCATCGGCAGGTTGAGGTATTTCCAGTTGTGGCCGTCGTAGGTGTGGCGGTCGTACTCCACCTCGTAGGTCTTATAATAAGGATTGCGCGGGTCGTTCATCACCATGATAAACGAGCCGTTGATCGGTCCGCCCACCACCTCGCGGTAGAATGCCATCGGCGTGTACGTCTTGGCCGGGCAGAGCGACTTGCCCTCCTTATCCTTATAGGCATAGGTGAACTGCTTGAGCGGCTCGCCCAATGTCATGGCCAGCACGCGGTAGACCTCGGCCAGCATGTCGGTCTTCGCCTTCTGAATGTCTTTCTTCGCCTTCTTGGCGTTCACCATGTCGCGCAGCTGCAGACCCTGCTGGCGCAGCAGACTCTTCAGAATGCTGGCCATCTTAGATGTGTTCTCGGCCGAGAAGGTCTCAGGCATGGCCTCGCGGGGCACCAGACCGTACTTGTCCGCCAGGTCGGCCACACCGCAGAAGGTACCGCCGTCGTTGATGGGACTCTTGAAGAAGAACTGCACCATCTGGTCGTTCATCGGCTTGCCGGCATGGTCGATGGCAGCCTGCAGGAAGAGGTTTGCCTTTTCCAGCTGATCCCAGAAGAAGAGGTAGTCTTGCGAGAACTCGAGGCTGACCTTCGCGTTAGCGGGCACGAAGCCTAACGTCGAGTCTTTGCGCTGAGCGAAGTTCGAGCGCAACACGTTCATGCCCGAGAACATCCAGCAGCGTCCCGACTGCTTCTGGTCGGTGATGCTCTGCTTCGGAGTCTCCACGCTGAAGTAGGTGTCTATCTGCCGCTGTGCCTCGAAGTTGCGCGCCAGGTCGTCAATCTTGTTGGCTGCCAAGGCGTTGAAGAGCGCCTTCTGCTGCGGTTGCTGTACTTGCTGAATCTGGCGTACCATCTGCTCGCTGAGGCCGCCCTCTCTTGTCTGTGCCTGTGCTGCTGTGCTCAGTGCAAGCATGCCGGCCATGATGAAAAACTTGTTCATGCTTATTCTTTCTGTTATATATGATTTCCCATTAAGTGGGTGCAAAGTTAAACATTTTATTCGAACAATACAAATAAAAAACACAAAACTTGCCTTTCGTGGAGATGCGAGGAAGCATTCCGGCTTAGTTTCACCCCCGTAGGCATCCCGACGATAACCGTGGGGATTGTGTAAAAATCTATAATTTTTGGTGGGGAGAGTTGCGCGAATCGCTGAAATTGCTTATTTTTGCAACATGACACATCACAGAAGAAACAAGATGAAAAGAAGGATAAGGACAATGGTCGTCGGAGCGATAGTCGCCGCGACGACAATGGGCTGTGCCTCACAGCAGGAACGGGCTGCCAGGGCTGCCGAGCAAGCAAAGAAAGTGACTGAGGCGCTGAACACACGACGCTACACCATTAACGTAGACAGGATGCAGCCCCTGCGCGGCAGCACAAAGAACCTCTCGTTTGGTTATTCCGTAGAGGTGAGGAACGATACGCTCTTCTCCTACCTACCCTATTTTGGACGCGCCTACACCGTGCCTTATGGCGGCGGGAAGGCACTCAACTTCGAAGCACCCATCAGCCACTATCAGGAACAGCAGGGAAGGAACGGACAGCGACATATCGAGATAGGAGTGGTGAATGAAGAGGACACCTATCTATACACCATCGAGGTGTTCGACAACGGACGCTCTTCTATTGATGTCAATGCCCGCGAACGCGAACGCATCGCCTTTACCGGACAAATGGAGGTGGAATAGAAGGGGGGAAGGATATGAAGAGAAAAACATTGATGGCCTTCGCGGCGACGCTCATAGCCACAGCAACGGCGGCACAGGAGAAACCGGTGTTCACCACACTGATGGAGAACCCCATCACAAGCGTCAAGAACCAAAGTCGCAGCGGCACCTGCTGGGACTATGCCACGCTGGGATTCTTCGAGGGCGAGATACTGAAGAAGACAGGCCGCACGGTGGACCTCTGCGAGATGTTCGTGGCCAACAAGAACTACATGGACGAGGCCATCTACCACGTGCGGATGCACGGCGACTCGCGCTTCTCGGAGGGTGGATCGGCCGACGACGTGCTGTGGGTGCTGCGCACACACGGCATCTGCCCGGAAGACGCCATGCCGGCCCCTGGCTCGCTGACAGGCGACTCCCTGGCCAACTTCCATGAGTTCTTCCCACTGCTGACACCCTACGTCGAGGCGGTGGCAAAGAGCGATGCCAAGAAGCTCTCCAAGCAATGGCAGGCAGGGCTGCAAGCCATCCTCGATGCCTATCTCGGCGAGTGTCCCGAGCGCTTTAGCTACGAAGGGAAGGAATACACACCGCGCTCGTTTGCCGACAGCTTCGGCCTGTGCTGGGACGACTACATCAGCGTGACAAGTTATCAGCACCACCCCTACCACGAGTGGTTCATCATCGAGGCTCCCTACAAATGGCGACCGCAACCCAGCTACAACCTGCCGCAGGACGAGCTGCTCCGACTGCTCGACACGGCACTGGACAACGGCTACAACGTGTGCTGGGGTGGTGACGTCAGCGGCAACGGCTTCACACGGCAGGGACTGGCACAAGAGGCAACGGAGCCCTCACCGGAGGTGCGCCAGCAGCGCTTCGATGAGTGGGAGTCGACCTACGACCACGTGATGCTCATCTTCGGCAAGGCGGTCGACCAGAACGGCACCGAATACTACAAGGTGAAGAACTCGTGGGGGACGTTTGGCGACTATGACGGCATCTGGTACATGCAGAAGAACTACATCGCCATGAACACCTTCTACCTCTTCTTGAACCGCAACGCTGTGCCGGAACTGCAGACGGCAACAACCACGCTGCCGGTGGAGCTACGGGCAGGACAGGACACAACGATGACCGTCGGCGGACACATTCCCCTCAGCTGGGACCATGCCCGCGCAAAACTCTCGTTGGGAAAGTCGACGACGGCACCACGCAAGGAGCAGCTGCACATCAGATGGACCGACATCGGCAAAGAGGGCACCATCAACTATACGGGCGAAGCGACGACAAAGAACTTCGCCCACACGTTTACTTCACGCTAAAGGGAGAGTGAAAGGAGAGCTTTCGGAACTGATAAACAGAGAAAAAAAGAGATTCATGAAATATATCGTCATTGGCATCAGCGACGCACCGCAACCCTTCTTCCCACCGGAGGTGCTCGACATCATCAGGCGGGGAAGCGTCTTCTCAGGCGGTCGGCGCCATCACGAACGGGTGGCACATCTGCTGCCAGAGGGAGCCCAGTGGATAGACATCACTGTTCCGCTGAGCAAGGTGTTCGAGCAATACGAAAGATTAGAGACAGCGACAGCCGAGGTGATTGTCTTCGCCTCGGGCGACCCGCTCTTCTTCGGCTTCGCCAATACGCTGAAGAGGTGGTGTTCGTCGAGGTGCGAGGATACTATCGTGGTATACTCAGCACCCAACTCGCTGCAGATGCTGGCTCACCGCTTAGTGATGCCCTACCACGACATGCGCATCGTATCGCTGACGGGGCGTCCTTGGCACGAGTTCGACCGTGCCTTGATAGAGCGTTCTGCGAAGATAGGCGTACTGACCGACCGCGAGCACACTCCGGCAGCTATCGCCCAGCGCATGCTGCAATACGGCTATATACCTTATTATATATATATCGGCGAACATCTGGGGAATCCCGAACGCGAACGTATTCACAAGCTCTCGCTCGAAGAGGCTGCCCACGGCTCGTTCGAGATGCCTAACTGCGTCATATTATCGAGGTACGAGGTACGAGGTACGTTGGGCGAGAATAGTTTCGTGGAAGGCGAAGATAGTAATCTCGCACCTCGATACTACGGCATTCCGGACAATCAGTTTGAGTTGCTCGACGGACGCGAGAAGATGATTACGAAAGCACCGATCCGACTGCTGACGCTCGCTGCCTTAGAGCTGCAGAACCGCCAGTGGTTGTGGGACATCGGATTCTGCACGGGAAGCATCTCCATCGAGGCGCGCCTGATGTTCCCTCACCTGAGAGTGACGGCCTTCGAGATACGCCCCGAGGGACAACGCCTGATGGACATCAACAGCCGGCGCTTCGGTGCACCGGGTATCACGACGTGCATCGGCGACTTCCTCGCCCTTCCCTGTGACGAGCTCGACAAACCCGACGCCATCTTCATCGGTGGACATGGTGGCCATTTGGCCGACATCATCCGCAAGGCCAACTACTATCTGCTGCCTGGCGGAGTGATGGTCTACAACTGCGTGTCGCCCTCATCGGTCAGCGACCGTCGCATCCGTTCGGACAGTCAGGAAATCTTCAACCAGACAGCCACCGAGTTGGGGCTCATCGTCGAAGAACCGCTCCACGTGGCCATCAACGACTATCACCCCATTGACATTCTTAAAGTCCGTAAACACTAAAGAAAACAAATAAACCATGGAAAGAATCTGGAAAGAAATCAAGAAGTTCGAAGAGATACGCTTCGAAATGTACAACAAAATCGCTAAGATTACCATCAATCGCGAACGCTACCGCAATGCGTTCACCCCCCGGACAACCTGGGAGATTTCACAGGCACTCAACATCTGTCGCGAAGACCCTGGCATCCGCGTGGTCATCCTCACTGGAGCTGGCGACAAAGCCTTCTGCTCGGGAGGTGACATGCACGTGAAGGGCCGTGGCGGCTACGTAGGCGACGACGGTGTGCCACGGCTGAACGTGCTCGACGTGCAGATGCAGATACGCCGTCTGCCGAAACCAGTTATCGCAATGGTCAACGGCTACGCTATCGGAGGCGGACACGTGCTCCACCTCGTCTGCGACCTCACCATCGCCTCGGAGAATGCCATCTTCGGACAGACAGGTCCCAAGGTGGGCTCGTTCGACGCAGGCTTCGGCAGTAGCTACCTGGCACGCATCGTCGGACAGAAGAAGGCACGCGAGATATGGTTCCTCTGTCGTCAATACACCGCTCAGGAAGCCGAGCAGATGGGCATGGTCAACAAGGTGGTGCCTTTCGAACGGCTGGAGGACGAGTGTGTGGAATGGGCTGAAACGATGATGCTCCGCTCACCGTTAGCCCTGCGCATGATCAAGGCCGGACTGAATGCCGAGCTCGACGGTCAGGCAGGCATCCAGCAGCTCGCTGGCGATGCCACCATGCTCTACTATTATATGGACGAAGCGCAGGAGGGCGGACGGGCGTTCCTCGAGAAGCGCAAGCCCGACTTCGACCAATATCCCATCCTGCCATAGCGTCGATTCATGGAAATGAACATTCAGATCAGCGAGCGAACGCTCCATTTCCGGCAGCCGGCAGGAACATCGCGCGGTACCTACCTGACGCGACATATCTGGCTTGTGAGCATCAGCGACGGACAGTATACAGGCATCGGCGAATGTGCACCGCTGCCACGACTGTCGTGCGACGACCTGCCCAACTATCGACAGTTGCTACAGGAAGCCTGCGACGACGTGGCACAAACAGGGCGGCTCGACACCGAACGGCTTCGCTCCTACCCTTCCATCCTCTTCGGTCTGGAAACGGCGATGCTCCATCTGCAGCGCAGACAGACGGTTCTCTTCGACACTCCTTTTGGACGAGGCGAGGAGGGCATCCCTATCAACGGACTGGTGTGGATGGGCTCTCATGACGAGATGCTGCAGCGCATCGAAGAGAAGATGAAGGCGGGATACAGATGCATCAAACTGAAGATAGGAGCCATCGGCTTCGATGAAGAGCTCGACCTGATAGGCTTCATCCGTAGCCGCTTCACGAAACAGGAGGTGGAGCTGCGCGTCGATGCCAACGGTGCTTTTGCTCCCGATGAGGCATTGCAGAAGTTGGAGCTGCTGGCACAATATGGCATCCACTCCATCGAACAGCCCATACGCCAAGGACAATGGGACGAGATGGCCCGGCTGTGCCGACTGTCGCCCCTGCCTATCGCCTTAGATGAAGAGCTCATCGGTGTGAATACTCCCGACGAGAAGAACCGACTGCTCGACACCATCCATCCAGCTTATATCATCCTGAAACCGTCGCTCCACGGCGGCATGGCTGGCAGCACAGAATGGATCGGGCTGGCTCGCGAGCGACAGATAGGCTCGTGGATAACGAGTGCTCTCGAGAGCAACATCGGCCTTAACGCCATCGCCCACTACGCAGCTCACACCTACGGTCCCGACATCCGTATGCCACAAGGTCTCGGAACGGGACTGCTCTTCACCGACAATATTGCCATGCCCCTCGAGATACGGGGAGAGAGGCTTTGGGTAATTGATAATTGACAATTGATAATTGAGAATTGACAATTGATAATTGAGAATTGAGAATTGACAATTGACAATTGAGAATTGATAATTGAGAATTGAAGATAGCATCAGATGAATCTCGAAGAGTTTCTGGAAGAATGGCATCGTGACGACCCACGGGTGCTGGTACACACCAGCGGGTCGACAGGCAAGCCCAAACCACTTTGGGTGGAGAAAGAGCGGATGCTGGCTTCTGCCCGCATCACCTGCGACTTCTTAGGCTTGCAACCTGGCGACACGGCCCTGCTCTGCATGTCGCTCGACTATATTGCGGGCAAGATGATGGTTGTGCGTGCCATAGAGCGACAGCTGCGACTTGTCGCAGTAGAACCCAGCGGCCATCCGCTGGCTACGCTTTTAGGAAGACAGGAAGGAACGGATAAGACAGACGTCAACCTCATGGGTGCCCCAACTTTCGCTGCAATGGTGCCCATGCAGGTTTACAACTCGCTGCAGGTAGACGAAGAGCGTGAGCTGTTGCGGCAGATACGTCATCTCATCATCGGCGGAGGAGCCATCGACGACGACATGGCCCGCCAGCTGCATGACTTTCCACACGCTGTGTGGAGCACCTATGGTATGACTGAGACGCTCTCGCACATTGCCCTGCGAAGGCTCAACGGACCGGAAGCATCCGAATGGTACACCACGCTGCCTGGAGTCTGCATCAGCACCGACGATGAGGGATGTCTCGTCATTGATGCACCGAAGGTGTGTCCATCGCAGCTACACACCAACGACATTGCTGAAATACGTGCAACCGATAATGTTTCAACGACCGGTGCTCCTCAACAGTTCCGCATCATTGGACGACGCGACAACGTTGTCTGCTCGGGCGGTATCAAGATTCAGGCAGAAGAGGTGGAACGGCTCTTAGCACCACATATCCACAAACCCTTCGCCATCACGAAACGAAAGGACGCCAAGCTCGGCGAGGCTCTGGTCTTGCTGACCGAAGCCGACAACCTCGACGACATCAAGACGCTGTGTGCTAAGCTGTTGCCCCGCTATTGGCAACCACGCCACTTCCAACACACCGACCATCTGCCCACCACCGCTACGGGGAAGCTTGCCCGGAAAAAGATTGAACGGATGGTCGACAACGCTAAATCTTAATGTATATCTTGCGCCGGTAGAGAACCCACCCTGCCAAAAAGCAGAGACCGACGAAGCTGAGCGCATAGCAGAGCGAAGCCCACTTCGGTGCCTCCACCACGCTGTGGACGGCGCCATAGAGGGCATCGCTGATGCCCGCATGTCCGAAGACAATAGCCATCGCCTCGCTCAACACGTAAAGAAAGAGGGGGTTGACACCAAAGACGCGGAAAGGCAGTGTCCAACGCTTCCAGCCTGCCCTATCGATGACATACATCAGAATGCCTTGGAGCATGGCTGCCATGCCACACGTCGCCATGACATACGACGGGCTCCAGATGCGCTTGTTCAGCGGAAGGACGTACTGCAACAACCATCCGACAAGCAGCATACCGATGCCTGCCAAGAGAAACATGCGCACCTTCTGCCGAACATCGTCGGCCTCCATCATCAGCTTGCCACAGTAGAAGCCTATCAGCGTATGTGCTACCGACGGGATGGTGCCCAGCAGTCCCTCTGGGTCGACAGGACTCTTATGATAGAGATGAGCCTCGCCGAACAGGAAGCGGTCTACGCGGGCAAGGATATTCGACTCGTCGCAGGCATAGCCGTTGCCCAACAGGAGGATGAAGGTGTAGACCGTCAAGAGCGTGACGATGGCCGGGACGGTATAGCGATGGGGCACCGTCAGGGCAAAAAACGAAGCGGCACAATAGCAGAGGGCGATACGCTGCAGGACGGCGAAGATACGGATATGATCCAACGGCAACCAGTCGCCGCCGATGGCAAGGTCGAACCAGTTGATGGACAAGCCAATGAGAAAGATGAGCAGCGTACGACGAAACACTTTCTTCGCTGCGACGGCAGATAGCCGGAAGTCAAACTTCCGCAATGACAGATAGGTGCTCACACCGACGATGAAGAGGAAGAAGGGGAAAACGAGGTCGCAAGGTGTCAGACCGTTCCACCGTGAGTGTTGCAAGGCTGCGAACGATTCGCCGTAGCCGTTGTTCACCAAGATCATGCCCGCCACGGTAATGCCGCGCAGCACGTCGAGCGATAAGAGTCGTCTATGGGTCATAGTGATAATTGCATATAGTATTCGTGCAACACCTGGTCATCGGTCTCCGCATCGGTCGTCACCTCTACCAGGCGCGGACGCTCTCCGCCTGACGCTAAGAGCCAGTCGATGGCCGATGCCAGTTCGTCTTCAGTGGCAACATGCCGATAGCCGACATCACATTGTCGGCAGATGCCTTCTGCCGATGTGCTGTGCGCTCCGGCCACGAAGCGCTCACGGGCATCGCTCTTCTCCAGCCCGCGCAGCTGTCGGAAGATGCCGCCCTGGCCGTTGTTGAGCAGAAGGATGCGCAGGTTGCCACCCAGGTTCTGGTTCCACAGCGCATTCTGGTCGTAGAAGAAGCTGAGATCGCCGATGACACAGCATACCTTACTGTTGGTCGCAGCTGCCATTCCTGCTGCCGTAGACAGGCTGCCCTCGATGCCGTTCACCCCACGGTTGCAGAAGATGGGATGCTGAGCGTAGATATTGGCCAGGCGGACGGCGGTGCTGTTGGCATAGTGGACAAGCGGCTGGAGAGGCAAGCGCGAGACACTTTGCTCGAAAAGGCGGACGGCAGCCATCTGCGAGAAAGAGGGCTGGAAGAAGGCTGCTTCCTGTCTGGCCATCGCCAACACTTGCTGCCACATCTGGTAAAACTTCTTGTTGCAATGGGCTGGTATCTCAGATAGCTGAGCCAACATTTTTGACGGTTGAGCCACCACCACCCCTTTCAGGTGCATAAAGGTGTCGTAGACGGCACCGTCGGCATTGACGATATATACACCGGTATGACCCGCCCGCAGGAACTTCTTCAGCCGTTTGCTGACGAGGCTGCCCCCGACGTAGATGACAAGGTCGGGCTGGTAGTCTTTGTTGTTGCCAACGGCATGAAGCACCTCATCGAAGCAGACTGTTCTGGTGCTGTATCGGCAGAGCCGCTCCGTCAGCACGACGGCATTGCGGCCGAGCTGTTCCATCACCTGGCGTCCTACAAAAGGATTGTCGTATTCGTCGGCTGTCTGCCCGATGACGATTATCGGGCGCACGGACCGAGAGAAAGCTTGCAGTAGCGGCTGTGATGTCGCAGCATCGGCTTCGACGCTGAAGAAGCGGCTTATCGTTCGTTCGTCGGGCAGCTTAGGAGTATCAAAGCCAAAGAGCGGCTCGTCGATGGGCACATTGATATGCACCGGAGCAGGTGCCGGGTAGAGCATGTCTAACAGCGCCTCGTTCACCAGACGGTTGCACAGCCAGCGCGTCTCGTCGGTCTCTTCACTTGAGCGGCTCACGAGAGGCAGGCTGACGGCTTTCCTGACAAAGCGTCCGAGCGCATCAGGTTGCGGCAAGGTCTGTCCGTCGAGTTGTTCAATCCATTGCTGCGGACGGTCGGCGGAGACAACAATGAGCGGCACATGCTGATAGGAAGCCTCGGCCACGGCAGGAAGGAGGTTGAGCAAGGCGGTGCCCGACGTGACGCAGACGGCCACCGGCGATGGCTTCCCCATCTGCAGAGCCAGTCCTAAGGCGAAGAATCCTGCCGACCGCTCGTCGGTGACGGGATAGCAGTCGATGAAGGGACACTCGCAGAGATTGTGGACGATAGGCGCATTGCGGCTGCCTGGACAGACAACGGCTTTGTTCACGCCATGACTCACGAGCAGCGCGGTAAGGATATTGACACTTTCTTTATTGCTGTACATTATTCTTGTTTGTGTTCGTTTGTATCACCCTTCGACAAGCCTTCTCATCGCCAGCATCTTTGCTTCCGTCTCATGCCACTCCGTTGCTTCCTCGCTGTCAGGCAGCAAGCCACCGCCGGCATAGAGGCGATAGCCATCGGAGAGCAGCTGCATACATCGCAGGGCGACGAAGAGATGCGTTGCACCCTCTATCTGCAAAGGTCCGGCAAATCCGCTGTAATAGCGGCGGGCGGAAGCCTCGTTGTGCACGATGAAGTCGACCGCTTCGTCTTTGGGCAGTCCGCCGACGGCTGGTGTAGGGTGAAGTGTCTGGAGAAGGTTGCCAATCAGCGTTGGGTCGTCGAACGTAAAACAAAAGTCGCTGCGCAGATGCACCACATTGGCTGCCTGAACGGTGACGGGACCCTCCTCGCGGATATCGGAGGCGAAGCGTTCGAGACACTTCATGATATAGGTAGTGACGTAGCGTTGCTCCTGGATATTCTTGATGCTCCACGGCCCTGCCACCTCCATCGTGCCTGCCAGCGCCATGGTGTGCCAACGGTCGGCCTTCCCCTCTACAAGCACCTCAGGGGTCGCCATGAGCCATGTGCCGCTCTGCGGTGTGGAAATGAGGGCAACGAAGGCATCGGGATAGGCCTGACAGGCATGTCGGAACAACGCCACTGGTTCTTTTAGCGGTGCTTGAAGGAAGGCAGAACGAGCCAAGACGAGCTTCTGGAATCGTCCCTCCAAGAGTTGTGCATGGAAGTTGGCGAAGTCGATGGCATAGTGCTGTCGCGTCGTCTCGCCTTCTGTTTCACGGCTGCTGTACCTACAGACTGCCGGAAGAAGGTTGTCCGAGAGACGGTCGACGGGGCAGACGGTTCGCTGTGCAGCCGACAGCAAGAGCAGCGGACTCTCCGCCGTCTGCACGAAGGGCGCCATGACGAAGCCACTACGCCCATTCAGATCGGCAAGAGAGCGCAATGCCTGAGGCTCTCCTTCCTGCTGAATAAGGGTGCAGAGCGACTCGCCGGGCAGTCGGTAGATGGCAAAGCTGTTGATGTCGGCGTTGTTCATGACTTCTGCACTTTGGGGGTGATGATATAGTTGGTTACGTGGATGGTCGAGATAAGCTCACCCTGGCTGTCCTCGATATGCACATCCCAGACGTGTAGCTTGCGCCCCTTGCTCACCAGACGGGCTGTTGCCGTAACGGTATCCCCTTCGGCGACGGCCTTGACGTGCTCACCGCTGACGCTGATGCCCACGCAAATCTTACCCGGACAGAGTGCCGAGCTGCCAACGCCAGCCAGATTCTCAGCCAGTGCCAGCGAGGCACCTCCGCTGAGAAAGCCAAAGGGTTGACGGTTGCGTTCGTCCACCTTCATGGTGGCTTGGCACATATCGTCGTCGGGTGTATTGATGAAGTTCATGCCCAACGCTGTCGAGAGGTTGGGCTGCCGTTCAATAATTTCTCTGATTCTGTCAACATTCATAATGCCTAATGTTTTATGTTCAATTATCAATGTTCAATATTACAAAAGGAAGAAGAGCGACACGCCGATACACGAGATGACGGCACCGGCGACGGCCTTCCATGTGATGGGCTGATGGAACAGCCATTTTGAGGGCAACAAGATCATGATGGGCGTCAGTGCCATGAGCGTGCTGGCGATGCCTGCCGCCGTATACTGCACAGCCATCAGCGACAGACTCACCCCGAAGAAGGGCCCTACGAAGACGGCACAGAGCATTGCCAGCAGTCCCTTGTGGTCGTGCCGACTCTCAGCCATGAGGTGCATCTCGCCCCGCCATAGCAGACAGACCGTGAAGCAGAGCGTCCCTGCCAGGCAGCGGATCATGTTGGCGGCAAAGGGCAGCCAAGTCTCCATCTGTGGCAGCATGTCGGAAGGCACGTCGGCACGATAGTGGTTCAGACCAATCATGCTCATCACCAGACCGGCGCCCTGTCCTAACGCAGCGCCCAATCCGAAGAGCACTCCCTTCAGCGGCAGCGAGAGCGACACCTTGTGTCCGCCGCCGCGGTGGAACACGGTGATGGCGATACCCGACAGCGTGACGACCATCGCCAACAAGGCTTTCCACGACAGTTGCTGTCCGAGCATCAGCCAAGCAAAGAAGGCCGTGAACATGGGTGCCAGCGTCATGAAGAGCATGCCGAAGCGCGACCCGATGACGAGATAGCTGCTGAAGAGGCAGTAGTCGCCGAAGAAGTAGCCTACGACACCCGAGAGCAAGAGCCATAACCAAGCCTCACTACCGGCGTAGACAGGTGTGGGTGCTCCCATCGTTGCCCAGAGGAGCAGTCCTGCAAAGAGGAGCGACAGTCCCAGCCGCCATACGTTGAGCACATAGACACCCAGGTGCTTGCTTCCCACTTCGCTGGCGAGTGCCGAGATGGTCCACAGCACGGAAACAACCAGCGATATCAATTCTCCGATATATTGCATACGTTCTATTTCTTATAACAGGCGGCGGATATCCTGCTGGATGCGACGATAGGGTTCCGAGACGACGTAGCCCAGATTCTTCTTGAGCATCTGCTCGATGTCCTGTGTGCTATGGCTGTAGCACGACAGCTCGTTGCGCATCTGCGTGGTGTGTACCGACTGACGCCTGATTTCCATCTCGCGCTCGCGCACCAGTTCGCGGCACACCTTCGACATAACGGGCACGACAACCTTCTCAAACAGATGGTGTCCCTGTACGTACAGATAGGTTGTCTGCGGCGTCACACCCATGTCTTGCAGTTCTTGCTTCAGGGCGAGGTAGCTCTCCTTGGCATCGGGATGGTCAGCCTGCAGCTCCTTGATTTTCGTCCACACCTTGTGCTTGAGGTGCTTCAGGCAAGCACTGGGGTTTTCCAACGAGAAGCCCCCCAGCTGCACGATGGTGTTGAAGCTGGTGATGGTGAACTCCTTGTAGATGTCGCGTCGGTAGTGCCAGATGTTCCACACGAAGAGCGGGAAGATGATTTCCGAGAAGCGCGTCATGAAGTCGAGGAAGTCGAATATCTGCCTGTCGTTGAGGGTAATGGCCACGCAGAGGGTGCGTAGCGAGGGTGCGTAGCACTGCAGGTTTTCGATGGCGTAAGCATAGGTATGCACGACGTAGGGACTGGCGAGCATCTTCCGGCTCGTCTCCGTGACGCCCTGAATGAGGTAGTCGTAGTCGGCATCGACGCAGCAGATGAGGTCTTTCCCCGAACGCTTTGCCAGCAGATTCATCAGCACCGACTTCTTGCCCCGCTCCAGTCGTTTGTGCGAGGGCAGCATCACCTCGAAATAGCGTGTTTCGTCTTCGAAGGGGTCCAGCACGGTTCGCCAGAAGAAGATATCGTCGTAGCTCTCGACGTAGGCCACTATCCTTCGCCGAGCCTTCTTCGAGTTAAGCTTGTTGGCCGCCTCAAGATAGGCCGATGATATGTTTTCCTTCAGTTTGCTCAAGGCCTGTACCTACTTTCTTCAATTATCAATTATCAATTATCAATTGTCAATTATCAATTATCAATTCGTAATGTCGCTCACCTCGGTGACGCTGTCCATCCATCCGTTCATGATGACGGCAGGAGAGTGGGTGGTAAGGATAATCTGGACATTGGGGTTGAGCTGCAGGATGAGGTCGATGAGTCGCTGCTGCCAGTCGACGTGCAGGCTCACTTCCGGCTCGTCCATGAAGAGCACGTAGGGCTGCCGGTCTTCCACCAGGACGGTGAGCATGATGGCCAACATCTGCTTCTCGCCGCTCGACAGCTGATAGGGCACAAGCGTTTCGCCAATCTGCGAGAAGCGTATCTCGTTCTCCGTCCGCACAATCTTCTTGCCCGTTTCGCGAAAGAGGTCGTCGATGATGTCCTGGAACATCTTCTTCGGCTCGCTTATCTGTTGAGCCTGCTGTGCCGCATCGGCAGCACCACTCTGCAGAGCGGCAATCATCTTGTTGCCGATGTTCACCTGATAGTCTAAGTATTTTCGCTGCAGTTTGTAGAGCTGCCAATCGAGCTCCGTTGCCAGACTGATGTCCATCTTGCTCACCGATTCGGCGTTGAGGATGGGTCGGTCGAACGAGCGTATCACGTCGAAGCGTATGTGCGTAGCGTCGGCGGGCTGCGTTATGAGGCGCACGCCTTTGAGCAGGTGGTTCACGATGTCGCCATTGGTGCTGAGGCTCTTCACCACCTTGTTGATGATGGTGCTCTTTCCCACACCGTTGATGCCACTGAGAATGTTCACCTGCCTGTCGAGGTTCCACACCACGTGCTTTCTGCCTCCCCAGAGCGAGTCTATCTCTATCTGCTGAATATAGTCTGCATACTTCATAAAGCTCTCACTACTTATGGCGGTTGGCCCGCTGCTGGCGGTATTTGGCCTTCTGTCGGGCCGAGCCGCTGCCGTGGGCACCTGTGATATACTTCTTTTTCTTTGCCTTGGTCTTCACTTTCCCCGAGTCGGCGTCACGGCGTTCGCCGCCACGTCCGAAGGAGATGCCGTTCTCAAGGATTCTCTGAAAATCGTCGTCCATATCTTAATTCTTCATTCTTCGTTCTTCATTCATTAATGGTGGAACAGTCTGACACCGGTGAAGGCCATAGCGATGCCGTACTTGTCGCACGTCATGATGACATGGTCGTCGCGCACCGAGCCACCAGCCTGTGCGATATACTCCACGCCGCTCTTGTGGGCGCGCTCGATGTTGTCGCCGAAGGGGAAGAAGGCATCGCTGCCCAACGACACACCGCTCAGTTGGTCTATCCACTGGCGCTTCTCCTCGCGGGTGAGGGGTTCGGGCTGCTGCTTGAAGAACTGCTGCCAGGCACCGTCGCGCAGCACGTCGTCGTGTTCCTCACCGATGTAGATGTCGATGGTGTTGTCGCGGTCGGCCCGGCGGATATTGTCTACGAAGGGCAGTGCCATCACCTTCGGGTGCTGACGGAGCCACCAGGTGTCGGCCTTCTGGCCTGCCAGACGGGTGCAGTGGATGCGACTCTGCTGACCGGCACCAATACCGATGGCCTGTCCGTCTTTCACGTAGCAGACGGAGTTCGACTGCGTATACTTCAGCGTGATGAGGGCTATCATCAAGTCGCGGCGCGCCTCGGGTGTGAACGTCTTGTTCTGCGTGGGAATGTTCTCGAAGAGAGCCGGGTCGTCAAGACGTATCTCGTTGCGTCCCTGCTCGAAAGTGATGCCGAACACCTGTTTGCGTTCGATGGGAGCCGGACGATAGTCGGGGTCTATCTTAATGACGTTATACGTTCCCTTCCGTTTCTCGCGCAGTATCTGCAGCGCCTCGGGAGTAAAGTCGGGCGCGATGATGCCGTCGCTCACCTCACGTTTCAGCAAGAGAGCCGTTGCCTCGTCGCAGGTATCGGAGAGTGCCACGAAGTCGCCATACGAGCTCATGCGGTCGGCACCTCTTGCACGGGCATAAGCACAGGCAATTGGAGAGAGTTCGAAGGTGAGGTCGTCGACGAAGTAGATCTTCCGGAGCGTGTCGCTCAGGGGCAGTCCTACGGCTGCTCCTGCGGGCGACACATGCTTGAACGATGCTGCTGCGGGCAACCCCGTAGCCTGCTTCAGTTCGCGCACCAACTGCCAACTGTTCAGAGCGTCAAGGAAATTGATGTAGCCAGGACGCCCTGACAGCACTTCGATGGGTAACTCGCCTTCCTCCATAAAGATACGTGAAGGCTTCTGGTTCGGATTGCATCCGTATTTCAATGCCAGTTCTTTCATTGTTAAGAGAGCTTATTGATGGTTGGTGGTAGAAGTTTTAATTCTTTAATTTTTTATTCTTTAGTTTTTCAACGAACGACGTATTTGCGGCCATTGACGATGTAGAGTCCCTTCGAGGGCCGACGATTGATGGTACGTCCTTGCAGGTCGTAGACGGTTGACGGGTTTTGACGGGTGGCGGTTGACGAATGCTGGCTGATACCCGTCTGGCTCATGATATACTCTATGCCCTTGGCAGCGTTGATCTTACCGTAGCCCCAGCGAATGGTGTTCTCAGCAGTGAACTCGTCGTTGACAGCCGAATGGCTCATCACGTTCTTCACGTCGTCGAGCGTCATGGTCGGATCGGCCTGCAGCCACAGGGCCACGATGCCTGTCACGACGGGGGCAGCCATCGACGTGCCGCTCTCTGCTCCGTAGGCACCGTCCATCCACTGCATCCCTTCTGCCACCTCACCCGTGATGACGGAGCTGTTCCACGACGATACGATGTTCACGCCCGGAGCAGTGATGGTGGGCTGGGTGATGTTGTTGAACGAGGTGCCGTAGCTCGAGAAGGTGGCGATGTCGTTCAGCACGTCGGGCTCTTCATCTTCGTCTTCCGTCACCGAGGTGTCCTTCACCGAGCCGTCGTAGCTGCGCAGGTTGGTATTGGCACAATAGGCCCCGACGCTGACGACGCGGTCGGTACAGGTCCAGTCGCCTGCCGACATCTCGCTGTCGCCGTCCACCAGTCCGGGCAAGCCCAAGAATTGCGTTCCGGCAAAGCCGACATAGTCGTCCCAGAGGTCGATGGCAGTACCGTCGGAGCCGCTGACCGTCAGCCGCAACACGGCCAACTTCTTCATGCCTCCTTCGGCATGGAGGCCCACGGAGAGTGTTCCGTCGCCGTTGTCGGTCGCCGTCAGCTCTATTTCTCCCTCATAGGTCTTGGCCAGCGTGGCGTCGTCTTCGCTCGATACATAGCAGGTGACGTCGTCGCCACCTGTCGTGGCTGTCACCTTCTCCGAAGTCCATTGAGCGTTCAGCTTGCCCATCATGTTCACGGTGCATACCGACAGCTGCAGGCTCACCTCGTCGCCCTGGCGTGTGCGTCCGTAGACGTCAGCCACGTTGATAAGCTCATACTCACCCGTCTCGTCTTCCATCATGCCACCAAGCACGGTGTTCACCGACTGCTTCTTCTCCGTAAACTCCTGATACAGGTGGATGGGGAATCCGCCCTCGTTGCCTGCCGAGAATACGGGTATCAGGCTCTCCGATAGCTCCCCGATCATCTCCGTCACGGTGCTTGTGCCGTCGTGCGGTCCGCCGTGGCTGTTCATGCTGGCGTTGAGCACTACGGGCTTGTCGCTTTGCTCGGCATAGGCTGCTACGAAGCCAAAGGCTATCTCCAGATATTCCTCCAGCGTCTCCACACCCTCCACCTCGTCGTCGGCCAAGGGGATGAGCACGATGTCGGCCTCCGGGGCCATGCCTCCGAAGCCTTGGGGCGACAGACTGCCGGCGGCGATGCCTGCCGTATGCGATCCGTGATACTCGTCGCTGCCGTCGTTGGTCAGCGTGGCGATGAGCTCAGGAGTGTCGTAGACCGAACCGGGAAAGGTATATTCGCCGGCCTCGGGATCGTTGACGGTGAACTTGTGGCCTCCATCGTCGTTGATCCTGTAGACACACTTGATGCGCGAGCGCCCCTCGCTGTCCTTGAAGGCAGGATGCTGGAAGTCGAAGCCTACGTCTATCAAGGCCACGACGACATCCTTGCCTGTATAGGGCATTGCATCGGCAGAGAGCGACGGTCCGTTCAGCAAGTTCACGCCCGACACCTCGCGCGTCACGTCGGTCTTCAGTCTTCCTTTATGACCCGTATCGATGCGACTGATGCCCTCTATCTGCTGCAGGGCGTCAATACGGCTTATTGGCACGCTGACGACGGCTTGCCGTCCCAGTTTCGACTTCACCTCGATGCCCATCGCCTTCATCTGCCGGAAGGTGGCAGCAGCATCTTTCTCGCCGACCTTCACCACCAGCGTCAGTCGCTGTTCAGGCTGCGGAACGTTGGCGCGAGCCGACTGTCTCACGGCTTTCGCCTTGCAGCGTTCTACACTCATCTGCGCTTGTGGCGTCATCTTGCTCTGCGCCATTGCGGTGAAACAGAGGGCGAAAAGCATTGCCAATGTAAAAATTCTTTTCATTCCTTTATTCTTTAATATTATCAATTGTCAATTATCAATTATCAATTGTCTAAGTTCAAGCTGCAAATATACGCAATAATCCGCGAACCGCCAAACGATTCGCTGAGATTATGCCTTTTTTCAAGAAAATTAAGCATGCATCCGTATTGTCGAAGTTGCCGCAGATCATGCTGCAACATGCCATCCGTCGCCATGCAATTTGCCGCAAACGGCAACACTACCTTATTAATGTAGTGAGACTACTTTATTAATGTAGTGAGACTACTTTATTAATGTAGTGAGACTACTTTATTAATGTAGTGTCGCAATATGCGGCCGATTGCATCGTTGTTTGCTGCGCAACACCTGCCACAAATGCTAATGTAGGAGGTCACGCTTCCCAGCGTGACACCTGCCACATTCCTGCCACTTATGCGCTGTTGCGACGCTGGGAAAGGCTACGGGTCGGCGAGCTTGCTCGGGAATGGCGTCGCCTCCTACGTTGCCACCTATGCGCTGAAGCTAAGGTACACGCATGCGCTAATGTAGGAGGTCACGCTTCCAAGCGTGACACCTGCCACATTCCTGCCACTTATGCGCTGTTGCGACGCTGGGAAAGGCTACGGGTCGGCGAGCTTGCTCGGGAATGGCGTCGCCTCCTACGTTGCCACCTATGCGCTGAAGCTAAGGTACACGCATGCGCTAATGTAGGAGGTCACGCTTCCAAGCGTGACACCTGCCACATTCCTGCCACTTATGCGCTGTTGCGACGCTGGGAAAGGCTACGGGTCGGCGAGCTTGCTCGGGAATGGCGTCGCCTCCTACAGGTACCACGTGGGGGTTCCTCCCCATGGGGAAGCAAGGAGCGGTTCCCTCTGGTGAGGTCTCTGGTGAGATGTGTGGTGAGGTGTGTGGTGAGGTGTTCGGCAAACATCTCACCACACAAAACCCGCTGAGACAAAGGGGTTCTGGTCATTTTGGTGAGGTGTCAGGCTCTTTTGCGCTCACAAAACTCAGGTAGGTGATGAACAAGGTGGAGGCACAAAGCCATACACTTTGTATTACGGCTTCGCCAACGGATTCACCCTGAATCATGGAGCGCATCACGACACAAACTGCCGCAGAGGCATAAAGAGCGAAAAGTCCCATCGATTTGCGCCATAAAAGCAGTCTGACGGACAATGCCATGAGCAGTAAAGTAGACACCTTCAACCAGACCTCATGGCTGCCTCCTGATATGAGTTCAATCATGGCATGGACGGCACCCCCCAAACAAGCGGCAAACATGAGCTTCATCATAATGGATGATGCAGTATGCAGTAAATTCAGTCCAGCCTTGTGCCTCGTCAGTATCATCATGCTGCCTACAGCGAACAACAAACTTATCACGGCTCCACAAACAGAGGCCGTGCTGACACCTTCTTGATGCATCAGATGAAGATGATCGAATGCTATCAGAAGGGAAAAATACATGACTAATTGGAACGCAATTAGTGAGAGAAGATAGAACAATCGGTTGTAATTCATTTTTATCTGTGATAGTGAAAAGCAGTTCGGCTAAATTTGACAGCAAACAATCGCATTTGTATGATCTTATTTAACCGAACTGCATTCTCTCGAGTTTGTTATTTGGAGATTGTGTTTGAAGAACAAACCGCCCATACAACCTTCCCGATGAAGGCTGCCACGATTATGCCCAATGCCACGAACGACAGAGTCCGCCAAGGTTCGCTGAAACCGGGCATAAAGCCCAGCCATTCGACAAACACAAACAGATAAACAACTTTCAAGACAACCGAGAACACATTCCTTCCGGATGTCATTCGCTCAAAAAACAAATCTCTATTCATAGCTCATAAAATAATTATACCAATAATCAAAGCTATTGAGTGCAATACTCAGCATTCTCAACATATTCTCCTTTTCGTTCGATGAAAAAACGGGACTTCGCTTAACAAACTTTACATAATCATTGATAATTCTATGGCTATTTTCAGGATTGTCAGCATATTCTTTCAAAGCGTCAATTAAACTATTATAAATAATCAGGAAGTTTGTGTTAGAAATGCTCCTTATAGCCAATTTGTTTCCTGAAACCAGTTGGTTATAGGTATAATGATAGAGAGAATCAACATAATCCAATTCGAATAGTTCGTTGATGCTATCTGGAATTTCCACATTAGGCATGATGTTAGCATCTCTGATTGTTACATCAAGCATCTTGTTATGCAAAACGCCTGTTATATTATACTTTCTAGGTATAATAACACTTTGTAAATCTAACAAACTGTCAGTATTCAAGGTATCCATTAAGCCACAATATACAGCTGCAGTTTGTTGTTTGAATGTATTTGCAGATAGTTGGATTTTTTCTGAGGAGCGTGTTCTTGGCTCACTGTCTAAAGTGGCCTTTGCCAATCTTGATGCCGAATATCCGTTGAAAAGTCCCCAAAGGGCGCCTAGGCCTGCTCCTATTTTTAATCCTTCAGTTTTTCCGTACTTCCACCCAACTTCAGCACCAGTAACTACTGTTGCTCCAAAACCTGTTATATCTGAAGTTACTATCGTTATGGTTTTGTCCCAATCATTTTTTGCTGTATCTTGCTTCTCGTCATCCCTTGTAAGAATGCAGCTCATACCGGCGAATGATTTGTTTAATTCTTTCAGGTCATGCATAAGGGTCATCATATCTCCATCCACCGCATCATTTTCAAAAACTTCTTCATGTGAATTACATGAAACAACAAACAAAACGATTGTACTAATTAATATGATATTTTTCATTTTTTTGTTCTTTTATAGTTAAAAATGTTCTTATAGTTAAGCACTACTTCTTTTACAAAATTATCACGCCTATAAATGCATTTCCATCTTCATTGATGAAGCGGATGGTGTACTCTCCTGAGAGGGAGGATGGCAACTCGATGCTGCATTCGCCATCGAGGATGAAATGCTGATAGGCCAATTCATCATCTTGGTATAATTCAAGGGTGTAGCCTGTCAGTCTATCATCAACAAAGAGGGTGTAACCATTGAGGTATACAGACGGTATCAACATAGGGGCTTTGGGAAATGGTGTGCCTGTGTTGATGGGAGGCCTTTCGCTCCAAGTCAACGGGATTTGTTCTGCATTTCCGTTTGCATTCACATTTTGTGCATTCATGGTACTTGCGGTGGCAAGCATCATCAGAACAGCAATCGTTAGCTTTCTTTTTTTCATATGCTTTTTTGTTTTTAGTTACCTCCTTTTGCTCATGGCAGTTTGCCAGGCTCCGGGATTCGGGGTGCAAAGGTACGTCTATTCCAGGCTATACTCCAAATTTTCGGCTTACATCATTTACATGTGCAGAAGCTGTCAACGTATTAAATGTCGGAAAGCCCGATAAACAGAGGGATTCCGGTGGGTTTACATTTTTTACATGTCTGGCGGAGAAATTGCCTCACCCAGTGCGTGAAGAGCTTCATCGAACCCCTTTACACCTTCTCCTTTGAACAGTTTCTTATTGATATTGGCCCGGCTGTTGGTAAGGCTTTGAGACGATTTCCCGAGCAGGTTTTGTATCTCGCCTCCGATGAACCGTAGCTTCAACAACAGAGCTATGCGCTGTTCCAAATTAGTTAGGGCATATTGCTTGTCATTAATTGTCTGCATAAAACGAGGCAAGAAGAGTTCAGCTTTCGTTTCTAAGTCGAGCCACAAAGAATCTGGAGCAACGCCCTTCACAGCATATTGGTGCATACATATCACTTCGTCACTATAAAGAATGGATGCTTCAAGACTCCACTTTTCCGGTCGGTGTTGGCCTTCTTGGCTATTGTGAATAATGGCATTCAGCCGATTGATCTCTTTTTCGCTGACAGCAGACTTATGGCGCATTGCTTCTTTCTCAGCCAACATCCTCACCTTCTCTTCTTGCCGTTCCTTCATCAACTTGGTGTACATGCGGTAGGTCTCTGCATACTGAATGTTCTTCTCCTCCTGTTTCTTACGCGCTTTTTTCCTATATATATAATAGACGTACGCAAGAATAACCAATACTACCAGTAAGACAAGCACGATGCAGACAGCAACAAGCATTGTCCTTGTGGCCTTCAGGCGGCTTGCCTCTGCCTCTATTTTGTACTGACTATAGTCGTACATTGCCTTGATATGACCGAGTTTCTCTGTAGACTTACCCAACATGTCCTTCTCGTTTGCCTTACAATAGAGGTTGGCATATTTAACGACAGAATCTGCCTGATGTTTTTTGCTATAAAGTTGCATCAGCCCTTCATAGCCACCTTCTTTGTTGTTTCTTTCTCCATCGTACATCAGTACCTTCCTGAAAAAGAACTCAGCCGAATCGAGTTTGCCTGTCATCAAATAATACTTCCCCATATAGGCATAGTAAGCCTCCCGTCCTTCCGCGATATTGCCTTGTTCGTCGAAAAGCCCAGCTTCGTTCTCATATAGATCCATGTATTTTCTGGCCTCCGATGATTTACCCTGCCTTATCAGATACCAGATGGTTGTGCCACAACTGCCATTGGCCAATTGATCGTAACCATTCTCTCTCATCAGATGTATTGCTTTTTGCTCTTGGTCAACAGCGCTTTCATATTCTCCCATACTCCAAAAGCTGTCGCTTTTCCAAAGCTCACACAAGATATAGTTGATCGTGTCGTTAGCCCTCTTAGCCAGAAGTTTCATCTTTTCCAATTCTTCAAGCTCATAATCCGGCATCCGTTGCTCAGAATAAAGACTGCACAGCTGCGAGTGCACGAGAAACAAGTGCTTCCAGTTGCAGTCGCTACGGGTGGTGTCGGCAGCCTGGTCGGCCATCTGGTAGGTTTCGATGGCTTGCGGCAACAGACCTTGGTCGTGATAGACGCGGGCCAGCAGATAGAGAGCCTCCACACGCTCGTTGGGCGTGCCGTGACGACGGTAGTAGTCGGCTACATCGCGCATAACGGTATCACCTGCCACCGACTGACCCAGTTTGTTACGCGCCTTCACCTGCAGCAGTCGGTAGCGCATCTGCTGCCTGTGGTTCATGCGATGATAATCGGCGTGGATGGCATTGAGCCCTTCAGCAGCTGCCACGATGTCGCTGCCCGATTGTTCCATCAGGCTGTCAGCACGCTGCAACTGCTCGTCGTATTGTCTGTTTTCATGGCAGGCCTGCACTACCATCAGCAATGCTGCCCAAATACAATATGTGAGTTTCTCCATTGGCATCGGACACTACAGGTCGCATCCCTACATTTTTTATGCAAAGATAAAGCAAACATCTGAATAACCCACGATTTTATCCGCTAATTAACTTTCTTTTCCTATTATTAGCTTAAAATGAACGAAAAAGGGTTCCTTACCTGACAACGAGGTCGAGGGTGATGGTAGCGCTGACGACACCACCCTTCGTCGGGATGCTGATGGGACATGCAATGTGCTGCAGACCCTTGGGACTGTCGGGACCGACGGTATAGCTGACGGGGAAAAGTTCGCGGCGGTCGCCGTCGTCACGATGCAGTACCGCGACGGTGCGCTTTACGGTGTCGCCCGGATGGAGGAAGCCAATGTCGAAGCGATTGGTGTTGAGGCGGATATCGTCGCTGACACGAACGGGATACTGCCGGAGCAGGGTCTCTTCGCTGGTGATGCATGTTCCCTCAAAAGCCAGGGTGATGGTTTCGGGGGTACGAGGGTGCGAGGGTGCGGGGGTGCGAGAGATGTTTTCGGGGGTGCGTTCTTCAAAGGTGCTGTATTGGAGGGTGGCGCTTTCATAGAAGTCGCCACCCTTACCTTGGGGGTTGAAAACGAGCGTCACGTCGACAGTGTCACCCGGAGCTATGGGCTGGTCTTTGTCGAAGAGGATGGTCGTGCAATGACAGGAGGTGTAGCCTTGCACGATAGTGACAGCCTCCGTCCCTCCGTTGCAGAGACGGAAGGTGTGGCGATAGGGGCCGTCAGCCTCGTGGATGGTGCCTGTCTGAGCGACAGCCATCCCCACGACAATGAGGGTATCAATAAGGGTAAGCATAGGCGAATGTTAGTGGATGCACACTTTGCGGCCTTCCTGGATGTAGATGCCCTTCTCGTACCCACGTGATACCAACCGTCCCTGAAGGTCGTACAACTGCTGATGCGGCTGAGAGGCATCACACTGAACACATGTGATGGCTGTTGCTCCACCCGATGCCGTCTGTTGCGGATCGAGCGTCCAAGCCTTGAGGTTGCACGTCGTCGTTGCTGTGCAGAAAGCCTCAGCCTCCGTGGCAGCAGCATCCGTTGGGAAGAGTCTGACGGAGAAGGCCCAGCGGTCGTTGACAAAGATGTCCGCGATAGAGCCGTCGAGGAAGAGGTGGAGCTTGAGCTTCTCGCCGGCAGCTGGCTTTTCGGGCAGCGTGGCGGAATAGACGCCGTTGTAGGGCTGAGCGTCGTTGACCTGACGGTCGAGAGAGTTGAGGTTGAGCGTCAGCGTGCCGCGGTTGCCGTCGTAGGAGAGAATGGCCTGGCGGTTGCCCGACTTCAGGAAGCGGAAGCCCATCTCGCCCGAACCGACGGTAAACTCGCCCATGAGCTCTATCTGTCGGCCACTGACGGGAGCGAGCGACTGCCTGCCGAGGAGGTCACCGCTATATTCTGCCTTCGTCTGCGTGCGCATGGCTGTCAGCCCGCTATAGGGCTTCTGTACGAGCTGGTTGTTGGCATCAAGGCTGATTTCGCGCGGCAGCGAGTAGTTGTGAGCCCATCCCATCTCGAAGTTGGTCTGTGTGGGCAGTTTATCAGGAACGATGCCCAGCAGGAGCGTCTTGCCTTCAGCTGTCTGATAGATGGTGGGCGAGAGCAGTCCGTAGCCGTCGCGGCTGATGCCGCCCATCTCGAGATATTGCATACCCGAGCCGTCGGGAGTGAACTTGCCGTCGGCACCGATGGTGCCTACCCAGCAGAGCGTGCGCACACCGGCACCCGTATTGAGCGGCGTACAGGTGAAGAGCCATCGTCCATCGCCCATCGGTGTGACGTTGGGCATCTCCCAGAAGGTGCCGTGCTGATTGGCATTGCCCCCTTGGAAGAAGAGGGTGCCGTCGTTAGTCCATGAGCCGTTCTCCAAGCGATGGAGCGTACAGGCTCCGACGTTGTTCTTGCTTGTGCCGACAATGATGTACTGTTGTCCGTTGGCGGTGAAATGGTAGGGATCGCGGAAGTCGTCGGAGAGTCCTGCAGGCCGTCCGTTGACGACGATGCCCTGCTTCTGCCATTCGAGGAGCGAGCCATCGGTGGCTGTTGCCTTGGCGATGGTGGCCCGGGCGTTGTCGACGGCGGTATAGAGGATGGTGGGCGTGCCGTTGTCATCGTAGAGACATCCGCTCCAGCAGCCCTTGATATCGTAGTCCTCACTGGGTCCGAAGGCGATAGGCTCTTCGTGCCAGAGATAGAGATTGTCGGAAGTGACGTGTCCCCAGTGGAGTCGCGACATGTAGGGGCCGTTGGCATTCTTCTGGAAGAAGACGTGCCACTGTCCGTCGCTGTAGGTCATTCCGTGTGTCTCGTTGGTCCAGCTGCCACCGGGCATCGCGTGGAAAGCAGGGCGCCAGAGGCTCTCAGCATATCGTTCGGCGGGATAGTTGAAGTCGGGTGTTGGGTGTTGGGTGACGGGTGTTGAGGGAGTGACAGCCTCGTTGTAGATGGCGATGTCGTCGATGAGTCCGCAGAAGGTGTTAATGAAGAATAGCCCATGCTTCAGCTCGGTGGCTCCCCTACCGACGAAGAAGTCGACGGCGGCATGAATCATGTCCGAACGGCTCATCTTGCTGGAGCCTATCTCCCGACCGTCGAGATAGAGCTTGGCGCTGTTCGACGGCTTGTCGAGCACAGCACAGAGCTCGCACCATCGGCCCCGTGGCAGCTTCTCCGTGCCGTTGACGGTGAAGAGATAACCATTGGCGTAGGCCGAAGCAAAGCGGAAGCGCAGGTCGCCCTGCGAAGAGAGCTCAAGGGCAAGACCCTTCTTGCCCGACTCGTCGAGATTGCCGCAGATGGTGGCGAAGGTGGGGGTCGTCTCGGCTACATCGACCTTCATCATGGGATAGCTCTCGGCTGCCAGTACGACGCGCAGGGTGAGCGTCGACGTGCTGAGCGAACTGGTGGGCAGCGTGCCTCTAACGTAGTTGGAATAGCCGTCGAAGCGCAAGGCCTGTCCGTCGATACCCTCCACGTTGCAGGCTGGCAACTGCGAGTTGACGGTGAAAGAAGTGTTGCTGACTTGTTCTGTGACGTTGCCGCCAGCAGTGAGCGACATGTCGAAGTGGGCGGCAGGCTGCTGCGCATAGATGGTAGCGACGTGGCTTGCCGACAGCATGGCCAGTGCGAGGAATGTTTTCTTGTTCATAGATTGTATACGTAACTTTTGATTCATACTCTTGCTCATGTAGTTTGAAAATGCGGGGCAAAGTTACGGTGTTTCGCTGAAACATCGTGTAAGAAATGTTTCAAAAGATACAATATTTCGTTCAAAAGCGCATTATAGCAGGGTGGTGATGTAGTCGCGGCACTGCTCCATGAGCCATTTCGGCGTACTCGTGGCTCCACAGATGCCGACAGTCTCTACATTCTCGAACCATTCCCGCTGTATCTCCGTAGGACCTTCGATCAGGTGGCTGCGGGGGTTGACACGCTGGCACTCACCGAAGAGAACGCGGCCGTTGCTGCTCTTGCGTCCGCAGACAAAGAGCACCAGGTCGTGGCGTGCCGCAAACGTACTGATGTTGGGCATGCGATTGGCCACCTGACGGCAGATGGTGTCAAAGCTCTGGAAGGTGGCTTCGGCCGAGATATGCTGCTGGATATACTCGATGATGCGGTGGAACTCGTCGAGCGACTTCGTTGTCTGCGAATAGAGATAGATGTCGCGCGAGAAGTCGAGACGCTTGACATCCTCGAAGTTGGCGATGACGATGGCTTTGCTCTCCGTCTGACCGACGAGACCGAGCACCTCAGCATGACCGGGCTTGCCGAAGATGACGATCTGGGTGTTGGCTGATGGGTGTTGGGTGTTGAGGGGTGCTGGGTGTTGAGGTTCTTGCCCTGGCAAGCATCCTTTCGGGTCGAGCGGGGTGTTGAGGGAGTGCTCGTACTGCTTCTTGATGCGCCGCTGCAGCTGCAGCACCACGGGGCAGGTGGCATCGATAATCTCGATGCCGTTCTGCTGCGCCAGCTGGTAGGTCTCAGGCGGTTCGCCGTGAGCTCGCAAGAGCACCTTGACATTGTGGAGCTGACGCATCTCGTCGTGGTTGATGGTGATGAGTCCGAGCTGTGCCAGGCGGTCGCACTCCATGCCGTTGTGCACAATGTCGCCCAGGCAGTAGAGCTTGTTGCCCTTGGCCAGTTCTTCCTCTGCCTTGCGGATGGCTGTCGTCACACCGAAGCAAAATCCGCTGCCGCTGTCTATCTCTATCTTCATGGGTGAAGGGTGATGGGTGATGGGTGATGAGTGGTGAAAGGCGGATGGAATCCACCTGGTAAGAAACGGGACTTTTTGAGGGATGGGTGATGAGGGCGATCAGTGGTTGCGGTCGCCGTAATAGCCTGTCTGCTGACGGCGCACCCCCGATTCCTGCCGGCGCAGCTCGCTGAAGTACATCTTGAGCAGGTCGTTGGCAGCAGCGAAGGATGTCTTCTGTCCGGCCAGGACGGTCTGCTCGGCTTCGCCGATGTGTTCCTGGATATGACGGTTGTGATAGAACGAGTTGCGCAGATGCTCGTTGATACTCTCGTACATCCAGTATTTCGACTGCTCGTTACGTCGGAACTCGAAGTAGCCATTCTTCTTGACAAACTCCAGATACTGATAGATCATATCCCATATCTCCTTCACGCCAGTGCCATAGAATCCGCTGTAGCAGAGCACCTTAGGTGCCCATCCGCTGTCGGGCATGGGGAAGAAGTGGAGTGCGTTGCGGAAGTTGGTGGCAGCCATCTGACACTTGTCCACATTGTTGCCGTCGCACTTGTTGATGGCGATGCCGTCGGCTATCTCCATGATGCCGCGCTTGATGCCCTGCAGCTCGTCGCCCGTTCCTGCCAGTTGGATGAGCAGGAAGAAGTCGACCATCGAGTGGCAAGCCGTCTCGCTCTGTCCCACGCCTACCGTCTCTACGAAGATCTTGTCGTAGCCGGCAGCTTCGCAGAGGATGATGGTCTCTCGCGTCTTGCGGGCCACGCCGCCCAAGGAGCCAGCTGTTGGTGAAGGACGTATGAAGGCATCTTTGCGCTGCGAGAGCTTCTCCATGCGCGTCTTGTCGCCGAGGATGCTACCCTTCGAGCGCTCCGACGAGGGGTCGATGGCCAGCACGGCCAGCTTGCCCTGGAAGCGATCGAGCACATGGATGCCGAACTCGTCGATGGAGGTGCTCTTTCCGGCTCCCGGCACACCGCTGATACCGATGCGAACGGAGTTGCCGCTGTAGGGGAGACACTTCTCGATGACCTCCTGCGCCTTGGCCTGATGCTCGGGAAGGATGCTTTCTACGAGTGTCACGGCCTGGCTGAGGATGGTGACATCGCCTTTGATGATACCCTCTACCATCTCGTCGACGGATAGCTCGCGGCGCTTGAAGCGTCCGCGCTGCAGGTAGGGGTTGATGATGGTTGTTCCGGTGACGCCGCTGTTGACGGTCAGTCCCTTGTATTCTTCGCTATTTTCTGGATGTTCCATGGTTTTTTAGGTGATGGGTGTTAAATGATGGGTATTGAACGGCGGATGGAATCCGCCTGGTAAGAGACGGGACTTTTTAGGTGATGAGGGATGTTTAATGCTCAATGTTGATGACCACCTTAGGCTTCATCGGGTCGTTGGTAATCATCAGCACACGAGGCTTCGAACGGGCGGCACGCAGTGCCTTCGTCTCTGCCGTAATCTTGAGCGTAGCCTGCTCGCCGGGCTGCAGGCGCGTCTTGTTGAGCTTCACCTTCAGACCTGTGGTGAACATCTGCAGCGAACTGATGTCAAGCTCGCTCTTGCCGATGTTCTCGATGGTGATGGCGTGCGTCTGCTTGGCTTTATTGCCCGTGAGACGGATGGTCTCGTCAGAGAGTCGCATCTGCGGGGCATTGGCCAGCTGTGTCTCTGTCAGTTCGGTGAAGGCAGGCAGCAGCACGGCCGACACGGAGATTTCCTTCTGCGGAGCCACCTTGTCACCAGGGAACATGCCGAGGAAGACAGAGGTCTGCGTCAAGCCATAGTCGCGCAGCCGCTTCGAATCGAGTGTCAGTGTCACCGTTCCCTGGCGGTTGGGCGCAATGGTCGTGGGCGACACGGTGGCCTTCAGATAGTCGGGCAGGTGCATCACGGTGGGACTGATGGGTTGCGTCGAGGCGTTCATGATGTGAATCTTCTGCACGGGCATGTCGCCGAGGTTCACATCGTCGAACTCCACATCCACGAGGTCGGCTTTCGCATCGGCCAGCGTGAAGGGGTACGTGCCGCTGAAGTCGACCACCTCTTCGGTCACCACACCACGTATGGAGAGGTAGAAGGGCTTCTCCGATGCATTGCTGTACACGGCGATGTCTTTCAGGAAGTGGCCCAGCTGCCGTGCATCATAGGTGGCCTCGATGGCGAACTGCTCGCCGGGGCCGATGCTGGCCTTGGGGAAGTCGGCCGTCGTGCAGTCGCATCCCGGCTTCACACGGGTGATCTGAAGCGGCTGGCGGCCTGTGTTCTGCAGTTCGAACTTCACCGTGACGGGGTGCTCCCACAGCACGCTGCCGCAGTCGATGATGTCGTTCTTCGCCATCAGCTCCTGTGCCTGAGCGGTTGCTGTCAGTGTTCCTAAAGTACAGAGCAGAAGCGTGCGTAGCAGCAACACTTTTTCTCTGGCAATGGTTAACGTTTTCTTCATATAACCAACTTTTTGCTTGAATATGTTACTTTCCAAATAATAATTGATGACTACCGTTTTGTTGATATCATTTTCTGTCTATTCTTTAATAATGTGTTGCAAATGTAATACATTATTTTCAATTGGGCAAATATTTTAAGATTATTCAAGAAAACAAGAGGCTCTTCAACAGTCTTAAACCTACTTCTACGGTCCTTTCTATTCAAACCGGAACCAGTCGAGCGTGAAGAGCTGGTCGCTCCCATCGTTGCTGTCCCGCGCAGCATGGAAGCGCAGGAAGATGGGATGAACGCCCTGCAGGACGACCGTTTCGTCGACATCGGCTGTCAGCGTCAGAGCCGTCTGCCCGTTGCCTTTCGGCACACGGATGGAGGCCACGACAGCAGTAGCCATCCATAGCAAACTGACCATCAGGCTGTTTCTTCGTTTTCTGTTCATGTTGTCATTCGTTATTCTTCATTCTTCATTCGTAAATATCGCCCTGCTCGGAGATGAGCAGCACCTGCAGCTGCCCATTCGGCAACAGCGGTGCACAATGGCGATGACAACGGCCTGCGATGATGTGGGCCAGACGGCTCATGGCTTCCGGCGGCACGAGGTCCCACAGTTCGCGAGCCATATTGAGCGATGCCATCCGCTCGCGGGTCTTGTCGTCGATGCCTGCCTCCGTCGCCAGCTCGAGCAGGAAGCTACGGTTCATCGTCACCTCGTGGCTGTGGGTGTTGACATGTCCTTCGGCCAGCTTCACGGCTTTGCCGATCATCACGCCCATCACCACGCGCGACACCCCCAGCTCGTGGGCTATCTGCAAGGTCTCGCCGATGAAGTTGCCGTAGTGGATGAAGGCCTGTTCGGGCAGCAGGGGGAACAGCTGCCGCAGGAATCGCTCGCTCCGCGCTCCGCTGTTGATGACGATCGTCGGCTCTTGCTGGCCATCGCTTTGATGCTGTTGTGTCTGCCATCCTACGGCCATCTCCTTCCGAATGCTGCTGATCCACGCCTCGCTGCTCAGCGGACGAACGATGCCCGACGTGCCGATGATGCTGATGCCGTCGACAACTCCGATGCGGGGATTGAAGGTCTGACGGGCTATCTCCCTGCCTTTCGGAACGCTGATGGTGACGATTATCGAGGTACGAGGTGCGAGGTACGAGGTGCGAGAGATGTTCTCGGGGGTGCGAGGGTGCGGGGGTACGGGGGTGCGAGAGATGTTCTCGGGGGGGCGAGGGTGCGGGGGTACGGGGGTGCGAGAGATGTTCTCGGGGGAGCGAGGGGTGTTGAGGCGGAGAAGATTCTCGCGGATCATCTGTTGCGGCACCTCGTTGATGGCTGCCGCTCCGATGGGAAGCCCTAAACCGGGAAGGGTGACACGCCCTACCCCTTCACCGCCGCGAATCGTGATACCGCCGTCGCCACCAGGTTCTACGGTGACGCAGATTTCCAGACCGTCGGTGATGTCTGGGTCGTCGCCGGCCTGCTTGACAACGGTGGCACGCCCTTTCTCCACCTGGCTCACTTCCACCTCGATGTCCTCACCATTGGGCAGTAGGACGCTGACCGTCTTTTCGCCTGTCACGGCGGCGATGGCTGCCGCTGTGGCACACGTGCCTGTGGTGAGTCCGGTCTTCAGGGGGAAGAAGTCGGGCACAAAGCGTTCCACCATACGCCGCAAGCCATGCGGTCCGTTGACGATTTTGATGGGTGATGGGTGATGGGTGTTGGGTGATGGGTGTTGGGTGTTGAGGGGCGGACGCTCCACGACGAACACCTTCACTCCGGCGGCCTTGGCAGCTTCCACCTTTTCGCAGAAACCGCCACTCAGTCCGCTCTCCTTCGTGAGGATGGCCTGCGGACGGATGCGCTCAATGAGCTGGCGTGTCTGGTCGTCCTCGTCGCTGTAATACACCAGATGGTCCTCCGGAAAGCCTTCCCTGCGGGCTATCTCGCGCGACTGCTCACGGTCGAGTATACGCATCCAGCATTCGTCTTGCTGCCAGAACCGGCGCAGACGTCCTATCGTCTGCACGCCCGTCAAGGCCAACAGTCGGCCGATGCCTTGCTGCTGCATCTTGCTGACAGCCTCTTCGTAGTCGCGGCACCACGTGATGTCGTCGGTATGGGGTGGATAGATGCGTTCGTAGCGCACAAGGGGGATGCCCGTCTGCTGAGCTGCCTGCCACAGGTTGTGGTGAAGCTGTTCGGCAAAGGGGTGGGCAGCATCGACTACGAGACGGATGTTATGCTCGCGGCAAAAGGTCTCGATGGCTGCCACATCCATGGCTCCCGCCATCCGCCTGCCGTTCACCAAGCTCACAGCCTGCTCGCGCCCGCGCGTGGAATAATAAAAAGGTGTACCGGCTTCTTCCAGCACCTCTACGGCTCTGCGCCCCTCTGTTGTTCCTCCGAAAACTAACACCATTTTCTTGTTGTCTTTATTTACTCTGTCCCCTGCCGGAACAGGTGGGTGAAGTGTTTGTTGTAAAGCTCCGACAGTCCGCGGCGGTTGTCGATAGCTTCGCCCACGACGAGCATCGTGGTGAGTGTCAGGTGGTTGTCGTGGACTATTTTCGCCAAGTCTTTCAGCACACCGCGATAGATGTGCTGGTCGGGCCACGTCAGGTGGTAGCAGGCAGCAACGGGAGTCTCTGGCGGATATTCCTGCAAGAGCTGCTGCTGCACATCGTCGACGATGGCGGCACTGAGGAAGATGCACATCGTGCTCTGCGAGCGAGCCAGCAGGTGGAGCTTCTCGCGCTCGGGCATCGGCGTGCGCCCCTCGCCACGCGTCAGGATGATGGTCTGTGTGCGCTCGGGGATGGTAAACTGGCTGCGCAACTCGGCTGCTGCGGCAAGGAACGACGAGATGCCGGGCGTGATGTGATAGCGCATCCCCTCGCGGTCGAAGAAGGCCATCTGCTCTTGTATGGCGCCGAAGATGCAGGGGTCGCCGGTGTGCAGTCGCACGATGAAGTGCCCGCGGTCGTAGTGTTCCTTCATCAGCTGGCATTGCTCGTCGAGGTTCATGTCGGCACTGCTTCTCACCACGGCTCCTGCCTTATGGCATTCCGTCAGCTCCTTCGGCACCAGACTGCCGGCATAGAGGATGAGGTCGGCCTTCTCCAGCATCCTCCGCCCACGAACGGAAATCAGATCAGGATCGCCCGGACCGGCTCCCACGATCTCTACAAAGCCTGCTCCCTGCGAATCATCTCTCGCACCTCGCACCTCGCACCTCGTACCTCGTATTGGAATCGCTACCGCCACCGTAAAGCTCTTTCCCTTCTGCTTCGGCATGACGAGCGTTCCGCCGCCGCTGCCCAGGATTGCCGCTGCCTCGCAGACGCTCGGAGTGCCCACATGCTTCTCCACCGTCGCGCTGGGATGCGGCACCTCCACGCTGCTCAGCTCCTCGGCCGTGAAGAACCTGACGTCACATCCCCTGTCGCGCAACAGCCGGACGAAGGGCTCGTCGGCCTTCACGTCGATGGTGCAGTACTGGCGTGCGCAGGCTGGTGCCAGTCCCTGCTCTTCCATCCGCTGTTCCATCTGGCTGAGAATGTCCTGATAGTCGGCGGGATGATGCGCCAGTCCGAAGCCTATCGTTGCCACTCGCGGCACAAACCACACGCAGTGCATCCCCTGCGGCACCTCGTGGCGATAGGGCGTCACCATGATGAGCAGACGGTAACGGTCGGCCGTCGCCTCTTCCAGTCGCTCCACCAGCGTGACATGTTCCGGCAGGGTCTCTCGCAGATAGCGGCACCCCTCGTCGTCGGCTTCAAGGAACAATGCCGTGGGGCGACGGTTGACGAAGTCGAAGATGCAGGCATTCATGTCGTCGGGCATCTCGCGGTGCCATCCGTATTCCTTCTCCAGGGTGTCCAGGGCCCACAGTCCTGCCAGGTCGCTCTGCGTCGTGACGACGGGCTGGGCCCCTATCGCTGCCGCTACCCGCTGCGCCAGCTCGTTGGCTCCTCCCACGTGGCCTGAGAGCACTGCGACGGCGCTCCGTCCCAAGGTGTCGACGCACACCACGGCGGGGTCGCTGTGCTTATCTTCGATATAGGGCGCTATGGTGCGCACGCAGATGCCCATTGCCCCTACGAACACAAAGGCGTCGAAGTCGTTCCAACGGGCTCCCACCTCATGGCGCGCCAGCAGGGTGGCATCGAGTGTATGGCAGATTTTGTCGGCTACTGTCCTACCGGTCTGATTCACTGTTATGATTGCTGTCTTCATGGGCGAAACTTTTTCTTTCTTGCTTAATAATAAGATGCAAATATACGCATTATCCCGTCAATACCCATCATCACCTGCCTTTTATTAGAAATATTTAACCGTAGATGGTCTCTGATGTCGTCGTTGATGGTCTCTGATGCCCTCAGAGATGGTCTCTGGTGCGGTCAGAGATAGTCTCTGATGTCGTTGTTTATGATGTTGCAGTAAGTCAAAGAGCGATTTCAGCGAGTGAAGAGCCAAGCTTGCTTGTGCTCTTCCGAGCGCCAAAGCTTTTCGAGCGAAGCTCAAAGAACGTTTTTCAAATGCATTGCAAAGGTACGCACTATTCCCGACACCTCCAAATTCCGCCCTTCATGGTACGTAAAAATCTGTTAAGGAAATGCTTACCTTGTGTTAATAATTGTAAACACCCCAAA
>CAMORS010000012.1 GCA_946624005.1 uncultured Prevotella sp. | reverse complement strand
CAAGACCCCAACATTAAAAGTGTTGTGCTCTACCAACTGAGCTAGCGGATCTACCCAGAAAAAGTGCTGTTCTTCCGAAAGCGGGTGCAAAGATACAAAGAATGATTGGAAAACGGATGACCGCAGTCGGAATATTATGATTTATTAACTATTTTGCGGTAACACTCACGGCACAGAGGTTCGTATTCCTGGGTTTCGCCCAGCAGCACGCGCTTGTCGTTCTCTACGAGGCGATGACTTATATAGGCCAGCGAACCGCACTTGACGCAGATGGCATGCACCTTCGTCACTTCATCGGCTATGGCGCAAAGGGCAGGAATCGGACCGAAAGGCACGCCCTTGAAGTCCATGTCGAGACCGGCCACGATGACGCGGACGCCACGGTAGGCCAGCTCGTTGCACACTTCGACAAGCCCCTGATCAAGAAACTGGGCTTCGTCGATGCCGATGACATCGTTGTCGCCTGCCAGCAAAAGAATGGCGGCCGACGAGTCGATGGGCGTCGAGGGAATGGTGTTCTGGTCGTGGCTCACAACGTCTTGCTCGCTATAGCGCACATCGATGGAGGGCTTGAAAATCTCGACCCGCTGCTTGGCAAACTTGGCACGCTTCAGTCGGCGGATGAGCTCCTCGGTCTTTCCAGAGAACATCGAACCGCACACCACTTCTATTCTTCCAGGGCGATGGTATTCGCCCGATAGGTTTTCTTCCATAACTATCTGAATTTTTTGCAAAGGTACAAAAAAAGTTGAAAAGATGAAAAGATGAAAAAGAAAAAGTTGAAAAGTTGCAAAAAATTTTGTCGTTTCTTCAAAACTTATTATATTTGCCCGCTGAATGGGCATATTATATATTGTACCTACTCCCGTTGGGAATATGGAGGATATGACATTGCGAGCCATCAGGACGCTGAAAGAGGCCGACCTGATCCTTGCCGAGGATACCCGCACATCGGGCATTCTCTTAAAGCATTTCGACATCAAGAACCAGCTGATGTCGCATCACAAGTTTAACGAACACGGCACGTCGGCAGCTATCGTAGAACGGCTGAAGGCCGGACAGACGATAGCGCTCATCAGCGATGCAGGCACACCAGGTATTAGCGACCCGGGATTCTATCTCGTGCGCGAGGCCGTCGCGGCTGGCATCACCGTACAATGTCTTCCCGGAGCCACTGCCTTCGTCCCTGCCATCGTGTCGAGCGGACTGCCCGACGACCGCTTCTGCTTCGAGGGGTTCCTTCCGCAGAAGAAGGGACGACAGACACGACTGCTGAGTCTGCAGGACGAGGAGCGCACGATGATCTTCTACGAATCGCCCTACCGCGTGGTAAAGACACTTCAGCAGCTGGCCGAAGTGTTTGGCGGCGACCGCCAGGTGAGCTGTTGCCGTGAGATTTCGAAGGTACACGAAGAGAGCGTCCGCGGCACGTTGGCCGAAGTGACTGCCCACTTTCAGCAAACGGAACCCCGCGGAGAGTTTGTCATCGTCGTGGCGGGAAAAGAGAAGCAAAAGCAGAAGAATAAGAACTGAAACCATAAAATATAATAAGGTATGAAAAAGCTTTTAGTATTAGCAATGGGCATGGCCGCCATTGTGGCCTGCAACAACGAGAAGCCGATGCCGGTAGTGCCGGATGGCGGACAGAACGATTCGCTCCAGCGGATTATCGAGCAGAAGGACAATGAGATCAACGACATCATGGCGACGCTCAACGAGATTCAGGAAGGTTTCCGCGAGATTAACGAAGCCGAAGGCCGAGTCAGCGTGGCTAAGGCTGGCGAACGTGCCGACAAGGCTCAGCAAATCAGGGAGAACATCCAGTTCATCTCTCAGCGTATGGCACAGAACCGCGAACTCATCAACAAGTTGAAGAGCCAGATGCAGAACAGCACGCTGAAGGCCGACCAGCTGCAGAAGGTCATCGAAACGATGACGAAAGAGCTGCAAGACAAAGATACCCAGCTGACACAGCTGCGCGACGAGCTTGACAAGAAAGACATCCACATTGCCGAGCTCGACGAGACCATCAACAACCTGCACAACGACGTTGACAACCTGCGCACGGAAGGAGAGCAAAAGACACAGACCATCAACACGCAGGACAAACAGCTCAACACGGCATGGTATGTCTTCGGAACGAAGAAGGAGCTGAAGGAACAGGGAGTACTCAACGACGGCCAGGTGCTCCGCGGCAACTTCAACAAGAACTACTTCACGAAGGTAGACATCCGCAACTTCGGCGAGCTGAAGCTCTACTCGAAGGATGCCAAGCTGATGACGACACACCCCTCAAGCAGCTATTCGCTCACCCGCGATGCCAACAAGCAGTACATTCTGCGCATCACCAACCCCCAACTTTTCTGGAGTACAAGCAAATATCTGGTGGTGCAGGTGAAGTAAAATGCTTAATGTTTCTTAATATATTTCGGATATTGCGGAAAATAAGCTATCTTTGCAAATGTGATAGCAAAACATGATTATTAACAGGTAAAACGAACAAGAAAGATGAAGAAGAAGTTTATTTGCACCGTTTGTGGATATATCCACGAAGGTCCGGAACCCCCAGAGAAGTGTCCCGTATGCAAAGCGCCCGCATCGAAGTTTAAGGAAATCACCGACGAGGAGATGGAATATGCCACCGTCCACAAGCTGGGCGACGGCAAGATAGAGGGTGTCAGCGAAGAGATGATACAAGACCTGCGCAACCACTTCAACGGAGAGTGTGGCGAGGTAGGTATGTATCTGGCCATGTCGCGACAGGCCGACCGCGAAGGCTATCCCGAGATAGCCGAAGCTTTCAAGCGCTATGCATTCGAAGAGGCTGAGCATGCCGCCAAGTTTGCCGAGCTCTTGGGCGAGTGCGTCTGGGACACGAAGACCAACCTTGAGAAGCGTGCCGCAGCTGAGGCTGGTGCCTGCGAGGATAAGTTCCGCATCGCCAAGATTGCTAAGGCCGAAGGCTTTGACGCCATCCACGACACCGTCCATGAGATGGCCAAAGACGAGGCACGCCATGGTGCCGGTTTTGCCGGTCTGCTGAAGCGCTACTTCGGCAAGTAGCATTCATCCGAGAACAAGACATTACGCCCCCACCCTATTGAAATCGTTCAGGGTGGGGGCGTAAGTTTATTTTCAAAGCAGAAATCTTCAGGATTACTATGAATGCGGAAGCAGCTACACATTCTTCAGGCGGAAAGCATTCTCGATGCTCTGTATCTCGTCGCAGAACGTCGGGTCGGTCTTCAGACGCTGCTCCACCTGCGAGCAGCTGTGTATCACCGTGCTATGATCGCGTCCGCCAACCAGTTTGCCGATACGGCTGGCTGGCATCTTTGTGTATTTCTGCGCGAAATACATCGACACCTGTCGCGCCACGACGAGGTCGTGCTTACGGCTACGGCTGGTGATGTCTGTCGTCGTGACGTTGAAGTGACTGCCCACCGTCTCCATGATGTCGTCGATGGTGAGTGGATGGTTGTCAACCTTGACGGCTCGCTTTATGACTCGTTCAGCCAACCGCATGTCGACATTGCCATTATAGACAATGGAATAGGCCAACAGAGAAGTGATGACACCCTCCAAGTCGCGAACGCTCCCATTGGCCGTCTGGGCGATGAACTGCACCACATCTTCTGGTATGCGAAGACCCTCACGGTTGATCTTGTCGTTGAGGATATCGATGCAGAGCTGCTCGTCGGGACGCTCCAGCTCGGCTATCAGTCCGCATGAGAAGCGCGTCAGCAGACGGTCGCTCATTCCCTTCAGGTCGACCGGCGGTCGGTCGCTTGCCAGGATGATGCGCTTGCCGTTGCGGAAGAGGTGGTTGAAGATATGGAAGAAGGTGCTCTGAGTGCCTGGCGCCGTCATCCATTCCTGGACATCATCGACGATGAGTACATCAATCGTCTGGTAGAAGTTGATGAAATCGTTGATACGGTTCTGCAGCTTCGCATTGGAATATTGCACGATGAAGAGGCGCGCGCTGACGTAGAGCACTCGCTTCTGAGGATGCCTTTCCTTGATACGCACACCGATGGCGTTGATAAGATGCGTCTTACCACATCCGCTGGGACCATAGATGAACATGGGGTTGAACTGCGACGTATCAGGGCTTTCGGCAATAGAAAGTCCTACGGCACGAGGCAGCTTGTTGCTCGTTCCCTCGACAAAAGTCTCGAAGGTATGGTGGGCATCGAGCTGGCTGTCTATCTCCTGTGGCTTGGCAGCATCGAGAATCGTGGGCGACTGGTTGGCATTGGTGCGCTCTTTGGATGGCTCGATGGCCGACGGTGTAGTAGCCAGGATCTCCTGATTCAGGTTGTTCTCGCTGTCGGTGACCACGCGGTATTTCAGATTCACCCCCGCACCGTAGCTGCGAGTGAGCACCTTGCTCATCAGGTCGATGAAGTTCTCCTCGATATATTCACACACGAAGGGACTCGCCACCTGCAGCAACAAGGTTTTTGTTGCTGGTCGGTACGAGACGAACTCAATCGGTCTGAACCACGTTTCGAACTGCTGCTCGGAGACGTTTTGGCTGATGACATGCAGACAATTGTCCCACAGAGCACGGGGGTTAATGCTCATGAAATACTTAGTTAAAAATGTTTTCAACATGCCTATCGCACACGCTTATATATAATAAGGTATATGCCGTTCTGTTGGTGTGTGGCATAGTGCGATTTTGCAGTGCAAAGGTAACAATGTTTTTTGGAATAAAAAAATCCGAAGATTTATATTTTTTTAGTCAATTCGGTGTAATCAGCCATATAAGGGCAATTCGCGCAAAATAGAGTTCAAAATAAGGCTTCGGGAGCTTGCAAAATTGCAAGCCTTTCATAACAAACGACTTAGGAAAAAGCGACCAAATTCGGAAGCTCCATTACAAAATGGTTACACCTGTTGGAATGGCAACAATAATAGCCACTTACGCAATTCGCTGAAAGAGAAGCGGCAAGTGGCTATTTATTTAGACACATTTTAAATTTACGATTTCTACTTGTCTTTTTTACCAAAAACAGAGAAGTGGACGTAGCGCTTGGGATGCTGACGGAGGTTGACGAGCAGGCTATCGGCACTCAGCATCGTGGCGTTCAGATTGTTATAGAGGCTGGGGTCGTTCATCAGCAGGCCGAGTGAGCCTTCGCGGCTACTCATTTGCTCGGTAATCTGGTTGACATTGGCCAACGTCTGGTCAATCTTCGCCATCGTGGCAGCCACATCAACGCTGGCCACCTTTTCGTTGAGCGTGGCGGTGAGCGTCGTTGTGTTGTCGAGAACACCGTTGGTCTTGCTCATCATGCCAGGCACCTGATTGTTGAGTTGCGCAACCAGGCGGTTGGCTTCAGCAGTCGTTGTGGTGAGGTTGCTGGTGATGGCCTGCACGTTGTGGAGCGACTGGGCAATGGCAGGGTCGGCCAGGAGGGTATTCAGACTCGCCATGATGGAATCGAGCTTGGGGAGCATCTTCTCGATAGCCGGCACCATATCTTTCAGTTGCGACATAGCACCGCCGTTGATCATACCGTTGATGGTCTGTCCCACCTCCATGCGTTCGCGGGGATTGTTGGCCAAGAGCAGGTTGACACGCACGTTACCCAAGAGGTCGCTGACAATCTCTGCCGAACTTCCTTTGGGTATGCGCAACTGCGGATCGATGCCCACCTCCACCAGGATGCTGCCACTTTTGGCGTAGTCGTAATTGATTTTCTTCACCACGCCCACCTTGTAGCCGTCGGCATAGATGGGACTTGATGCCGACAGGCCGCTGATGTCGTCGAAGGCCAGATAATACTTGCTGTCTATGGCAAACAGGTTGAGCCCCTTCAGATAGTTCAACCCAAAGAAGAGCGTTATGAGGGCAACGATGCCGACGAGTGCTATCTTGACTTCCTTTGTTATCTTCATTTCTTGTTCTTGTTTGATTTAAACTCGCGGATAGCTTCCTGCACATTCATCTTTTCGCCATTCTTGAAAGCGATGATGAAAGCATCGGGAAATTTTCCCAAGAGCGTTTTGCGTAACTGGTAGATCTCGTTATAGTTGGCCGACGAGCCTACCGTATATTTATAGAGACCGTTCTCGTAGTAGGAGTCGGCATCGTCAACACCTTTAAGGCGGCTATTGCCAGAGCTGAGCTTCCGGTCGCTCGTGGTAATCTGTACTTTAAAGACGGGCTCATCCTTCGCATCAGCGATGTCCGGCTTTGCTGCTTCCGGCTTTACTGCTTCCTGTTTTTGTTCCTGCTTTGTTGTTTCCTGTTTTGCTTCCTGCTTTTGTTCCGGCAGACTTTGCTCCTGTCGTTTTTTGGTTGTTTGTTGTTTTCGAGGCTCGGCTTGTTGTGGCGCCAGACTTGCCTCCTGCGTTGGCGCCTCGAGGAAAGGGGTGCTTGTGGCACCTCCGTGATACTTCTTCTTATATGCCGTGAAGGCATTGTAGACACCGCGAGCATACTTCTGCGGAGCATCTTTCGAATTCATGAACTGCTCTTCGTCTTTTGTGGAGATAAAGCCCAACTCCAGGAGACATCCCGGCATCGACGAGAGGCGCAATACGGCGAGGTTGTCCTGATGGGCTCCGCCATTGGCTCTACCTGTAGCGGCACAGACATGCTGCTGCATGAATTTGGCCAGTTGCACACTACGCTCCATGTAGGTGTCCTGGATGAACTCGAACATGATGTTGCTTTCGGGCGAGTTGGGGTCGAAGCCCTCATAGTGCTGCTTATAGTCTTTCTCCATGACGATGACGGAGTTCTCGCGCTTAGCCACATCGAGGTTCTCCGAGATGCCTTTCTTGCTGCCACTCACGCGGCCGCGACCTAATGTGTAGGTCTGGAAGCCGCGGGCTATCTTACCGCCGGGCAAAGCGTTGATATGTACGGAGATGAAGAGGTCGGCCTTGTTGCGGTTGGCTATCTCGGCGCGTTGCCAAAGTTCGAGAAACACGTCCGTCTTGCGGGTATAGATGACCTTTACGTCGGAACAGTTCTGCTCGATATACTTACCTATGGCCAAAGCCATCTTCAGCGTCAGGTCTTTCTCTTTCGAGATGGCACCTACGCAGCCCGTATCCCTACCTCCATGACCTGCATCGATGACCACGACGAAGGGTTTATTGGCAGCGATGCTGACGGCTACAGCCATCCACATCAGAGTGAACAGAGTGAATATACGTTTACGCATTTGCTTGCTATTGTCATTTTAATGTTCTGAAGTCGACGTGCACTTCTACGCCGGCACCGTCGCAATCGGCACCCATCGGCGGGTTGCACTTGGTGACAGAGAGGTCGATGCTCTCCACTTGAGGGAACTCTCGCCTGATCGTCTTCACGATACGTCCTGCCACATGTTCGAGTAGCGCTGAGGGAACAGCTATCTCGCGTTTGACGACCTCGTAGACGGCAGCGTAGTTGAGTGTGTCGTCCACGTTGTCGGTCTCCATCGCTTTCTCCAACGGATAGCCCATGCGGAGGGTGACAAGGAAGTCGCCCCCCGTTGCCCGTTCCTGCTCCAGCACACCATGATGGGCATGAAAACGTACGTTGTTCAGAAAAACGTAACCATTCATTTTTTTCAAGAGTTCATGAGGACAGACTATACATTAACACTTATCCGCATCGGCTGGCTCCGCAGTTCTTACAGATGAGACATCCTTCCTGATAGACGAGGCTCTCATGACCGCAGTTGGGACATTTCTGTCCTTTGGCCTCCGTGCCGTCGGTGATATACTTCTTCAGAGCGCGTTCCACACCCACCTTCCAAGTGTTGATGCTCTCGCTCTTGAGCTGCAGGGATGAGACGAGCTTGATGACGTGTTCGATGGGCATGCGGTAGCGAAGCACACCAGAGATAAGCTTGGCATAGTTCCAGTATTCGGGGTTGAACTTCTCCGAAAGGCCCTCGACGGTTGTCTTGTAGCCGCGCTTGTTCTCAAACTGGAAGTCGTAGCGCTTCGTGCCGTCCTCGTTGACCTGCTTGATAATCTTACCCTTGGTGACCGACTTGGGCAGCATGATGCCCTCGTCTTCGTCTTGCAGACCGGTGAAGATTTCGTAGGGATAGCCGTCGAGCAGTCCGACAAAGGCCACCCACTTCTCTTTGTTGTTCTGGAAACGTACCACGTCGCATTCGAGCACCTTCGGACGTACCTCTGTCACTTCGGGATATTTGCAGGGAGCTGGTTCGGGCTTTTCCTTCTTCTTCTCTACCTGAATCATCACACCCGAGCGTGAACCGTCGCGATAGATGGTGCAGCCTTTACATCCGCTACGCCAAGCTTCCACGTATAGACGGTTGACCAGAGCCTCGTCGACATCGTTGGGCAGATTGACGGTGACGCTGATAGAGTGGTCCACCCACTTCTGTATCTCGCCCTGCATCTTCACCTTCATGAGCCAGTCAACATCGTTGGCTGTAGCCTTATAATAAGGCGAGCGTGCTACGAGGTCGTCAATCTCCTCTTGCGTGTAGCGCTTATCGGTGTCGATGCCGTTGATGCGCATCCATTCAAGGAACTTCTTATGGTAGACGATATACTCTTCGAACGAGTCGCCCACCTCGTCGACAAAGTCGACATGCACATTGGTATCGTTGGGATTCACCTTGCGGCGACGCTTGTAGACGGGCAGGAAGACGGGTTCGATGCCGCTTGTCGACTGTGTCATGAGCGAGGTCGTTCCGGTAGGAGCGATGGTCAGACAGGCAATGTTGCGCCTGCCATACTTCACCATCAGGTCGTAAAGCTCTTGGTCTTCGCCCTTGAGGCGGAGGATGAACGGATTGTTCGCTTCACGCTTGGCATCGAAAATCTCGAAGGCACCGCGCTCCTTGGCCATCATCACCGACGAGCGGTAGGCGGCAAGAGCCAGCGTGCGATGCACGTTGACGGCAAAGTCGGTGGCTTCCTGTGTGCCATAGCGCAGCAGCATGGCGGCTATCATGTCGCCCTCAGCCGTAATGCCTACGCCCGTGCGGCGCCCCATCGAGCTCTTACGTTTGATTTTCTCCCAGAGATGATACTCGGCACCCTTCACCTCCTGGCTCTGCGGGTCTTCCTTGATTTTCTCCATGATGAGGTCAATCTTCTCCAGCTCGAGGTCGACGATATCGTCCATCAGACGCTGTGCATAGCCCACATGCTTGCGGAACAGCTCGTAGTCGAAGTAAGCATCCTTCGTGAAGGGGTTGACCACATACGAATAGAGGTTGATGCTCAGCAGTCGGCACGAGTCGTAGGGGCAGAGGGGAATCTCGCCACAAGGGTTGGTGGACACGGTGCGGAAGCCGAGGTCGGCATAGCAGTCGGGAATACTCTCCCGGAGGATGGTGTCCCAGAAGAGCACACCGGGTTCGGCACTCTGCCATGCGTTGTGTACAATCTTCTCCCAGAGTTCCTTGGCCCGGATAGACTTCTTCACCTTCGGGTCGGCACTGTCTACGGGGAACTGCTGCACATACTCCTTGTCGTCGATGGCGGCCTGCATGAATTCATCGTCAATCTTAACGCTGACGTTGGCTCCCGTCACCTTTCCTTCGGTCATCTTGGCATCGATGAACGATTCAGAGTCGGGATGCTTGATGCTGACGGAGAGCATCAGCGCACCACGTCGGCCGTCTTGTGCCACCTCGCGCGTACTATTACTATAACGCTCCATGAAGGGAACAAGACCCGTAGAGGTCAGCGCCGAGTTGTTCACGGGCGAACCTTTCGGGCGGATATGCGTCAGGTCGTGACCCACGCCGCCACGGCGCTTCATCAGCTGCACCTGCTCCTCGTCAATACGCATGATGGCTCCGTAGGAGTCGGCATCGCCGTCGAGACCTACTACAAAGCAGTTTGACAACGAGGCCACCTGGAAGGAGTTTCCGATACCTGTCATCGGACTTCCTGCCGGCACGATGTAGCGGAAGTGGTCGAGCAGATGGAATATCTCGTCTGCCGACATCGGGTTCTCGTATTTCTTCTCGATGCGCGCAATCTCGTTAGCGATGCGCCAGTGCATTTCCTCGGGTGTCTTTTCGTAGATATTGCCGAAGCTGTCCTTCATGGCATACTTGTTCACCCAGACACGGGCGGCCAGCTCGTCGCCCTTGAAATATTGCAGCGAAGCCTCGAAAGCCTCATCGTATGTGTAAGTTTTCATATATATTTAATAATGTATAGGTTTTATTCGTTGCCAAATCGGTGCAAAGATACAACCATTTTCTGAAATAAAAAAATACTTTTTGGAAAATCTTTCAAAAAATTTCACGCAAAAGTTTTCCGTTTTGGGAAACATCCGCATGTTTCACAGTCTGCTTATATCTACAAAATAGAACGCAGAGACGCAAAAGAAATGAATAGATAATGCCATAAAACAAAAAAAATGCCTTTTCATTTTGCAATGTTCATTCTTATTTGTACCTTTGCAGCACGAATAACAATCACTATGAGCAAAGGAAAATTAGAGAAGTTTGCCGATCTCGACCGCTACGACAACGTGTTCCAACATCCCTACTCCACCATGAAGGACGTTGTGTTCGACATGCGCGGTCATTGGCGCGAACAGTATTTCCACAACTCGAACCCCATCGTCGTGGAGCTCGGTTGTGGCAAGGGTGAATACACCGTAGAGCTGGCCAAGCTCTACCCCGACGTCAACTTCATTGGTGTTGACATCAAGGGGGCACGCCTGTGGACAGGAGCGACTCAGGCACTGAAAGAAGGAATGAAGAATGTGGCCTTCCTACGTACCAACATCGAGATTATCGACCGATTCTTCGCCGCCGACGAGGTGCACGAACTGTGGCTCACCTTCAGCGACCCGCAGATGAAGAACCCGCGAAAGCGACTGACGTCGACCTTCTTCCTCGAACGTTATCGTCACTTCCTGACCGATGGTGCTACCATCCATCTGAAGACCGACTCCAACTTCCTCTTCACCTACACCACGCTGCTCGCTGAGCGAAACCACCTGCCGGTGCTCTTCCGCACAGAAGACCTGTACCACGATCCGAGCATCAAGGACGACCCTATCCTCTCCATACAGACCTACTATGAGCGGATGTGGATGGATCGCGGCCTGAACATCCGGTACATGAAGTTCTGCCTTCCGCACGAAGGACTGCTTGAAGAACCCGAGGTGGAAATAGAACTCGACGAGTATCGCAGCTACCGACGCGACAAGCGAAGCTCGAAAGAACGTGCTTTCTGAACGCTTCATTTAAAAATCACGAATTTTACGAATTAAACGAATTATAGCAATAGAAAAAGATGATAGTAAGTTTCAAAAAAATCAGAATAGTAGCTGTGCTGCTGGCTCTCACTTCGTTTCAGCCCTTGTCGGCACAGTATGTACCCAGCGAAGACAACCTGAAGGCCCGACAAGAGTTTGAGGCCGACCGCTTCGGCATCTTCCTCCATTGGGGCATCTACAGCATGTTCGCCCAAGGCGAATGGTATCTCAACACGGGCAACCTCAACCGCGACGAGTATGCCAAGGCTGCCTCGGGCTTCTATCCCATCTTGTTCGATGCACACGCGTGGGCTAAGGCTTTCAAGGATGCTGGTGCAAAGTACGTTACCATCACCAGTCGCCACCACGACGGCTTCTCGATGTTCCACACCGCCGAGAGTCCCTATAACATCGTCGACGCCACGCCGTTCAAGCGCGATGTAATCGGCGAACTGGCAGAAGCCTGTCGCCAAGAGGGGCTCCGCTTCCACGTCTACTACTCGACGCTCGACTGGACGCGCGACGACTATCCCATGGGCCGCACCGGTCTGAACACGGGCAAGACGGGGCCTGGCGACTACGCCCACTACCTGCAGTTTATGAAGAACCAGGTGCGCGAGCTGCTCACCAACTATCCCAACATCGAGGGACTTTGGTTCGACGGCAACTGGGACCACGACTCCGACTCCATCCCCTTCGACTGGCACATGCCCGAGTTCTACCGACACATCCACAGCATCAAGCCCCGCTGCCTCATTGGCAACAACCACCACGAGGCCGTCATCGAGGGCGAGGACTTCCAGATGTTCGAACGCGACCTGCCTGGCGAGAACACTACGGGTTGGGCCGACAACCAGGTCATCAGCAAGCTGCCCTTGGAGATGTGCGAGACGATGAATGGCATGTGGGGCTATAAGGTGGCCGACCAGAATTATAAATCATCCGAGAAGCTCATCGAACTGCTCACCCGAGCTGCCTCGAAGGGCAGCAACCTGCTCTTGAACATCGGTCCGCAACCCAACGGCGAACTGCCAGCCACCGCCCTCAGCCGCCTGAAGGAGATGGGACAGTGGCTCCGTCAGTATGGCGAGACCATCTATGGCACACAGGCCGGACCGACCGGCGACCAGCCGTGGGGCGTCAGCACACAGAAGGACAACAGCATCTTCCTTCACGTCTTCGATGCTGAAGCACAGACCATCGACATAGACTGTCCGCAGAAGCCGCGTGCCGTCGTCGACTTCATCTCTGGTCACAAGCTCGCTTACACCTACAACAAGAAGGCCCGTCGGCTCACCGTCCGTCTGCCGCAAGCCACCACGCCCTACCAGCGCGTCGTCACCATCACCGTGAAATAATTATCATTTTGTCTAATTCGTTTCATTCGTATAATTAGTGGTTTAAGAAAAAATGCAGTATACATTAGAAGTCTGTGCCGCCAGCATGCAGAGCGTAGCGGCAGCCGCAGCGGGTGGTGCCCACCGCATCGAGCTCTGCTCTGCTCTCTCCCTCGACGGACTGACGCCATCGATGGGAATGATCCGTATCGTTAAGGAACGCTTCCCCCAACTGACGCTCCATGTGCTTATCCGTCCGCGTGAGGGCAGCTTCGTCTACAACGACGTGGAGCTGGCAACGATGCAGAGCGACATCATTGAATGCCGCAAAGCAGGAGCCGACAGCGTCGTCGTCGGAGCGCTGACATCCGAAGGCGACATCGACCTGGCGGCTATGCAGCGCCTGATGGAAGCTGCCGACACGCTGCCCGTTACCTTCCATCGCGCCTTCGATGTCTGCCGCCATCCCGAAGAAGCCTTAGAGCAGATCATCGCCCTTGGCTGTCGCCGCATCCTCACATCGGGCCAGCAGCCCACAGCCGAGCAGGGCATCCCCCTACTCCACCGTCTGAACCAGCAGGCCGACGGCCGCATCATCCTGATGCCCGGCGGTGGCGTCAATGCCACGAATGCCCCACTCATCCTCCAACAGACAGGCTGCACTGAGATTCATGCATCAGCCTCCTCGCTGCAGCCCGACGGACTGAAGGACACCGACCCGCAGAAGGTGCGAGCCATCCTCAAAGCCCTGTCATAGCCCCCTAATAACACAAAAGTGAAGGCTGGACGTCTTGTGTCCGGCCTTCACTTCTTTTACCGTATCGGAAAGCAAAAAGGATGTATTCCTACCCGTCGCTGAGTATTATCGTTTGAGAACCTTGATGGCCTTTCCTTGCTTTCTGATGATATTGATGCCTTTGCGAATCTGATTGCTGGTCTTGCCGTCGATCATCACGACACTACCATCATGGCCAGCACTCATCGTAGGCGAATCAATACGAGTAGCTTCATCAGCAATCGGCAGTTTCGTTCCAAACTGACTCCATGGGACAGCTTTCTCATATGCTTCAAGAGAGGCTTCTGGCACATGAAGAGTGGCATACTCAATGTATGAATCTTTGAAAGAATAGCGATGAGTCTTGGGGACATTCTCCGCATAACAATAGACATCTTCCAATTCGGAACATCCAGCGAAAGCCTCTTCTGCGACATTGGTGACACCTTTTCCTAAGATGACAGTTTTCAACGAGGTACAGTTCAAGAAAGCACTATCATTGATCTTGGTACTGTTATCGGCTTTGATTTCTACCCTCTGAAGACCGCTGCAAAGACTAAAACAGCCCCAACCTATCGAAGTGACGCTGCCAGGAATAATGATGGAAGTCAATGCATAGCATTCTGAATTAACCTGTTGCAAAATTAAGGAAAAAGATTCAAAACGTGCGGCTTTTGACGTAGTTTTTATAGCGCACAGGCTGAATTTCACCTGTTTATGTGACAAGGATGATGCCTTACATAACGAAGAAGGAGGGCATGTATAGGATGATACATACGCTCCTTCTGTGGTGACGATTATCGTTGTCTGTTGTGACGATTATCGTTGTCTGTTGTGACTAATGTCGAGAAATCGAAAGACCGATGTGTGGTCATGCGATGACCAAATCTATCTGCGGACAGTCTTTCGGGTGGTGCCGTCGCTCATACGGACGATGGCGATGCGGGGCTTTGCAGAGTGTGCATCGGCAGGCGACAGACGGCGTCCCTGCAGGTCGTAGATGAGTGTTGGCTGATGGCTGTTGGGTGTTGATGCAACGCCCGTTGCTATCTGCGGCCCGAAGAGGGCATCGAGGCTTGCTGCTCCGACAGCTGAGGGCAGGAGGAAGTAGCCGCGGCCTGCCAGCACGCTGACCTCTTCATCCTCGCCAGCGAGCAGCAGCTTGTCGTTAGCAGCGTCGAACCAATAGCCGCCCATCGGGACGAGGGTCTGCTCGATGACGCCGAGCATCTCGTCGGCTCCCGTTGCTTCCATCCTCTCAGAGGCTTCCACCATGACATTCTCGGCCACGATGTCGTCGCCGTTGGAGTTGATGATGTACGGGCTGTTGGCTTCGGTCGTCGGCTCCTGCAGCTCGTCGAACTGCACGGCGGTCTTGTCGTCGGTCAGCATGCCCATCTGGTACACCTGTCCGAACTGCTTGCTGTCGAAGGCGAAGGGTATGTAGATAGGTACGCGATGGCCGTCGGGCACTTGTTCGTTGATGCGACGCGGCATGCCGGCGGGCTGCTCTTCGTTGTTCAGGTGGAAGCGGAACACCGCCTTCTTGGCCTCGAAGGGTGTTCTGACCATGAAGTAGTAGTCGTCGGCCATCACCAGTTCCTCGCAGGTTGCCGTGCCGTCTTCGTTCGTCTCCACGATGTTCGTCTGGGCACCGTGCACGAGGTCGCCCTGCTCGTAGCCCTCGAAGTCGCTCACCGTCATGCCCTTCGGCAGATAGAGCACACAGTCGGAGGGAACAGAGGTGAACATACCATCACGATAACTGCCATCCTTGAATACAAAGCTATTGATGTTCAGCGACTTCAAGGATTCGCATCCTTCAAACATAGAGTAAAACCAGCTAATATTGCTGGTGTCGAAATGACTGAGGTCAAGATTCTGCAAAGACTTGCACCCCATGAACATTGAGGAAAGATGCCTTGCACTTCTCGTATTGAAACCACTCAAATCAAGGCTTACAAGATTTTCACAGCCAGAGAACATGCTGACCATCTTTGTGGCATTCTCCGTATTAAAGTTAGCCAACGACAGACTCGTGAGGCTTTTACACCCTATGAACATCCCTTGAATGTCATCAACGTTTTGCGTGTCGAAACTACTGAGGTCGAGTTCCTTCAAGCTGTTACAGTCAGAGAACATCCACATCATGACCGTAACATTTTTTGTGTCGAAGCTGCTCACGTCAACATATTCAAGGTTTTTGCAAGCAATAAACATGCTTGCCATACTTGTCACGTTATGAGTGTCGAAGCTGCTTAGGTCAAGAGAGATAAGACTCTGACAATTATAAAACATTGCGGTCATATTCGTCACATTCGATGTGTTGAAATGGCTCAAGTCTATTTCTGTCAGTCTCCAGCACGAACGGAACATACCTGTCATACTCGTGACATTCTCCGTATTCAGATTCTCCAGTCCCTCTATCTGAAGCAGGCTCGAGAAACCAGAGAACCATTCCGACGTCGATTCAGGCCGTGCCTCTGCAAACGAGCTGTCGAAGACTACTTTCTGCACATCCGTCTTGCAAGCATTCCATTCGGGATAGCCTTGCTCATCGTATGTCATACCATAGACTGTTCCCTCGCGAGAGTTCTTGCTGGTGTCGTAATAGAATGCCAATGTTGCGCTCTCCTCGTTAAAGACCGAATACATCTTAGACACGGTTGTGAAGTAGCCAGGCGTCTCGGGGCTGTCCGGGCGGGCATAAGTAGCATCTGTATGCTCCCAGTCGAATGTCGTTCCTGCACCGCCCACTAATTGAGTGCAGCAAGAAAACATTCCTCCTGAATCGAAATTATTCTCATTGGCACTCCAGTCATCATTGCAATAGATGGAAGAAAGAGCATCACATTCATTGAACATAATACTCATATCAGTTACGTTTTGAATATTGAAACTACTTATATCTATACTTGTTAAATGACGACAGCATGCAAACATCCCACTCATATCACTTACACTATGTGTATCGAAACTACTCAAGTCAAGATACTCCAAACCGCATTCATAAAACATTTGAGACATACTGGTTACATTTTGTGTGTCGAATTTGTTTAAATCAAGACTCTTCAAACTGCTACACATAGAAAACATACTTGTCATATCTGTAACGTTTTGCGTATTAAAACCACTCAGGTCAAGAGAGGACAAACCGCTACAACCATAAAACATGCAAGCCATATTTGTGACACAACTCGTATTCAACCGTTTGAGACCTTCGATTTCTCTAAAGGGGGACACATTTTGAAGTACATCATCCCTATAATCCCAATAATCCAGCATAAACCAACCTGCCGTTGACGTAGGTCTTGCATCTGCGAACGACTCGTCGAATACGGCTCTTGCTATTCCACGTGCATGCTCTCGCCACTCTTGCTGCCAATGGTAATAATTCAATTCGTAAGCCACTCCCTCGCGAACTCCTTTCTGATTGTCATAATAGAACGTGAGGGTGCTGTCGGCCTCCACATAGACGACATACATTTCAGGCTCCTTAACCGAGAAATAGCCAGGCGTCTCGGGAGTGTCTGGGCGGGCAAAAGTAATGTCGTTATATTGTGATTCAAGGTAAGACGTCCCAGCGGAACCACGCAAGTTACGACAACCATTAAACATGTAATTCGAATGCTCTGAATCGATTGTCCCACTTGCTGCCCAGTCGTTATTGCTATAGATGGTGGTAAGCTGCGTACATTCTGCGAACATAAAGGATGTACCGGTATTGTTTGGATAAAGCTCGTTAACATCAAAGCTTTCAACTGTGAAGTTGCTGATGTCTACTGTTCCCAGGCTCTTACAATTCCTAAACATGTCACTCATGTTTGATACTTTTCTGGTGTTGAAGTTAGATAAGTCTAAATCGGCAAGTTTTTCACACCAGGCAAACATCCTCCTCATATTAGTGACATTTCTTGTATCGAAGCTAGATACATCAATAGTTTCAAGACTTTGGCAGGAACTAAACATACCAAGCATGTTAGCGACATTCTGGGTATCAAAATTAGAAACGTCAAGAGTGCACAGGTTTATACAACCAGAAAACATCGAACTCATATCCGTGACGTTGTTTGTGTCGAAGTTTGTTACGTCGAGAGATTCCAAGCCATTACAACCATCGAACATCCCATCCATGCTTGTAACGTTTTTCGTGTCGAAATTGGAAACGTTCAAACTCGTAAGGGAACTACAGCCTTTGAACATTAATCCCATGTTCGTAACTCTCTGCGTATCGAAATTGGATACGTTCAAACTCGTAAGAGAACTACAGCCTTCGAACAATCCTCTCATATTCGTAACATTGGAAGTATTAAAGTGGGAAACGTCAAGAACAGCCAATTCGCTAAGATCACCAAACATACCGCTCAAATCCTCCACTTTCTCTGTATTAAAACTGGATATGTCAAGATTAGTAAGTTTCGATGTTCCATCACCCCAATAGAAAGCAAACATGCTCGACATATCCGTCACGTTGCTTGTGTCGAAATTGGAAAGGTCGAGTGAAGTAAGACCACTGCAACGGTAAAACATACAACTCATGCTTAACACGTTGCTCGTGACAAAGTTGCTCAAATCGAGACTCGTCAAACCGCTACACTTAGAGAACATTGATGCCATGCTCGTCACATTGCTGGTGTTGAAATTGCTCAAATCGAGACTCATTAAACTACTGCATCCACTAAACAATGCAGTCATATCTGTTACGTTCTCTGTATTAAAGTTGCTGACGTCCAAGCTTTTGAGGTTACGACAACCACTGAACATTCCCTCTCCAGGCAATCCTCCCATAATTGTTACATTTGATGTATTGAAATGGCTGACATCTATATTCTCCAGTAAAAAACAACTATAAAACATTCCTGACATATCTGTAACATTAGTAGTGTTGAGATACTCCATTCCTACAATACTCTTCAGGTTTCTGAAATCATAGAACCAACGCTTCGTCTTATCAGGAAGAGCGTCAGCAAAGGAACTGTCAAAAACGACGTGGCTCACTTTGTTGTGGCATGTACTCCATTGAGGCGACCATCCCCACTCGTCATAAACCATGCTAAACACCGCTCCCTCGCGAGTTCCTTTTTGGTCATCGTAATAGAAGGTGAGGGTGCTGTCGGCCTCGGTGAAGACCGTGTACATCTCGCGGGTGTCGTCTTGTGCCAATGCTGCGAAGGGCAGACAGAGCGCAAGCATCACCGATAGTAATAATTTCTTCATAATGCTAATAGCTTAAATTGAAATGTAATAATTGAATAGATTTCCTGCAAAATTACAAAAAAGGATTCATATTGCCATCTTTTCGGCTCAGAATCTGACAACTTTGGCCGTTTTTCACCTGTTTGCATGACAACTTTGACCGATTTTCTGCCCAACACCTCACCAAAATGGACGAGAGCCCTTTGCTGACGGGCATTCCGGATGGTGAGGTGTTTCGCCAACACCTCACCAGACATCTCACCAAACAACTCACCAACTGGGCGATATGTAGGAGGCGACGCTTCCCTGCGTCGCAACAGCATATAGGTAGCGCATACGTGGCTGGTGTCACGCTGGGAAGCGTGACCTCCTACGTTGGCACCATTGTAGGGGCGGAACGGCGTTTCCGCCCGCAACAGCGCGTAAGTGGCAATAACGTGGCTGGTGTCACGCTGGGAAGCGTGACCTCCTACATTACGCATAGGTGGCAGGCCCTGTAGGAGGCGACGCTTCCCAGCGTCGCAACAGCGCATAGGTGGCAGGCCCTGTAGGAGGCGACGCTTCCCAGCGTCGCAACAGCGCATAGGTGGCAGGTGTGGATGAATGGTGAGCTAGTCAGAGATCATCGCTGAGGTGGTCATAGACCATCTCTGAGGCAGTCAGAGACCATCTCTGAGGCAGTCAGAGACTATCTCTGAGGCAGTCAGAGACTATCGCTGAGGAGGTCAGAGACTATCTCTGAGAAAAAACATGTTTAGTCGGGGAAGGCTTTGGGGCCGAACGGGGGGAGCAGCTGCTGTGCCTTGGCGATGAGCTGCGCCACGTTGTGGACGCCGAACTTGCTCATCAGACGGCGGCGGTAGGTGCCTATGGTGTTGGTGCTGAGGAAGAAACCGTCGGCTATCTCTTGCGTTGTCTTGCCTTGACAGATGCCTTGCAGCACCTGGCGCTCACGGTCGCTGAGTTCGATGGCATCGGTCTGCACGGCGCTGATGTTGTCGCTCATCTGGCGGAGAAACGCTTCGTTGTAGAAACTGCCTCCCCCGCGGATGGTTTCCACGGCTTCGGCGAGCTGACCGACATTGCTTGCCTTCGAGACGATGCCCTGGATGTCGAGCTTTGCCAGACGGGCAACGACCCAAGGCTCTTCGTGCATGGTGTAGATAAGGATGGCACTTCTGGGACAATAGCTGCGGATTCGGGCTATCTCGGCAAAGCCGTCGCCGTCGGGCAGTTCGAGGTCGAGGATGAAGAGGTCGTAGCGATGGCCACACTTCAACAAGTCGTGAAGGGCGGCGGTAGTGGTGACACCATCGCAGGCGACGTCGTTCCGGTTGGCTGTGAGCAGATGGTTCAGACCTTCAAGCACTACGGGATGGTCGTCGAGTGCCAGTATGCTATATGCTTTCTGAGTCGTAACGTTGTCCATGATGATGCAAATGTACGAAAAATCTTTCATTCCACATCTATTCTGACATGAGTTTTTTTCACGTTAGCATGAACTTTCACCTGTTTTTGCGACAAAAAAATGCTGCCAAAGATACTTCCTTATGTGCTATTGCGGGCGGAAACGCTGTTCCGCCCCTACAATAGCGCTAATGTAGGAGGTCACGCTTCCCAGCGTGACAACAGCCATGTTATTGCAACTTATGCGCTGTTGCGACGCTGGGAAGCGTCGCCTCCTACATTGCTTCTTATGCGCTGTTGCGACGCTGGGAAGCGTCGCCTCCTACATTGCTTCTTATGCGCTGTTGCGACGCTGGGAAAGTTGCGGGTAGGCGAGCATAGCTCGGGCGCTCGGCCCTTGGGACGCTTTGCTTGCAAAGAATGGCGACGCCTCCTACATTGACTCCTATGTGCTGACGTAGGAGGTCACGCTTCCTAGCGTGACACCTGCCACATGGGACTCTTCCCCTCGCGGTGGTTGGGAGGATGCCTCTCCTACTCCTCAAAAGCGGATGTCGAGCAAGGTTTCTGCAGTCGTGGATTGCGAATCATCGTCAACCGTGTTGATGGTGGCTTGCGCGCCCATACTGGTGATGCGGTCGGCAAAGGTGCGGCTGCCAATACCCGTTGCAGAAGGCTCATGCGAAGGTTGCCCATCGTCGCGAAGAGCAAGCTGGTGGGAGCCGTCGGAAAGCTGTCGGAGCTGCACATCGAGATGTGTGGCGGTGCCTCCCTTCAGGATGTTGGCGGTGTGTTCCTGTACGATGCGGTAGAGCTCGTGGCTCTGCTCGGCTGAAAGTTCCCGCCAATGATGGTCGCCGACGGATGGTTCGGCCGTGAAGGTCATGCTGAGCGTTGTGGTGCGACAGATGCTTTCAGCATGTTGTTTCAGGAGTTGCGGGAGGCTCAGGTGAGAGAACTCCGGGGGCATCAGCTGGTGGCTGAGGTCGCGTGCCTGCGAGCGCAGTCGGTTGAGCGACTGTTGCAGCTTGTCGGCCTCATAGCCCGTGGCACACTGCATCTCAAGGGCCAGCAGGTCGTTACATACTCCGTCGTGCAGCTCTTTGGCAATGCGACGGCGCTCTTTCTCAAGAGTGGCAATGCGCATCTGGGCTTCGCGACGCTGACGACGACCTTTGAGCCACAGCCAGACGATGGCGGCCACGACGGCGAGCAACAGGAGTCCCATCATGAACCATAGCCGCTGTTTCGTCAGACGGGCTATCTCGAGGTCTTTCTCCATCGTCTGGTACTTCACGTTGAAGTCGGCTATCTGAGCCGACAGCTTAGCCGAAGCGATGGAGTCGGCCCGCTGGCGGGCAGCATCCATTGCGTGCAGCGCTTCAGAATAGTTGCCCAGGCGCTCGTGCGACTTGGCCAGACGGAGCATGATATTGCTCTCGCGGAAGCCCTTGCTTTTCGATATGATACTGCTGAAGTCGTCGACGGCTCGTTGCCACTGTCCGGTAAGATAATAATGATTAGCGCGCTCGTTGATGAATCCGACGGCCGTCACCCCATTGGGCGGCAGCTGCTGCAGCAGTTCAGAGCCGATACGAACGTAATAAGCTGCAGAGTCGGGCATCTGCCGTTGGTTGAAGAGAGATATGAATGTGGTCAGGCAGCGCACCTGCCAGTCGGCCGACTCAGCCTCTTGAGCCAGCAAATAAGCCTGGCGGATGTCTCGTTCGGCCTCATCGTTCTTACCCAGCGCCACCTCGTTGGCGGCTCGTACCTGTTGCGAACACAGCTGCGTATAGCCGTCGTCGGTCTTCTGGGCACACGCTACAGCCTTGTCGAGGAAGGGCTGTGCCTCTTTATATTGCATAAGGGTGTTGTAGAGAATGCCTACGTTCAGATAGCAGGTGCCGAGCCATTCGTCGTTGTTCTGCTCGATGGCGGCCTGAAGGGCACGGTCGTAGTAGTAGAGCGCCGAATCGGTCTGCTGTCCGCGTCGGTAGATGACACCCAACGTCTGCGGCACGCTGATGCTGAGGTCGGCCTGCACGTCAAGGGGCAACATATCGTTGAGGCGCAGGAAAACCATCTTCGACTGGGCGAGGTTGCCTGTATAGAAGTGGTACATGCCTTGGTGGAAGAGGAAGATGGGCCATGCCTCCGAATGCTCTATGCCCGGCAGGGCAAAGGCCTGACGCAGCAGCGAGTCGGCCATGTCGTAGGTGGAAGGGTCTTCGAGACATGTCGAGATGCTGTCGGCCAGGGCCACTATCTGCTCGTCGCTTGCGTTGCCTGACGAGACTTCACGACTGTTTCGGCCGGTACATGCCGCAATCACCAATAGGGCTATGGCGAGCGTGATTGACGTGATAAAAAGATTCTTAGCTTTCATACATTTGTAGTTTATGCTGCAAAGGTAAACAAAAAATGCTGACAAACCAAACGTTCATGCAAAAAAAGTCGCGATGACAATAGCTCGGGACTATGTGTCATCGCGTCTTTTCATAAAATGGAATCCCCGATCAGAGGAAACTCTTTACTTTCTCGTAATACTTTTGTGTGTGCTTCACACTGTACTTCGGCCCTCCATTCCACGACCTGATGGCCTTCTCCACATCGTTGTGCGGATTGTGGTACGACTGGATGAGCAGAAACATCTCCTTCGATTTAGCTACGCTGAACCGGTCGGACATGGTGTAGCGTTTCGTGCTGTTGCGCTCTTTCAGAATGTTGTTGCACTCGCGAACCATAATCGGAGTGATCTGCATCGGTCCGCACTGGTTGCCGTTCTTTGCGTGGCTCTTGCCGTTGCTCTCCACCTGGATGATGGCTGCCATGACGGGTTCCCAGTTCATCTTGCGGGCCTTAGCCTTGCCGCCGGCTTGGGTGGCAGCGGGCATTGCCAGCATCATCACGAAACTGATCATTAATACTTTTATATGATTCATCTTTTTGGGTTTATGAGGTCAGGACTGGCTCATGGGCTCGCATGCCTAAGCTTTGTAGCGCCCTCGGCGATACCTGTCTTCACAACGGGATACGCCACCAACCTCTGTTAATACTTACAGACACCGCGGTAAACGTCGCGTTTGGCGGTTGCCTGCCTGAATGCGGGTGCAAAGTTACGAAGAATCAACGAGTTAAGAAAAATTACGAACAAAATATATGATATTTTAAGGCGATTTATTGATTTAAAACAATTTCGGCCATTTGTCGAAAATACCAATATTTAGCCCATTTTCTTTTGTATTTCACTCATTTAATCGTACCTTTGCAGCACATTTGTAGGAGGCGACGCTTCCCAGCGTCGCAACAGCACATAAAGCGGCATGAATGCCTTTTGCTCCTCAACAAAACGGAAAGAATAAGATGATAGACACCGCAGCCTTTCAAGGCAAGAAGGCAGCCTACTATACACTGGGTTGCAAACTGAACTTCTCTGAGACATCCACCTTCGCAAGGATGCTTCAGGAGATGGGTGTCGCTACTGCGGCACGTGGCGAACAGGCCGACATCTGTCTCGTCAACACCTGCTCGGTGACCGATGTGGCCGACCATAAGTGCCGGCAGGCCATCCACCGACTGGTGCGCCAACACCCAGGCGCCTTCGTCGTCGTGACGGGATGCTATGCACAGCTGCAGCCTCAGCGCGTGAGCGACATCGAGGGTGTAGACCTGGTGTTGGGTAGCGACGAGAAGGCTCGCCTCATTCAATACCTCTCCGAAGCTTGGGCAGCACGCGAAGCAGCAACTCATCAACACCCATCACCCAACACCCAACACCCATCACCCAACACCCAACACCCATTCTTCACCACACCGACGAAGGACATCCGCTCGTTCGCACCCAGCTGTTCGCGCGGCAACCGCACTCGCTACTTCCTGAAGGTGCAAGACGGCTGCAGCTACTTCTGCACCTACTGCACCATTCCATACGCACGAGGCTTCAGCCGAAGTCCGTCCATCGCCTCACTGGTGGCCCAGGCAGAGCAAGCAGCACGCGAAGGGGGGAAGGAGATTGTGTTGACAGGCGTCAACATCGGCGACTTCGGTCATCCTACCTCGGGAAGCCAGCAAGGCTCCAACGGCCGAGAGCGCTTCATCGATCTGGTGAAAGCACTCGACCAGGTGGAGGGCATCAGCCGCTTCCGCATCAGCAGTCTTGAACCCGACTTGCTCGACGACGAGCTGATCAGCTACTGCGCCACAAGTCGTGCCTTCATGCCTCACTTCCATATTCCCCTGCAGAGCGGCAGCGACACCGTCTTGAAGCTGATGCACCGCCGCTACGACACGCAGCTGTTTGCTCACAAGATACAGCTCATCAAGCAAGCAATGCCCGATGCCTTCATCGGCGTTGACGTGATGGTGGGTACGCGTGGGGAGACTCCCGAATGCTTCGAGGAGTGCTACGACTTCCTCGAAGGGCTGGACGTGACGCAGCTGCACGTCTTCCCCTACTCCGAACGACCGGGAACGGCAGCGCTGAAGATACCCTACGTGGTGAGTACCGCTGATAAGAAAGAACGTTCGCGACGGTTGCTCCAGCTGTCCGACCGCAAGACGGAGGCTTTCTATGCTCGCTATATCGGCAAGACGGAACCCGTACTGCTCGAACGGGCTGCCCGCGGCAAGAGTATGCACGGCTTCACACGCAACTACATCCGCGTGGAACTGCCTCCTGCTGAAACTTCCGAAGCCCTCGACAACCAGATTGTCGATGTTCGCTTAGGCGACTTCAACCCGAAGCGTGATGCACTGAAAGCAACGCTGGCCAATTGAGAATTGATAATTGATAATTCATAATTGATAATTCATAATATGCCTCGTATCGCTATCGTCATATTAAACTGGAACGGAGAGAAAATGCTGTCGCAATATCTCCCCTCGGTGCTGAAACACTCTGAAGGTGAGGCTGCCGTCTATGTTGCCGACAATGCTTCGACCGACCATTCCATCGAACTGCTGCAGACGCGTTTCCCCGAAGTAAGCATCATCCGGCTCGACCGTAACTGGGGCTTTGCTGAGGGCTACAACAAGGCATTAGCCGAGGTGGAGGCCGAGTATTACGTCATCATGAACAGCGATATCGAGGTGCCTCCCGAGTGGCTCTCACCCCTTATCCGCTTCATGGACAGTCATCCAGAAGTGGCTGCCTGTCAGCCGAAACTGCTCTCCATAGCCGACCGGGATAAGTTCGAATACGCCGGTGCCTGCGGTGGCTTCGTTGACCGCCTGGGCTATCCTTTCTGTCGGGGACGTGTCTTTGAGACGGTAGAGAAAGACGCCGGACAATACGACACGGCTGCAGAGGTGATGTGGGCAACGGGAGCCTGCATGATGATCAGGAGCCGCGACTATCATGCCGTGGGGGGATTCGACAGCCGATTCTTCGCCCATTGCGAGGAGATAGACCTCTGCTGGCGACTCCATCTGAGGGGACGGAAGGTGTGCTGCATCACCGACAGCCACGTCTACCACGTAGGCGGGGGAACACTGCCGAAGGGCAACCCGATGAAGACTTATCTCAACTTCCGCAACAACCTGACGATGCTCTACAAGAACCTGCCACAGAGCGACCTTGCCGGTGTGATGCGCTGGCGATGGTGGCTCGACTATGTGGCGGCCTTCCAGACGCTCATCGTCAACCGCAACGTGGGCGACTTCCGCGCCATCTTCCGCGCTCGTCGCGACTTCAAACGTTGGAAAGCAGAATACAAACCCGTCAGAGAGCAGTTGCAGGCAAACGCTGTGCCTACAGCAACTGGCATCCGAAAGCCCTACAGCATTCTCTGGCAATACTACTTCCACCGCCGCCGCACTTACGACAAACTACCCACCAATACTAATTCATAGTTCATAGTTCATAATTCATAGTTCATAATTTGTGTACTTCGTAATTTGTACATCGTAATGCCGCTCAATCTCCCATCCTTCGACATCAGTATAGCGCAGCGCAACGGACGCCCCACCGTGTTCGACCCTTTGCGTCGCCGCTTTGTGGCCCTGACGCCCGAAGAGTGGGTACGGCAGCACTTCGTCAACTATCTTGTCCAGCATCTCCACTACCCTGCCGGATTGATGGCCAACGAGGTGGAGCTCACCGTAGGCGACAAACACCTGCGCTGCGATACCTTATTATATAATAAGGACATGCAGCCGCAGATGATCATCGAATACAAAGCGCCGCACATTGCCTTGTCGCAGAAGGTGTTCGACCAGATAACAGCCTACAACCTGCTGCTGCACGTCGACTATCTTGTCGTATCCAACGGAATGGAGCATCTCTGCTGCCAAATGGACTACGACAACCGGCGATATGTTTTCCTCCACGACATTCCCGACTACAACCAGCTGTAAGAGCCGTCGGCACAATAGGAAAAAAGACAGCAGCTACGTGCTTCAAGTGAAGGCGTAGCTGCTGTTGTAAGTGGGTTTAGAAAGTGACGGCTTAGATGCCGAGTTTCTTGCGGATGTCCTTAGGAATGGCGTTCTTGTTGACGAGATAATCCATCGTCTTCAGGGCGATGAAGTTCTTTGTCATGTACCATGTGCCTTTGTAGTCGCCATACTCACCCCAAGAGTTCTTCACCATGTAGTACTCCTTGCCGTTCTGATCCTTGGCCAGACCGTAGATGTGCATGCCGTGGTCGTCGGTGAGCTCCCAGTTGTCGAAGCCTTCCTGACGCAGTTCCTGTGTGGGAACAATTTCCGGAGCGTCAACGCCGAGAGAGTCGAGCTTCGACTTCTTGTCGGCAGCCGTCAGCTTGAGCCAGCGGGCAGCGTCAGAACCGGTGAGCGACTGAGCAGCCTTCGTGTCGTAAGCGATACCGAGACCCTTGCGGGTGAAACCTTCCTCGCTGACGTCGCCACCCCATGCGATGGTGTAGCCATTGGCCAGGGCGTTGTCGATGATACGCATCATCTCGTCCATGGGCACATTGTAGCTGCGATCCCAGCGCCAGTTGTCTTGTACTTCTACGGGGAAAGCGGTGTAGAAGGGATGATGAGTGTAGCTGGTGATGGACACATAGTCGTCCCAGTTGACACCGAGGCTCTGGGCGAACGACTGCGGGGTGTACTTCTTACCCTCGTAAGTGAACTCTGTGGGACACTCACCGAGATAAGAGTCGAGGATACCCTGCAGACCAGGTTTCCACTGGTTGGAGATTTTCTTAGCCGAACTCTTAGCTACGGCAGCCACGTAAGGCTCCATGACAGAGAAGAACTCGTTGAAGTTGGCCAGCGAGTCGCCCTGCAGCGAGCCGGGGAAAGGCATGATGCCCTCGGGAATGATACCATGACGCTTGATGATGTCGAGCACATCACCAGCCGATCCGCCCTGAGCAAACTGGCTGTCGCCGTGCATGCGAACGGTGAGGATGGCGCGCTCCATGTAGTCTTTGTTGCAGACGAACATCTCGCAAAGGTCGACGTTCTTTCCTGAAGCCTTGAGAATCTCGCTCTCAAAGAAGCTCAGTGTGGAATAAGCCCAGCAGGTGCCTGAGCGGTTCTGGTCCTTGATGCTGGTGATAGGCATCTCCTTGATGGTTGTGAACACAGGCTTCTTCGAGTTTTGCTCTTTGTCCTGTGCCATTGCGCCGGTGGCCACCATAGCCATGAGCGCTACTGCTAACATTTTCTTCATGTAATTTTTTTGTTAAAGGTTAATTTTGAATTATTTCGTTATTCTCGTTATTAACGTTAATGACGTTATTAACGCTATTTACGTTATTCTGATATTGCGATTGAAGAAGCCATGAAAGCCTCTACGTCGGCGGGGTGGTATGGGATGATCTTATCGCCAAGGAAGCGACAACCGTCGGGGGTGATGAGGATATCATCCTCGAGGCGGATACCACCGAAGTCCTTATAGGTCTCTACGAGGTCGTAGTTGATGAAGTCTTTGTGCAACCCTTGTGCGCGCCAGTCGTCGATGAGGTCGGGGATGAAATAGATGCCCGGCTCATCGGTCATCACGAAACCTTCCTGCAGGCGCTTGCCGCAGCGCAGGGCATTCGTTCCGAACTGTGTCGAGGGCTGTATCTCGTCGTCGAAGCCCACATAGTTCTGGCCGAGGCCTTCCATGTCGTGCACATCGAGACCCATCATGTGTCCCAGTCCGTGGGGCAGGAAGAGCGCATGGGCACCAGCCTGTACGGCCTCTTCGGTGTCGCCCTTCATAAGTCCCAGTTCCTTCAGCTTGTCGGTCATCATGCGACAAACATTCATATGGACATCGTACCACAGCACACCGGGGCGTGCCACCTCAAGGGCATAGTCGTGGCAAGCCTCGACGATGGAATAGATTTCGAGCTGTCGCTGCGTAAACTTTCCGTTGACGGGATAGGTGCGCGTGTTGTCCGAGCAATAGTTCTCGCTGTTCTCGGCACCTGCATCACAGAGTGCGAGGCGACCGCTCTCGAGGATGTTGTACGAGGGGTTGCCGTGCATAATCTCGCCATGCTGCGTGAAAATGGTGGCAAAGCTCTCGTGCTCACCAAGCGAGTGAGCCATACCATTCACCTGTCCGCCCACATATTTCTCGGTGAGTCCCGGTCGGGTAAGGCGCATTGCGTGGGTGTGCATCTGGTAGCCGATGGCACAAGCCTTCTCTATCTCGGCTATCTCGATGTCGGTCTTGCACTGGCGCATCTTGACGACGGCCATAATGAGTTCTACCGACGCGGCCTCCTTCTGCTGAGAAGGATGAATGCCGAGGAGGTCCATGATCTGGATTTTGGTATCGAAGCGATAAGGTGGCAGGAAGTGAATCTTGCGGCCGCTCTTCTTGGCTTGGTCACAAATGTTCTTCAGCTCCTTCATCGGCGCTGTGGTGCTGATACCTGTCTGACGGGCCATATCGCTGACGCTGTCGACCGAACCGTACCAAACGATATCTTCGATGTCGATGTCGTCGCCGATAAGCATCTCTTTGCCGGCATCGATGTCGATGACACCAACAAGTCCGTCACGGCGTAGGCCATAGTAGTAAATGAACGACGAATCCTGCCGGAAAGGATAATACGCATTGGCAGGATAGTTGCAGGGCGACTCGTTGTTGCCAAAGAGCAACACGATGCCATTGCCGACTAAACTTCTTAGTTCTTCACGGCGTTTGATGTAGATTTCTTTGCTAAACATTTTTACTATTTAAAAGGGGGCGACGTGAGAGAATCACGTCGCTCTGTTCGTTAGGTTTTTATTGGTCGAAGTAGTCCTCAAGTTCCTGGCGTGCACTCCCCTCGCTGTTCGACAGGTCGCGGATAATGACACCGTGTTCGAGCAGTGCGATGCGACTGCTGATGTCGACGGTGTGGGCCAGGTTATGGCTGCTGATGAGGATGGTGGCTCCCGTCTGCTGGTTGTGTTCCTGGAGCAGATGCTTCAGGATGTTCTGGCTCGAGGGATCGAGGAAGTTGAACGGTTCGTCGAGGATGACGAGCTGCGGGCGGTTCAGGAGCGTGGAAATGATGCCCACCTTCTGTTTGTTACCAGCAGAGAGATTGCGGATGAGCTTCTTCTGTCCGAGTATCTCGCCACCCATGAAGTGCTCGAAATCCTTCAGGCGGTCGTCCACCTGCTGCTTGTTCATGCCATTGACCTTTCCGATGAAGTGGAAATACTCCTCGGGTGTCAGGAAATCGATGAGGAATCCCTCGTCAATATAGGCTCCGGTGAAGGTTTTCCAGTCTTCCGACTGGGCAGGATTAACCACGACGGGAGCTTCACCTTCAGTCGTTGGCAACGACAGCTCTATCTGTCCGTCATCGGCCTCGATGAGGTCGAGGATGAGTCGGAAGAGCGTCGTCTTACCAGCTCCGTTGTTGCCCACAAGACCGAGCATGTCGCCGTCATGAATGGTGAAATCGCTGATGTCGACAGCCGTCTTGTCGCCGAAGGTCTTCTTGAGGTTTTCTAATCGGATGTTCATATTCTTTTGTTTTTGGCAACAGCATGGCCATTGCATTCAAGACGTTGGATGTTTAGACGAGACCACGGCCGTGACAGTTCTTGAACTTCTTACCGCTACCGCAGGGACAGGGGTCGTTGCGTCCCGGCATCTTATCCTTGCGGATGGGGATGCGGTTGATCTGCTGCTGCGGTCCGCGCGTGTCGGTACTGGCTGCAGCGCGCTGTCCTTCGTCAACGAGCTTCTCCTCCTGGAGTTCTTCTTTCTGCTCGGTATAGCGCTGTGAGCGCTGTTCGGGAGCAGCCTCGCGCACCTCGTTCTGCTGAATCTCCGGAATCTGTGCACGCATGAGGATGCTGCAGATGCGGTCGTTCATATCGTTGACCATATTGTCGAAGAGCGTGGCACTCTCCAGCTTGAAGATGACGAGCGGGTCTTTCTGCTCGTAGCTGGCATTCTGCACGCTGTGGCGCAGTTCGTCGAGAGCGCGGAGGTTCTCTTTCCAGCAGTCGTCGATGATATGCAGAAGGATGCTCTTCTCAAATTGCTTCACCACTTCCTTACACTCCGAGTCGTAAGCCTCCCGCAGGTTGCACGGTATGTTGTAGATGCGCTTGCCGTCGGTGATGGGCACCATGATGCGCTCGTAGAGGCTGCCTTGATTCTCAAACACCTGCTTGATGACAGGCCATCCCACGGTGCGGATACGCTCGGTCTTGCGGTTGAAGGCCTCCATGACAGCTTGGAACGAAGCCTCAGCAAGACTGTCGCGGCTGTCGTTAATAAACTGTTCGCGCGTGAAGGGGCACTCCATAGCAAAAATCTTGATGAAGCTTTCGGTGCATCCCTCGTAGTCGTTGTTCTCAATGATGTTGACCACGCGGTCCCACAGGATATTGGCGATGTCCATGCCGATGCGCTCACCCATCAGGGCGTGGCGACGCTTCTCGTAGACGACGGTACGCTGCTTGTTCATCACATCGTCGTATTCGAGCAGGCGCTTACGGATGCCGAAGTTGTTCTCCTCGACCTTCTTCTGTGCGCGCTCAATACTCTTTGTGATCATACCGCTCTCGATACGCTCGCCTTCCTTGAAGCCCATACGGTCCATCATGCCGGCGATACGCTCTGAGCCGAAGAGGCGCATCAGCTTGTCTTCCATCGAGACGTAGAATACTGAGCTACCCGGGTCGCCCTGACGTCCGGCACGTCCACGCAACTGCCGGTCGACACGGCGGCTCTCGTGACGTTCAGTACCGATGATGGCCAGACCACCTGCAGCCTTTACCTCGTCGGAGAGCTTGATATCGGTACCACGGCCAGCCATGTTGGTGGCAATGGTAACAGCACCCAGTCCGTTGGTGCTCTGTCCGGCATTGGCCACGATATCGGCCTCCTTCTGGTGGAGCTTGGCATTAAGCACCTGATGAGGGATATGTCGGAGGTTGAGCATACGTGAGAGGAGTTCGGAAATCTCGACCGATGTCGTACCGACGAGTGTCGGACGGCCGCTGTTGCGCATAGACTCGATTTCCTCGATGACAGCATTGTATTTTTCGCGGGCCGTCTTGTAGACACGGTCGTCCTGGTCGTTACGAATAACGGGACGGTTGGTGGGAATCTCCACGACGTCAAGCTTGTAGATGTCCCAGAACTCGCCTGCTTCGGTAGAAGCCGTACCCGTCATACCTGCCAGTTTATGGTACATACGGAAATAGTTCTGCAGGGTGATAGTGGCGAAGGTCTGTGTGGCCTCCTTCACCTTGACGTGCTCCTTGGCCTCGACAGCTTGGTGCAGACCATCGCTCCACTGTCGACCTTCCATGATACGTCCCGTCTGCTCGTCGACAATCTTCACTTCGCCGTCGATGACGACATATTCGTCGTCCTTGTTGAACATTGTGTAGGCCTTGAGCAGCTGCTGCAGGGTATGCACACGTTCGCTCTGTACGCCGTAGTGGCTGAGCAGCGCATCTTTCTTCTCTAAACGCTCCTCGTCGGAGAGTGGTTCGTTCTCGAGTTCGGAGAGCTGGCTGGTGATGTCGGGCAACACGAAGAGCTCGGAGTCGTTCACCTCCTTTGCCAGCCATGCCGTACCCTTGTCGGTGAGGTCGCACGAGTTGAGTTTCTCGTCGACAACGAAATAGAGCGGCTCGACGGCTTCAGGCATGTGGCGGTTGTTGTTCTCCATGTAGTACTCTTCCGTCTTGAGCATACCGGCCTTGATACCCTCTTCAGAAAGATACTTGATGAGCGGCTTGTTCTTCGGCAGCGACTTGTGGGAGCGGTAGAGGCTGAGGAATCCCGCATCGAGCAGTTCCTGGCCTTCCTTCTTCTTGCCTTCTTCAACGAGACGGTTTCCCTCTGTAATCTTCTGCTTGGCATCAGAGAGGAACTGCGTGGCCAGCTGGCGCTGAACGCCTACGAGCTTCTCCACCAGCGGCTGGTATTGTTCGAACATCTGGTCGTCGCCATTGGGCACGGGACCAGAGATAATCAGCGGTGTACGGGCATCGTCGATCAACACGGAGTCGACCTCGTCGACGATGGCATAATTGTGGCGACGCTGCACGAGATCGTCGGGCGAGATGGCCATGTTATCGCGCAGATAGTCGAAGCCGAACTCGTTGTTCGTTCCGAAGGTGATATCGGCGCGGTAAGCCTTGCGGCGCTCAGGCGAGTTGGGGCGGTGCTTGTCGATACAGTCGACGGAAAGTCCGTTGAACATATAGAGCGGTCCCATCCACTCGGAGTCACGCTTGGCCAGATAGTCGTTGACGGTGACGACGTGAACGCCGTTGCCAGTCAGGGCATTGAGGAAGACGGGCAGTGTAGCCACGAGCGTCTTACCCTCACCCGTTGCCATCTCGGCTATCTTACCTTGATGAAGCACCTCACCACCGAAGAGCTGTACATCGTAGTGGACCATCTCCCACTTCAGGTCGTTGCCACCGGCTGTCCAGTGGTTGTGGTAGTAGGCTTTGTCGCCATCGATGCTGATGAAGTCGTTGCGAGGGTCGCCAGCCAGTTCGCGGTCGAAGTCGGTAGCTGTCACTACCGTTTCCTCGTTCTCAGCGAAACGGCGGGCCGTCTCCTTGACGATGCTGAATGCCACGGGCATCACATCGTTAAGTGCTTTTTCATAAATTTCGAGCACTTCCTTGTCAATCTTGTCTATCTGATTGAAGATAGCCTCACGCTCGTCGATGGGCGTTTCTTCTATCTTCGCCTTGAGCTCTTCTATCTGCGCTTTCTGCTCTTTGGCAGAGTCTTGCACGTACGCCTGAATCTCTTTTGTCTTGGCGCGCAACTGGTCGTTGTCGAGAGCCTGAATCTCGGGGTAAGCCTTCTTAACTTGCTCCACAAGAGGCTGGATGAGCTTCATGTCGCGTGTAGACTTGTCTCCGAACAATGACTTCAAAAAACTATTTAATCCCATTGATAAATTTTACTATTTACGAATTTACTGTTTACGATATTGTTTTGATATTATAAAAACCGTGCAAAGTTACGAATAAAAAAACGTAAACCTTGCAAATTTCACTTTATTTAAAAGTTTATAGGAAAGGTTTATAAGGGTTGGGCCGAACAAGCGTTGGGAGCCCTGATATGAATAGTAGTAGCGATGGTGGGTGCCAGACGGTCGATGGTGACGGGTTGCACAATCTGTTGCGGTTCGGCTCCCTGCCGATAGATGATGATGGGGAAGTGGATGGCACGAGAGTCTACCTGATACTCATCTTGGTTCTCTTCGTTGACGAGTTTCCATCCGGGTGCGATGTCCAAGACAATCTGACCGCCCACGGTGACGTTCATGCCGTTGCGAATCAGTTCGGTGTTGCTGTTCTGCGAAGCCTGCAGGCTCTGTATGGTATAGGCATTTCGGATGCCTTCACACTGCAAAAGAAAAGATTGAGACAGGCTTAATATCTCATTGATTTTAAGTCTTTTCTGCTCAATATCCTTAATATTCAGATAAATCTGATTACGACTGCATCCATCGACGTAGCGGTCACTTCCGTAAAGGGCTCCAAGATAGAGGTTGAGCAGATTGGCCGTACGGTTGATGTAGACCGTTCCGGTGGGCACGCGGAAATGGTCGTAGTCGTCGGTTGGTTCGTCGACATAGCCCGTGCTGGTGATGAAGAACACCACGTTCTGTGGACCTGCCTGATGTTCGATGGTGGCAATGAGGTCGGCCAGTTGGCGGTCGAGGTTGATATAGGTCTTTGTCACCTCTTCCTGCCAGGTGGACTTCTTTTTCTTATCCATCACGGAGGATGCATCGAGCGTGATATTCAGCATGTCGGGCACATCGTCGGTGCCCATACCGGTCTTCTCCATGCAGAGGATGGCGAGGTTGGTCAGCTCGGTGATTTCCTCAAACTCGGTCTTCTTCTTTTTCTTCCGTTCGGGCGACTTGTTGTACGTCGAGAGCCATTCGGGTGCAGCCTTCATGTAATAGGTCGAACTGCACCAGTTGCCGGTGTATGGGTCTTTCCACAGAGCTCCGTCGGCAGCATGACCTGCCGAAAGGATGGCGGCGTCGCGGTTCTTCGACATACCATAGACGATGGCACGTCCGCCAGTCTTCACCTTCAGCTCGTCGCCGATGGTCGATGTGAGGATGTTGCGCGGCGAGGGGCAGTCGACGGTTTTAGAACCCACCTGCTCCTTATCGTCGGTGCTCCCGATGGGCTGTATGGTGCTACGGTTGAGCCACCGGTTACCGATAATGCCATGATAATAGGGTGTCGTGCCCGTCATGATGGTAGCGATGGCACTGGAACGGTCGACGGGTGTGTAGGGATAGCTGACATTTTGGTAGACGATGCCCTCGGCCATGAGTTTTCGGAAACCGTCGGTTCCGAAATACGGTGTGAGCTGGTCGATATAGTCGGTGGTGAGCTGGTCGATAGTGATATTGACAACCAGTCGCGGCGTTGGCTGTTTGGCTGTCTGTGCCTCTATCGAGGCGGCTATCATGGCCAGCAATGTGGCGGTGAGATATCTTTTGCTCATGGGCGTTAGGGTTGATGTTGTCTTAACAAAAATTGTGCCAAAGCGGACGAGATGACGCGGCTGAACAGCGCCATACTCAACAAGGAGCCTCAGAGGCAGAAGTGGCGGGTGGCGCTTGGTGCTCCTTTTAGGGCTGCCATGGCTATGTAGCAGCCTCTGGCGAGGTTGTTGAGGGGGAGCATGGCTCTGCCGTCGTATAGAGCGACAGTCTCTGTATGGATGAGGAGGCCTGCCTCGTTATAGATGTAGACATCGGCTGTTGCAACTGGATGGTCGGCATTTTCAACGACGAGCATGTTTCCGACGAAGCGTAGCATGGTCGTTGTTCTTTCTTCGAAAGCTTCTATGCGGTTGATGGACGTTGCTTCCTGAGCAGACAGATAAGACGTGCGGATGTTCGGTTTGCCGATGGTGGCGACATTCATCCGATAGACATCCTTGCAGCCGTCGGGATAGCGTCCGATGGTTGTCTGGTCGTCGTGAGCCGCATAAACAAAAGTCTGAGTCCAAGAATCGTCGGCAGCAGTGAGGCAAACATATCCGCCGCTCTTCGAAAGCTTGAAAGGGGCATGCAGCTGACTACGCCCCCCTACTCCATCGCACCAGACGACGCGATGGCCTCTGGCAGGCAGGATATAGCTCGCATCGGCCATCGATACATCTTGTCCGAAGACAAAGAGGTGGCGGTTGGTGGAATCGTTGCTGAGGTACAATCCCTTGAGGTCGATATCGCTGTCGGTTGTGTTGTAGAGTTCTATCCAGTCGCTGCGCTTGAAGAGGTCGTTGACATAGCTGTTGTTGGCAGCACTCACTTCGTTGATCATCACTCCGTACACCCCTGCCGCTTTGCGCTCCGTGTCGTCGAGAGCGACGAATACGGGAGCAAGCGTGGTATAGGCTTCAGGCACCTCGTAGCGCGTCTGTTCTGTCACGATGCTTCCTGTCCGCGGATCTCTCCATCCGGCAAAGCGCATGCCAGCCGGTGCTATAGCTTCCACCATCATAGGCGGGAAGAACCATCCGTGATACTCGCCGTGGGGCACCACAAGTCCGTTCATCAGCACCGTTCCCTCATCGTTGCCATAGATATGCAGGCGGTAGGCTTCCGCATCTTGAAGTCGTGCCAGCCCGAACTTCTTCAGGAAGTTGGCATAGCTGTTGGAATAAGGAACGAGCCACTTGTCGATATAGTCTACCATGAACTGAGCCGATTCGCCCTGCGCCCGAAGGTCGTTCTCGATGCGGTCTCGTGCTTCGCCGGTGAGCCGTTTAGTCAGCTCCGGCCTGAAGACACTTCCTCCCATGAGGCAATAGGTGTCGATAAACTGTCGGCGGAAGCTGTCGTTCTCCAACAGGTTGAAGAAGAGTGTCGTCATCTGCCATCCGGCAAAATTCTCGCTGAGCCAGTCGCTCACCATCCCATATTTATTGAATGCGGCATCAAGGTCGAACAAGACGATGCGGAAAGGCCCTCCGTCGTGATGCCGGAACCACTTCATGTTGTTCCGTATCCAGTCGTTGTTGCCGATATAAAGCTCGAGGGCCATATAGTTGATATACTCATCGACGTCGAGCAACTGGCGGATGAGAGCGTAGCTTTGTTCGTCAGCAGCATTCCACGACAGCTGGTAGAGCTGTTCGAAAGCCATGCGGTCGCCCTGTGTGACGATGAGCGTGTCCGGTTCTTCGGCCTCAAACATGTCTATCTCTTCTTCGTCCCATCCGTGATTGGCAAAGACATAATGCTTGTTGTTGGGTTCGCGCATGTCGATGACACCCTGATACTGCCCGTTGACGAAGTGGGCAACGGGCTGGTAGCCCTGCATCTCGACATCGATACCCGAATGGCGGATGATATAGCTCAGGAAGCTATCCTTGAAGCGTTCGGCCGGACGGCCTTCGTCGGTATCCACGCCATTGCGCATCTGGAGGGTTCGGTTTCGGATGAAAGGCTTCTCGTCGAAGAAGGGATAGTCGAGCGTCTTACCATGACCGAACACTTTGTTGGCCTTCAGCTTGAACGGATGAGGATGATGACGGCGACTCCAGGAACCGCTGATTTCAAAGATGGCATCGTCGTTTAAGTCGGGCTTGTCACCATCGTTGAAGTAGGCAAAACTGACCGCTCGCGGCCATTCTTGATTCCAGTTGCAGGGTTCGTCAACGCCATTGCCCTCGATGCCGTTCTCCCCCTGAACCATCACGCCAATCATAGGGTCGAAGAAGAAACGGCTGTCAGAGACAACAGAGAGAATGGGCAATGTAAGATGGCCTACCGTCATCTGGGCGTCGCTGTCACCGATAGGCATCTCGCTCCAGAGAAACGTACGCGAGGCGATATTGCTGGGCACGTTTTCTTCTTGAAAGGTACGCCATCTGAAACAGCTTGTTTGGGTGATGTGGAAGTTGCCATCGGGGCTCGTCTCTCCGTTCTCCAAGGTGGGAACTGAACCGTCGGTGGTATAGCGAAGGGTGCTTCCTGCCGGGAAGTCGACGTGGACATCGATAGGCGATGTGAACACCTGCGAAGGCTTGTCGACAACGGGCAGTGCCACCTGTCGGGCCTCTACGAAGATGCTCCCGCTGTTCGGCTGTCCGGGCGTCGGTGTGGTGCACACGCTCCAATCGTTCGCGCTGTCAGCCATCCTGGCGTAAGATGTGCGAGGAAAGGCTTTCGGATAGTCAAAGCGCAGCAGCACCTGTCCGTCATTGTTGCTGACGACCAGCTTGCCGCCACCGGCTTCCAGCTTGAAGTCGGGCAGCCTATCCGTGATATTCTGGTCTTCGAACCACAACACATAGTGCCCATTGGGTTCCACCTGCCCCATGTCGTCGGGACTTTTCCACTTCTTCAGCTGTGTCTCGTCGTCGGAGAAGTAGAGTCCATCGAGGCTGATGGCTTTGTCGGTAGGATTGTAAAGCTCCACCCAGCCACTGAAGTTGTACTGTGGGTTGAGAAACATGTCGAGGTTGCTCACTTGTATCTCGTTGACCTGCAGCCATCTGTTGTCAGCTTCGTCGGCACGGGCTTCACCCACTGCCACCAGCACACAGGCGAGCACCGTCGCCCGACGCAACGTCGGACCACGACGACTGATACTGGAAAACGTCCGTTGTCGCATCCACAGCCGCACATTTCTGACGAGCAGCGCCGCACCAACGAGGTTCATCCCCTCGGCGTATGTCTGCCACAGATTGCCAATGAAGAACAGGCAGATGAGCAGCAGCCACAGCAGATATTGTCTGTCGGGAAGATGCTTCCGGCTTCGGCTGACCATTCGCCAGATAAGCAACAGAGGCAGCGGATTGAGCAGCAACAGCTGCAGGTTGAGGCTCACCGTGGGGTGTTTGGAGAAGATCATGGCAAAGAGTACCACTCCGCAGATACCGGCCGTCAGCATCAGTAACGCGTCGAACAGCCACAGGTGTCGCTTCATGCGAAGCTCAAAACCGGTGACGACAATCACCAGACTCAACAACAGCAGGAAGCAATCTCGTGGCCGCAGGGGGAAGTCTTCGGCGGATGTCCGTGAGAAATAGGGCACGACGACGCGTGTCTCACCGACCAGCGGCACGCGTTGCCCGTCGATGGTGCCGGCTTTCGTTGCTCTTGCAAAGTCGGCCATCAGACGGTCGGGCAGAAACTGTGCATCCTCCTGACTGATGGGGCTGTCTGCCTTCACGCCCAGAAGGATGTCGTTGCCAAAGCGTGCCCAGGGATGGTCGGCGTTGTATTGATGGGTCAGGAAGCGGAACGACGGTCGCTCGTTCGAATCGTCGTCGGCATAGCTGACATCGCCTTCGATACACCTTATTATTATATCACGCGCGCGCGTAGAGCAGTTGTCGTAGAAGAAGTCGTAGCGATAGTCGCGGTTCTGCGGCATACTGTTCTCTGCCAGTGCCTGTGCAAAGCGCAGTTTCTCCTCAGCACTGAGGTTGAGGGGCTGCTCGACGATGCCGCGCCGGTGCATGGCATAATACTGGCAGAAGCTGTCGTAGGGCTGGATGTCCAAGGCATAGAGCGCCGTTCCCATGAGGAAGCGGAAGGCAAAGCCTTCCTGGGCGAGCGAGAAAACGCCCCAGTTGGCAGCAACATCAACCCCTAATTCCTTGTTGACGAAGTGGATGGCAGTGTGTCCATAGAGGCTGTACACCTCGTTGGGAGAGGGCTGACAGGTGATGAGAGCCACATGGATGATGGAGTCGACATGCTGAGCTTGCTCGGCCGTCAGCGTGTTTTCTGCACGGCTGCCCGTCATGCCCATCAGCATGACGAAAAGGACAAGCGCTGCTCGTAGTTGATGTCGGCAGCACCGTATAGTTGTGCAGAAGTAAACGCTCAAATCCATATTGCACGCTTTTTTGTTTATTTGTTTCGTTTGTCAATCAGCTGATAGCCTTTGTATTTGTCTTGCGGGAACACAAAAACGGCATCGCTGACATTGCCGCTGCGGAAGTTGCTCACACGGATAGTGGTGTGAAAGATGCCCACCTTGATGCGCAGACGCTCCGGATGGCGGGTGCGCTTGTTGAGGTAGGCAACGGCCTCCTTGATGCCTTTTACGTTCTTCTTTGCCTTCAGCGTGATGATGTAGTTGTTGTCGTCGGCCTTGATGCTATAGTTGTAGTTGTCGGGGCTGAAGGTGAACTTCGTGGCATATTTGTCGCGCTCCTCCGAAGTGGCATCGTAGACGGTGACGGTACGCTTCTTGCGGTTCACCATCCAGTAGTTCTTGCCGTCGCACCAGACGTTGTACTTCTCGTCCTGAAACTTGCTCTTCTTGCCTTTGTACCAGATGGTGCCCTCCGTTTTGTAGATACCAATGATGTTGACGGCGTAATGGAGCGTCGAACCTTTGGGGCCGAACACCTTCTGATATACCTCGTCGAACATCTGCCGGGCCTGACGTGCATTGGCATTCTGCTGGCCATGAACGGGCAAAGCCACGCAACACATGACCAACCACAACACACCGATGAACTTCCTCATGACCATTGGCTTACTGTCCACACTCTGTTTTCTTCATTCCAACACACGTAGAAGCATCTCTCTTTACACAGCATGAACGACCAACCATGTCATATAGCCGATGAAGCCTACGGTGAGCAAGGCTCCCTCCCAACGCTCCACCGTGTATTTTGTATACGAGAAGAGCCACACCAGCACCATACTGCCCATCATCACAGAGAGGTCGAGGGTCGTGATGCCCTGAATATTCATGGGCAACACCATGCCGGTGATACCCAGTATCATCAGGATATTAAAGACGTTCGAACCGATGACGTTGCCGATGGCGATGGCCGACTGTCCCTTGCGTGCTGCCACGATGCTCGTGGCCAGCTCGGGCAATGATGTTCCGCAAGCCACTACTGTCAGACCGATGACGGCATCGCTCACGCCCAGCATCTTGGCAACGCTCTTGGCTCCGTTGACAAACAAGTCGCTACCGCCTACCAGGCACAGCAGTCCGAGAATCAGCAATCCTACTGACTTCCACAGCGCCATGGGCGGTTGCTCGATGGCCTGCTCGTCGCCGTTCTTCATGCCCATACGAACGGTATAGACCATGAAGATGATGAACACAACGAACAGCACGGCAGCCTCCCAACGGCTGATCTCCAGATTGTAGCACATCATCAGCAACAATGCAGAGGCCAGCACGGCAAAGGGTATGTCCTTGCGAACGGTGTTACGGCTGATGGTCATCGGAGCCACGACAGCCGCGATGCCCACGATGGCCATCGTGTTGAAGATGTTCGAACCGACGATGTTACCCACAGCCAGGTCGGACGTGCCGTGCAAGGCAGACATCAGCGAAACGAAAAACTCGGGCATCGACGTGCCCATCGCTACAACGGTCAGACCAATGACAATCTGCGGAATCTTCATCCGCTGGGCCAATGCCGTGGCACCGTCGGTAAGGCGGTCGGCACCCCAAAGCACCACTACGGCGCCCAAAATAATATAAAGTATACTCATATCGGCTGCAAAGTTACGAAAAAACGAGAGAAATGCAAAAGAAAAATAAGCTTTTTCTTTTCATTTCCGAGTGTAAAGTAAGTTCGGCAAGGCCAAAGTTACGAAAAGTCGGGCGCAAAACAAAATAAATCCATTTAATTTTTTGCCGATTATGAATAAATTGTTACCTTTGCACGCAAAATCTTATTAAACACAACCATGAATATTCATCAGATCAATGCCGAGCACCTCACCATTGAGCGCATCGGCCAAATTATCAAAGAGAACTACAAGTTGGAACTCAGCGACGATGCCCGTCAGCGCATTGTCCGTTGTCGCGAATACCTCGACCGCAAGATTGCCGAGAGCCCTGTGCCCGTCTATGGTGTCACCACAGGCTTCGGTTCGCTCTGCAAGGTCTCGGTGAGCAAAGACCAGCTGAAGCAACTGCAGATCAACCTCATCCAGAGCCATGCCTGCGGCGTGGGCGAACGGGTTCCGAAACCCATCGTCAAGATCATGCTGCTGCTGAAGATACAGTCGCTCAGCTATGGCTATTCGGGCTCGAAGCTCGACACGGTGGAACGCCTCGTCGACCTCTTCAACAACGACATCTACCCCATCGTCTATCGTCAGGGATCGCTCGGCGCTTCGGGCGACCTCGTCCCGCTGGCTCACCTCTGCCTGCCCTTGGTAGGACTGGGCGAAGTGGAGATGCAGGGTGAGATTGTCAGCGGCGAAGAGATGGACCGCCGCATGGGATGGCAGCCCATCGAACTGGCTTCGAAAGAGGGCCTCGCCCTGCTCAACGGAACGCAGAACATGTCCGCCTTCGCCGTCTATGCACTCCTCCGCGCACAGCGTCTGAGCGACTGGGCTGACAAGATTGCAGCCATGTCGCTCGAGGCCTACGACGGCCGTCAGGAGCCCTTCACACATGCCGTCCATGCCGTTCGCCCGCATCAGGGACAGATAGAGACGGCCAAGGCCATGCGTGAACTGCTCGAGGGCAGCCAGATGATAGCCCAGGAGAAGACGCATGTGCAAGACCCCTACTCCTTCCGCTGCGTGCCGCAGGTGCACGGTGCCGTGAAGGACACGATGCGCTACGTCAAGTCGGTCATCGACACCGAAATCAACTCGGCCACCGACAACCCCACGGTATGCCCCGACGAGGACCTCATCATCTCGGCCGGCAACTTCCACGGCGAGCCCATTGCCCTGCCGATGGACTTCCTCGCCATCGCCATGAGCGAACTGGCCAACATCTCCGAACGACGCATCTACCGTCTGGTCAGCGGCACACGCGGCCTGCCCGACTTCCTCGTTGCCAATCCCGGACTGAACAGCGGATTCATGATCACGCAGTATACGGCAGCCTCGGTTGTCAGCCTCAACAAGTCGCTGGCCATGCCTTCGTCGGTGGACAGCATCCCCTCGTGCCAAGACCAGGAAGACCTCGTCTCGATGGGCGCCAATGCTGCCATCAAGCTCTATAAGGTCATCGACAACACCGAGCGCGTGCTGGCCATCGAGCTCTTCAATGCTGCTCAGGCTCTGGAGTTCCGCCGTCCGCTGAAGTCGTCGCCCATCATCGAGAAGATCCATGCCGACTTCCGCAAGGTGGTGCCCTTCGTCGACAACGACCAGCTGATGTATCCCCACATCGAGAAGGCCATCCAGTTCCTGCGCAACAACTAACGCAGAGCGTCTCGCAGAGTGGTTCACGCTATTAAACTTTCTGTCCGCTAAGGAGTCGAAGAAGAAAAAAGAACGAACGAAAATGAAAAGAATAGCAACAGCGACGATGTGCCTGATGATGCTCACAGGGCTTCATGCACAGACGGACTCCACCTTTGTGGGACGTTTCGAGAATACGGATTTGAAGATAACGCTCGACATCAACCTGGTAGAGAAGAATATTGAGGTGCCGGGACAAGAGGTGCTGGGAGCACTCGACGGCTTTATCGGCTGCGAGAAGACAACGACGGTGTGGACCATCGTGGCATCGTCCATCGACAGCGAAGACAAAGCAACGTTAGAAGTCGTCAACAACTACGGCAGCGAAGACTTCACAGCCACGCTGACCCGCGAGCGAGACGGCAGCTACACCTGGAAGCATCTGGGTGGCAGCACACTGAAGTTTCCTGTTGACGGCAAGTGGCACAAGATTCCCTCGAAGGTTGTCCTGAAGCGTAAAGAATAAGCAAGACTCTTGCTCAAACAGAGAGGTGCTTGTTTCTCGGTTCATGAGAGACAAGCACCTCTTTTTTGTGTGTTCAAGCGAAAGTCTCCTTTGAGACTCTACGGAAGCCTCTTTTTAGGTTCGACGAAAAGCCGCCTATTCGTAGACTTCCTCTATTCCGTTCAGACCGTATTTGTCCGTAGGCGAAGCACAGGGATCGTAGCCTTCGGGTATCTGGAACTGCTCCTCGGGGTCGTAACCCAACGTCTTGTCGGCAAACACCTTCTGCATGTAGTAGGCCCAGATGGGCAGCGCCATGTTGGCACCCTGTCCCATGCTGGTGGAGTCGAAGTGGATGTCGCGGTCCTCACCGCCCACCCAGCAGCCGCTGACCAGCGACGGCGTGAAGCCCATGAACCAGGCATCAGAGTTGCGGTTGGTCGTTCCGGTCTTTGCGCCCATCGGGCACTTCACATTATACTTGTAGCGCATGCGCGAACCCGTTCCGCCATCGACAACGCCCTGCAGCATGACGAGCATCTTGTTGGCACTCTCCTCGCTGATCACCTCGTTGACGCGGGGCTGGAAGGAGGCCAGCACATTGCCCTCGTTGTCTTCAATCTTCGTGACGAACATCGGCGCACAGTGGATGCCGTTGTTGGCAAACGTCGTGTAGGCGCTCACCATCTCGCCCACCGTAGCCTCGTAGGGACCGAGGCAGAGCACGATGGAGGGATAGATGTTGGGCGTGGTGATACCGAAGTTCTGCAATGTCTCAACGAAGAGCGACGGATTGATACGACTCATCAGATAGGCCGATATCCAGTTGTTCGACTGGGCCAGACCCCATTTCAGCGTCACCATCTGTCCGTAGCGGGCACGTGAGCCGTTGCGCGGAGTCCAGTTGCCATACGACCGTTGCACGTTGGGGGCCACGTCGCAGGGCGACAGTCCGTTCTCCATAGAGATGGCATAGAGATAGGGCTTGGTGGTCGAACCCACCTGGCGCCGGCCCATGAAGGCCATGTCGTACTGGAAGTGTGTGTAGTCGAGTCCGCCGACGTAGGCTTTGACGGCTCCCGTATGGGCATCCATGCTGACGAAACCCGACCGCAGGAACTTCTTGTAGTAGCGGATAGAGTCCATCGGCGACATCAGCGTGTCGATCTCCCGCCGATAGTTGGTCGACAGGACAGTCATCTCGATGGGTGTGCGGAAGGCTTTCTTGATTTCGCCCTCCGTGGCTCCGGCAGCCTTCATCACGCGATAGCGCTCGCTCTGACGCATGCTTTTCTCAAGGATGGCCTTCACCTCACTCTGCTTCAGAGCACTGGTGAAGGGGGCATTGGCCTTGCGGCGGTTCTCCTTGTTGAACTCAGGCTGCAGGTATTTCACCACATGCTTCACCATGGCTTCCTCGGCATATTGCTGCATGCGGCTGTCGATGGTGGTGAAGATTTTCAGGCCGTCGGTATAGATGCTGTACGGCTCGCCGTTCTTCTTCTTGTTCTTGTTGCACCAGCCGTACAGGGGGTCGCGCTCCCAGTAGGTGGAGTCGATGCTATACTGCGCCAGGTTCCACTTGGGATAGTTTTTCTTGTCGGGCTTCGGTGCCATGAGATACTGGCGCATGAACTCGCGGAAGTAGGTGGCAATGCCCTCCTTGTGGTCGGCCTGGTGGAACTGCAGCTTCACCTCGTGCTGCTTCACCTCGTTGTATTCTGCCTGCGAGAGATAGCCTGCCTTCACCATCTGTGCCATCACCACGTTGCGGCGCTCCTTGCAGCGTTCTGGGAAGCGACGCGGATTGAAGTAGGAGGGATTCTTGCAGAGACCTATCAGCGTGGCACACTCTTCGAGCGACAGCTGCTGCGGCTCCTTGCTGAAGTAGGTGTTGGCAGCCGTCTTGATGCCTACGGCATTGTGGAGGAAGTCGAAGTAGTTCAGGTACATGGCGATGATCTCCTCCTTGGTAAAGTTGCGCTCCAGCTTGATGGCGATGACCCACTCGATGGGTTTCTGCAGCAGACGCTCCGTCGTGCTGTGCGCCTTCTTCGAATAGAGCTGCTTGGCCAGCTGCTGCGTGATGGTAGATCCGCCGCCGGCACTCTTCTGCCCCATCAGGCCGCGCTTCACGATGGCACGTCCCAAGGCGGGGAAGTCGATGCCCGAATGCTCGTAGAAGCGGGCATCTTCCGTGGCTACGAGGGCGTAGACGAGGTTGGGGGCCAACTTGTTGTAGTCCACCATGATGCGATTGTCGCGGTTGGAGTTCCATACGCCCAGGATCTTCCCGTCGGCAGAGAACACCTGCGAGGCCGAACGGCTCACGGGGTTCTGCAGATCTTCCATATCGGGCATGTAGCCCACCCATCCGTTCCAGATGGCTATAAAGCCGACGAGAATCACCAGCACCACCGATGCCAGCAATCCCCATAGCACTTTGATCAATTTCTTTCGCATATCGTTGGTTGCAAATTTTCATGCAAAGATAAGGAGAAAAATCGAAACAACCAAATCTGCCGCTCTTTTTTCGATGTTATCCGTCGAAAAATGTTAAAACATTTTGTCGTTTCGCCGATATTCCGTATTTTTGCACCTGCATGACGTCTGTCAAACAAAACATAGCCATCTACACCCGAAGCAGCGACTTGCCCAAGATGAGCTGCCGCAACTTCTTCCACAGCGTGGAGCTGTTCACCATTCTTGAACAGAGCCACGGCCTGCAACCATACATGGTTATTGTCTGGCAGGAGCAGAAGGTGGTGGCCCACCTCCTGGCAACTCTTCGCCGGCGGGGTTCGCTCGTGCCGCCTTACCTCTTCACGCAAGGCAGGATTTATGGCGAGGGGGAGTATGAAGAAGATGTTGACCGCGAGCAGCTTTTCGCCTTGATGCTCAATGCGATAACGAAGAAGTTCAGAAGAAAGTTGTGCCTCTATATCGAGATTTCCGACCTCAGCCAGAAGATGTTCGGCTACAAGCCACTCCACCGTCATGGCTACTTCCCTGTCCGATGGTCGGCCATCCACAACTCTCTCCATTCGAAGGCACCCATCGAGCGGCTCTCGGACAAGATGCGGGAGCGCATCGAGAAGCTGGAGATGGCTCCGCTGACCTTCACTGAGGTGACCGACGAGGCCGACTTCCGCGCTTTCTATCGTCTGTTCCACCGTTTCTTCTCGCTCAAGGTGCGACGCTACCTGCCCTCCGAGGACTATTTCCGGCTGATGATGAAGAGCAACCACTGCCGTCTCTTCGTCACCAAACTGAAGGAGAAAGTGGTTGGCGGATGTGCCTGCTACTATTCTGACACCGATGCCGACTTGTGGATGATTGCCTCGAAGCGCAAGTCGTACCCCACCCTACATCCCGGCACGAAGACCATCTGGGAAGCGATGAACCACGCCTACCGCAACGGCTATGCCCACTTCCGCTTTCTCGACGTGGGACTGCCCTACCGCAAGAACCCGATGCGCGACTTCATCCTCCGCTTCGGCGGCAAGGAGGTGAGCACCTACCGATGGTTCCGCTTCAGCTTCTCGTGGCTCAACAGCATCATAGGCTGGTTCTACAGGGAGTGACGAGAGGTCTCAACAGCATCATCGGGGGTTCTACAGGGAGTGAAGAGGTGGCGCTGCATGTCCACACGCCCGTTCTGCCTGAAGCTGACGCCCTCACGCTCAAGGAGGGTGCGCTGCATCGACCATCCGGGAGCCGTGCGCCCAACGGCGTTGACCACTCTGTGGCACGGCACCTGCTCGGCACCTGGCGTATAGCGCAGCGTGCGCCCCACCATCCTGCTGTGGCTGGGCCAACCGGCAAGGGCGGCGATATGGCCGTAGGTGGTGACGTAGCCACGGGGTATCTGCGCCACGATGTTCAGCACATCGCGACCAAACTGGCGGGCTTCCTCGGCCGTCATCTTGTTGCGGTAGTCGTTCATTGTTGAGTGTTGCTGTAAGAAAACATAAAACGAAGGTCACGCACGTGAAAAACGCGGGCGTGACCTCCTCTTATGTAGCTATGCCATGATGTTCGCCTTACTTGTTCACCTGGAACTTGGTGCAACCCTCCTTGAAGAAGGCGTTGATCTGCTTGGCAGCAGCGATGCCGGCATTGATGTTGGCCTCGGCTGTCTGGGCACCCATCTTCTTCGGTGTGGCGAAGTAGCGACCTTCAAACTTCTGGAAGTCGGCGTCGGCATCGGGCTTGATGTCGGTGACGAACTTCAGGTCTTCACGGTCGCCCATGAGCTTGATGAGCTCGGGCTCGTTGATCACTTCCTTGCGGGCGGTGTTCACGAGGATGCCACCCTTGCGCATCTTGTTGACCAGGGCGTAGTTGATGCTCTCCTTCGTCTCCGGCGTTGCGGGGATGTGGAGCGAGACAACGTCGCACTGCTCGAACAGGGCGTCCTGATTCTCGACGGCGTGCACACCAGCCTGCTCGATGACTTCTGCGGGGCAGTAGGCATCGTAGGCGTAGACATCCATGCCGAAGCCCTTGGCGATGCGGGCCACGTTGCGGCCTACGTTACCGAAGGCGAGGATACCCAGCTTCTTGCCCAGGAGCTCAGAACCGCTCTTGCCGTTGTAGAAACCGCGTACGGCCATGACGAGCAGACCGAAGACGAGCTCGGCGACAGCGTTGGAGTTCTGACCCGGGGTGTTCTCGGCCACCACCTTATGAGCTGTGGCGGCAGCGAGGTCGATGTTGTCGTAGCCGGCACCGGCACGGACGACAATCTTCAGCTGCTTGGCAGCGTCGAGCACTTCGGCATCCACCTTGTCCGAACGGATGATCAGGGCGTCAGCATCCTTCACAGCGTCGAGGAGCTGAGCCTTCTCGGTATATTTCTCAAGCAGCACGAGCTCGTTGCCGGCTGCTTCCACTTCCTTGCGAATGCCTTCTACAGCAGCTGCTGCGAAGGGCTTCTCTGTTGCAACTAAAACTTTCATTTTATTTTATTGAAAATTGAATGTTGAATGTTCAATTAGTGCTTAGCCTCATACTCCTTCATGCAGGCGACGAGAGCCTCGCAGCCTTCGATGGTCTGAGCGTTGTAGCAAGAAGCGCGGAAACCACCCACCGAGCGGTGACCCTTGATGCCGACCATGCCCTTCGATGTGGCGAAGTCGAAGAAGTCCTTCTCCAGCTCCTTGTACTCGTCGTTCAGGACGAAGCAGATGTTCATGTACGAACGGTCCTCGGTCTCTACAGTGCCGTGGAACAGCTTGTTGCGGTCAATCTCATTGTAGACAATCTCGGCACGCTGCTTGGCCAGCTTCTGCATAGCCTTCACGCCACCCTGAGCCTTGATCCAGCGCATGTTCTCCATGGCGGTGTAGATGGGCACCACAGGAGGAGTGTTGAACATAGAGCCCTTCTCCACGTGTGTGCGGTAGTCGAGCATGGTGGGAATCTGGCGCTCTACGCGGCCCAGGGCGTCGTTCTTCACGATGACGATGGTGACACCGGCCATCGAGAGGTTCTTCTGGGCACCGGCATAGATGGCATCGTACTTAGAAACGTCGATAGGACGCGAGAAGATATCCGACGACATGTCGGCAATCAGGCGCACGGGAACGTCGAGGTCTTCGCGAATCTCCGTACCGTAGATGGTGTTGTTCGTGGTGATGTGCAGATAGTCGACATCGGTGGGAACGGTCCAACCCTTCGGGATGAAGGTGTAGTTGGCATCGGCCGAAGAGGCCACCTCGACGACTTCACCGAACAGCTTGGCTTCCTTCATGGCCTTCTTGGCCCACACGCCAGTGTTCAGATAGGCAGCCTTCTTGACGAGGAAGTTGTAGGGAATCATGCAGAACTCGAGCGATGCACCACCGCCGAGGAACAGCACAGAGTAGCCTTCAGGAATGTCGAGCAGCTCCTTGGCCAGAGCCTCGGCCTCGTCGATGACGGCCTGGAATTCTTTTGAACGGTGGCTGATCTCAGCGATAGAGAGACCCATGCCATTGAAATCTAAGATTGCCTTTGCAGTGTTCTCGATGACGCTACGGTCGAGGATACAAGGACCTGCGGTGAAATTGTACTTCTTCATTGTTTGATAGTGATTTATATAAATTATTAAAGTTATGAATTTCGCTGCGAAATTAGGTATTATAATTGACTCCGCCAAATATTTTTGCAGAAATCTTGCAATTTTAGATGTTTTTTCTTTCTATTTGACAAGTTCGACCACTGTTTTCACACCTTTTATCTTGTTGCCACTTGACAATTTGATAGTTTGGGCCACTCTCTCGCGGGCAACGGCCACATAGGTGTAGCGCTCGTTGACGTCGATGCGCCCGATGTCGTCTTTCGTGAGCTGCGCTATCTTGCACAGGAAGCCCACCACGTCGCCTTTCGATATCTTGTCGCGCTTCCCCTTACCTATATATATAGTGGCCATCCGCGGCTGACAAGGCTGCGGCAGCTGGGCAGGCAGCGAGAGCTCCTCCGGACTGGCATCGACATAGGCGGGAATCTGCTCGCCGTCACTGAGGATGAAGTAGGCCGTGCCCGTCTGGTCCCAGCGGGCCGTGCGCCCAACGCGGTGGACGTAGCCGTCCTCGCCTTCGGGGATGTGGTAGTGGATGATGTGGCGGATGTCAGGAATATCGAGCCCTCGCGAGGCCAGGTCGGTGCACACCATGATGTTGGCCGAGTGGTTGCTGAACCTGTACAGCGCCGCCTCACGCTCGCACTGGTCGAGACCGCCGTGGAACATGCTCAGCGTGAAGCCCTGCTGCCGCAGATAGTCGGCCGTGCGTTCCACGCTGTCGCGATAGTTGAGGAAGACGATGCTGCTCTCCTGCCCTATGTAGCGCAACAGGCGGCTGAGCGTCTCGAGCTTGTCCTTCGTCGGACTCTTCACCTCGTAGATGGTCACCCGCTCGGGCACCTGCTCCTGCTCGTCGAGGAAGTTGATGCGCACGCAGCGCCCCATGTTGACGAAGCGCGGTATCGCCTCGCTCTCCGTGGCCGAGAGCAATATCCGGCGCAGCCTGCCCGAATGTTCCATGTTCAGTGTTGAATGTTCAATGAACACCAAAGCCCGCTGCATCTCGTCGTGGAAACCCATCGACAGACACTTGTCAAACTCGTCGATGACGACCCACCTGACGGCCTCTGCCGACAGGTTCTGCTTGTCGAAATGGTCGTTCAGGCGGCCCGGCGTGGCAAAGACGACCTGCGGCTTCACCTCACGCAGCTTCCTGTGCTCGTCCATCGTTGGCCGTCCGCCGTAGAGTGCCATCCCGCGCAGGCCGCACCCCATGTCTTTCAGCACCGTTGCCGACTGCAGTGCCAGTTCCCTTCCCGGCACGATGACCACGGCCTGCAGCTCGTCGCTCCCTGCGTCGATGCGCTCAGCCAGCGGCAGCAGATAGGCCAGCGTCTTCCCACTTCCCGTGGGCGAGAGGATCAACACATCTTTGTCGCTGTGGGCGATGGCCTCGACAGCCTCCTGTTGCATCGCGTTGAGATCGTCGATGCCTAACTTTGCTAATATCCTTGTTTTTTCCATAAGTCTGTATTCGACAGGACACTAATAGCCCGTCTAATGATGTCGTGAGCCCGTCATCGGCAGCACACCAATAGCCCGTCTAATGATGTCGTCTGCAAAGGTAACGCTTTTTTTGCAATACCGCAACTTTTTCAACACGAAATAACATAAATCGAACATTATCTCTTTTCAATTATCTTTTCTTTTTGACGGATAACAATTCAAAGTCCGCTCCAGACCGATAATCTTTGGTTCATATTAATTGAAAAAGGTAGGGAAAAGAAAGGATGAGGTAACACTTTGAGGCAAAAAGGGGATTTCTTAGGCTGCTTTTATTCTAAAAGCTGGTCCTCACCGCTTTTTTCTTCAAAAAAGTTTGGCTATTTCAAATTAATGCAGTACCTTTGCACCACCAGAACCCGCCAAGCCTCTCCACGATGCTCAAATGTGCGGGTCGTTTTATTTTTACACAATGAGCAACAGAATCCCATTCCAGAAGCCGTACACCAGTGCGCACGATCTTGTCTTCCCCCGTGGGTGGGAGAATGAGCCGCTGTGGCGATGTTTCCAACTGTAAGCACATAGCAATTAGAGTAATGAGTATGGCACAGATAGACGATTTCTTTATGTACGAGAACCGCGTGGAGGGCATCACCGATGCCGACTACCAGCGGGTGCAGCCTTACGTGGAAGCGGCGCAGGCTTTCGCGCAGACCACCTACCAAAGCATCTACATCATCGACTACTTCCGCAAGAACTTCCTCTACGTCTCAGACAATCCGCTCTTCCTCTGCGGACACACTGCCGACGAGGTACGCCAGATGGGCTATGGTTTCTACCTGAGCCATGTTCCCGAGGACGAGGTGCCGATGCTCACTGAGCTGAACCGCTCCGGCTTCCGTGCCTTCTATGAAGAGCCAGTGGATATCCGTC
>CAMORS010000011.1 GCA_946624005.1 uncultured Prevotella sp. | reverse complement strand
ATGCTCGCCTCGACTTTGGGTCTTTAGCATTATATGCCTGTATATTCTCCACATCAAGCCCTAGATGCTCTGCTTGATATAACGCACGTTCGTTATGGAACTTTTGAGATATGATGGTAAAACTCTTCAAACCATACACCTTATTGGCATTGATGACGGAATTGATAGTTCTATAACCTTTCCCATCAAGAATGATATCCCTAGCAGGTATGCCTCTCGCTACAAGTGAATCCCTCATACATTCTGGCTCATTGACACCATCCAGGCTATTCTCATCACCACTAATCAGAAACTTTTCAATCTTCCCGGCCTTATACAACTGCTCCGCAGCGTCGATTCGATATATGAAGAAATAGTTAGTGATACGTCCAATACGAGCCTTTGGCGTGGTTCCTAATAACAACCCCACCTTATCATGTTTGATACTATCTATCTCAAAGAAAACCTTGCCATTAGCGTTGTTTACTACAATCTGGTTGCATATCATCATCATGGCTATACAAAGTACAACCACTATGCCTGCAATCCATACGACTATTCTTATGGTTTTCTTCATTTTTCCAAATACAATTTGAACATCTCTTTAATAACGTCCATGTTTTCTTCCATCACCTCCTGCACATTCCTTTTGTGATTCATGAAACCTGCTGGTTCACAACGATCATGTAACAAGTTGATATATGGCCATGATGTCTCTTCACCGCCAATGGGATGACCACCTATAGCCACGCTTTCAAATAGCTCAGGATAATCCTTCATCGCCTTATCCACGACTTTGCTACCAGCAGAGCCGACTCCTATAATAAGTATTTCGTTTGCCATATGTTAAATTACTACTCATTACTAATAAAAATGGAACTAATTTTAATCTCGACAGGAATCTGTATCTGCTTTTAGCACGATGCCCTTGCCAAAAATTTTTCGCAAATATATAAGATATTGTGTCTCTTTATCCTCATACCCTATTTGAGAATTATAGGTTGTATCATTTTTCATCTCAATAAGACCATTCTTGTTGTCTTGCACTTTTTGCATCCACTTCAACTTTTCATGTCCATCAGGTAATGTTAGAGCGTAGTTTAACATCTTATTATAGGACTCCAATAAAGAAAGAGCGTTGGATATTCTTACTAACACCTCATTACCAAGAAGAAATACGGCTTCTGAAAATGCAGTTACAGAATGGTCGTTTATTTCAGGATTAACGCCCATAAGCGTAAGAGAGTCAACACGTAAATTAACTATTGTAGAATTAATATCTGCTTGTAGCTTCTCTAATTCCGATTTCGACTCATTGTTTAGTGCCGTCATTAACCTTGCTTTGCCAATATTTACAATCTCAGAATATCGAATTAGGTTTATTAGTTTCTGATTTCTTGACTCTATCCAATTGTGCCTTCTTTGTTCCTCTAAAGAAACGGCAGATTTCATTTGCTCAAATTCTTTCAAAATTGTCTGCAACGAATCGTTAAGTGCATCATACTTACCCTTTTCTTTTTCATATTCTTGGTCTCTAGCATAGAGAGTTTTCGTCAATTCATCTATACTCCTTTTATAGAACAATACACATCCCCCAATAACAAGCTCCAGAACAAATAGGATTACTTCAAACCAACTCATAACATTATCGTTTTGTTGTTACTATATTTATACCTTTTCATTTTATCGTTGCTTTGACTTACCATAAATCTCCTTTCATTCCATCAGTCATTCCATAAAAGTTATCCGCATCTTCTTCTGAATAATGGTTTATGAAAGGATCCTCATAATTTTCTTCTTCCTCATCCAATGAGATTAATTTCCCTCTAAATGTAGTCCATTTATTATCAAGCTTATGATTTAGAGCATAACCGCTATATGTCTTGCTTGATTCTATTTCTTCCCACTCTGCTTCTTCAATTTCTGTTATTAAGTCAGTATTCTCAGGTAGCAAAGTTTTAAACTTTTCAATGCTTCCTTTAGGTACAAATATGTTTTTTAGGCTTTCGCAATCTTGAAAACAATCTTCACTTATCGCTTCTAATTCTGCAGGTAAGTAAACATTTTCCAAATTGTCATTTTCGCAAAAACAAGATTCTCCTATTATTATTACATTCCGTGGTATAAATATTTCTTGAAAGCAACAACCAGCAAAAGCCAAATCGCCAATTATTCTCAGACCATCACCTAAAATAACTTCTTTTAAATTCTCGCAGTCACAAAAAGTGTTTTGCATTATTACTGAAACGCTATCAGGTATAGTTACCCTTGATAGAGAAGCTGAAGCTCTGTGTCCAATCTCAAATATGATTTCAGTCCCTTCTTTAATGTCATACTTATCAGTGCCTCTTGGCATTTCTCCCAAAAGTCTTTTCCTATCTGGACTGTATTTTACCATGTGGTTATCCCATAAAGGATCCACCTCTGAGTCTTCATAAAAAGACGTATATCCTGCATCAATTTTATCATGCAATTCATTATACCAATCTTTTTCAAGGAAAGAATAATCCTCATTAAAATTCAATTCTGAAGTTGAAATAATCTGATGTTTCATTATTTGTTCTTTGTTTTGTTTTAATAATCACTTTTTATCTTGCTCCTTAATAAGACTATCCAATACACTTATGCATTCAGAAATGTCATCTGCATGCTGATAGTTAAGAGCATTGGCTCCAACCTCACGAATAAAATGATTCATCACTTCAGTTGGTATCGTTTGAGAATAATCAGAGATTGCTTGTCTTGCTTCTCTGATACTCTTTTCGCGCCTCCTACCATCCTTAGTTCGTTGGGCTATATATAACATATCAAACAAGCTTTCCAACTGAGCCTTCATTAAGATAAGATTATCTATTTTCATCTCTATCATTTTGTTTTTGCTTACAAAAGTAATTTAATTATTTCGTTTTAACTAGGACCTAACAAAAGTCTTTAAGCTTTCTTACTAACATCTTAATTAGTCCGTATTCCAACGCGCATCAGAATCTCCTTCATAAGCATCATCTATCATATCTGCCCAAGTATTATCAGGAGGGCACGAATCGTTGGGTTTACTTTCTCTTTCTAGAATATTTCCTTCTTTATCTATTACTTCCGTAACACTAATATGTTCATTACTATAATAGACCTTTGCTTTCCCGTTTTCAAATTTTTCTACGCGATAATAAGAAAAGCCTGTCAAAACCTTTCCTTCTGAATTAATAAAACTGCACTCCTTAAAGAGTCGGCTTCCATCTAAACATATTCCAACAATTCCTTCGCTATATGTATCTGTTAAGACATAATAGTCTGAAGGTATGACTAATGGCATGATTTCATTACCAAATATATCTACCAGTTTTGTTTTATTACCATAGACAACAGCTAAATAGTTATTAGGTTTACCATTATATGAGAAATATAAACTATCATAGTTGTCTTCAAATATGTCATCTATACAGAATGGCGCATAATCTTCCATTGAATGAAGCCCTTTCTTGTCCTCATATTCCAAGTAAACGAAATCATGGTCATTAACTGACGCATAACAATATCTTATTCCGCGTTCTTTATCATAAGCTTCGCCATATTTTATATCCTCGCAACTATCTATATAAACTTTAAACCCTTTCTCGCCAATAAAAAGAAGTTGTTTTAAATTGTCTTTTGTAACAATGCCAATATTACTTGCAACTATCTCAATAGAATCATATTCACTATTAAGAATTCTATTACCCCCGCGATTTAGCAAGCCTTTTTTAGTTAACGTTTCGTTATCTTTCGCGACCTCCTCTTCAATAACAAGAAACTTTTCTGATAAAAGAACGGATTTAGGAGCTAAATTACCAATAATGTTACATACAGAGTTTCCATCTAATATAGCAACATAATCTACACTGTTCTTTTTCATTACTGCGCAAACATCTATACCATTCCAGACGCTTGGTATAATAGTCCAATTTTTTATTGATTCGTAAATGGGCAATAAGGACAAACTATCATATTCACATGGTATACACTGATAGTGATATTTATTAATTAACCCATATTTCCCATCTGTGCAACAAATTATAAATCCATCTTTAGCATTGAAAACAAATTCTGCCTTGTAAAAGGGTTTACCGTCCATCATAGGATGGCCTTGCCTATTAATATTACAATAATGTTCTTTTACATAAACCCTCGCATATCCATTCTGAAAAGCCTCAACTCTATCATATGTAGCATGAGTAATTGCATAGCCCTTCTCGTTGATGAATCCATAGCGCAAAATGGGCTTATTTTCTCCATCTATTACTTCTTCACCAACCTTTACACTATAAACACGAATATTGTCAAAAGAGTCTTTCCACTTTTTGATTTTCTCATCTCGGTCCCGATCTCTCCAGTCAAAATTTACATATGGCCTAAATTTTTCCTGAGAATATATTGTAATATCTTTAAACTCATTTGTATTAGTATCGTACAGATAGGCATTCCCATCCGTATCATACATTAATCTCCCTATTTTGTTCTGGGCATATTTTGCTAAAGCACTAAATATATTCATAATACAAGCTTTTAGTTGTGTTTGAACTTATAATCCATTTGTATCCATTCAATTATTTCTTTGACAAGTATAAACAAATAGAGGCTGACAAATGAACAAGAAGTTCTGCTTCATCCATTTTAGGGGGACGTCCTTCTCGCAAGTGTCGACCTTGTTCAGAGGAAAATCCCCATATTTTTGAAATTACCTCATTTAGTGGTGGGGGAACCAAATTTGGATGTTTCTTGATTACATCACCGAGCGTATCCTTTTCATCACCAGAGATTTTCCTGCAAACGCATTCCAAGGCAGCTATCGAGTGCTGTACTGCACCTGTTATGTCGGGATCTGGCTTGCGAGACATATCCTTGACGGCTTCGACAATCTCTCTTTTCGAATCGTCCAAGTGACGCTCCTTCAATGCATCTTGAGCTAATTTTAAGTCTTTTTCAAACATATCATCCCCTCGATATTCTATTGAGCCTTCGCATAATTTCCATCCAATACCATGAATAAGGAAATACTCATTAATAGAATCGGAGAAGTCCTTCTTTTCCGAAGCATTAAGTTTGTCATAAAACATTTCAATAAGGTCATAGATGTACGGCCAAAAGGAAGAGCCCATCTTTTCCTCTATTTCAGACTTCATGAAGTCATTCTCTCCCCATTGATTGGAATCGGGAGCTTGTTTTGTCGCGAGACATACTATTTCACGTATCCTCTTCAATCCAAGACCATAATTCTGCATGACAAAGAAAAGGTATTGCCGAAATTCCTCTGGTGCATCATGCCTTGTAGTTATTGCAGCCGTTAGTGCTTGCAGCCCCATTCTTTTTGAAAAACGTTCCTTTACTTGCATTTTAAAAAAAAACTATTCTTATCTTGAATTGTCATATTTTGACCACAAATGTAATTATAATTTTTGAAATACGGCTAAGATGCCAAAAGATTCTTCGCTTTTTAGCTACATTTTAACAGTTGAGAGCGATTTGCAGACACAATTTTCTATAAATCGCTCCAACCATACTGCTTTGACTGCTTTAATAAGACTGTCCTTTCTTCTTCGTTATAGCCTCCAAACCAAGCTTTCTCGTACCGTCCCAATTGGTGAGCTGATCTGCACAGCCATTGGAGCCACCAAGAGAAGTGTAGGTTTCTGCACTACATGACATATAATCAACGAAAGAGATAAAGTTGTCTATGATAGATGGCTCGTAGGTCACATCCCGTTCCGCAAATAGATGTGTCCAGTTAGTGACGCACTCTACATGGAATTTTGAACAGTCACGCCATGACATACCACTAAGGAAGTTGTTGACAGCCGAGGTTATACCTTCCTTTGTACCAAGGCTCAATTTCATCTTATGGGCAACAGCTATGATGCCGTAGTAGATGGATGCTGCCTCTTTGTCGATGAAGTTTGTTCTATTTGAAAGTGCGAATGCTCTGAGAGCAGAACGCCCTTCTGCAATGAAACGATTGAGAACGCTCTGGTATCGATCTTGCTTCTCTGCGGCAAGTCGAGCCTCACGCTCTTTGCGCTCCTTTACCTTCCTTGCTGCCTCGTTGTACTCTGGCTCCATCCAGAGAGCATTCCACTTCCTTAATAGGTTATGATAAGCTGACTGAAGCGAATCCAGTTCGCTTTATGCCTTGTCGGCACGAGCGGTTTCAGCATTCTTGGCATTACGCAGTCGCTCTACGGCGTTCTCATCGATGAGTGTCAAGCGGTATTTGAGACCATTCAATTCTTCTGTGAGGGTGGTTACTTTAGCGCGAAGTCCTCGTATTTCAACATCCGTTGATGAGATGATTTCTTCCTTGCTCTTCAATTCATTGGAAAGGTTCTTGTTCGTGTCCCATGACATCATTACAGACTGTCCTGTGCAATGGTACTGCAATTGCCACGATAAAAACCAGTATGTACAGGGTTCTGCTGAAAAAACTGGAAGAATATGGATGAGGTGTTCAGGCAAAGATAACAGCCTCCCAATCACATCTTTATCTCATTGGCATTGTCGATGCTGCGTCGGCCAAATTCCAGGTCATAGCAGGTGAGTGTGCGGCGCGCGCAGTCGATGACGTAGCCATACTCCACGTCGCCGTGATTGCCGTTGCTCCTAATGTAGCCGGAAGTGCAGCTCTCCAGTTCTTTGGCTATGCGCTCGCCATCCCATGTGGGTGTGCCGTCGGGTGCATCGCCATTGTTGCGGCCTCTGAGGAAAAGCTCCAGCTCGCGGCCTACACCAGAGGGCGAGCCATCCCAGTGATGATAGAGATAGATATAACTTGGTTCCGCCTCTGCGCAGGCGTTCTGTTCCGTTGATTTGTTCGGAATGATGCGTACAATAGAACGAGTTGCCATGGTTTCTTGTTAAAAAAAGAGTGCAGACGAAAATCCGTCTACACTCTATATAAGAATAATTTGTTATTTCACCTCCTCGAAGTCGGCATCCTGGATATTCTCATTCGGGTCGTTGGCTTGTGTCTGCTGTCCGCCCTGGAAGCCTGCGCCGGGTCCGGCTTGCTGTCCGCCGGGCTGGGCACCGCCGGCCTGCTGGTACATCTTGGCAGAGGCGGCCTGCATCACCTGGTTGAGGTTGTTGATGGCAGCGTCGATGGCAGCTACGTCGCCACTCTTGTGGGCATCCTTCAGCTGCTGGACAGCCTGCTCGACATTGGCCTTGTCGGCACCGAGCTTGTCGCCATTCTCGTTGAGGAAGGTCTCCGTCTGGAAGATCATCGAGTCGGCCTGGTTCATCTTGTCGATCTTCTCGCGTTCGCGCTTGTCAGCTTCGGCGTTGGCCTCTGCTTCAGCCTTCATGCGGTTGATCTCGTCCTGCGAGAGACCAGAGCTGGCCTCGATGCGGATGGCCTGTTCCTTGCCCGTGGCCTTATCCTTGGCCGAAACCTTGAGGATGCCGTTGGCATCGATGTCGAAGGTTACCTCAATCTGCGGAACGCCGCGGCGTGCGGGAGCGATGCCGGTGAGGTTGAACTGTCCGATCGACTTGTTCTGGGCGGCCATCGGGCGCTCACCCTGCAGCACGTGGATGGTCACCTCCGTCTGGTTGTCGGCAGCTGTCGAGAAGGTCTCGCTCTTCTTGCACGGAATGGTGGTGTTGGCCTCGATGAGCTTGGTCATCACGCCGCCGAGCGTCTCGATACCCAGTGTCAGCGGGGTCACGTCGAGCAGCACGATGTCGCCCACGCCGCCTTCCTTGTTCAGGATGGCACCCTGAATAGCAGCACCAACGGCCACCACCTCGTCGGGGTTGACACCCTTCGACGGCTCTTTGCCGAAGTAGTTCTTCACCAGTGTCTGCACGGCGGGGATACGGCTCGAACCACCCACGAGGATGACCTCGTCGATCTCACTTGTTGACAGTTTGGCATCCTGCATAGCCTTCTGGCACGGTGCCAGACAAGCCTGGATGAGGTCGTGGGCCAGCTGTTCGAACTTAGCACGTGTGAGCGTCTTCACCAAGTGCTTAGGCACACCGTTCACAGGCATGATATACGGCAGGTTGATCTCTGTCGATGTAGACGACGACAACTCAATCTTAGCCTTCTCTGCAGCCTCCTTCAGACGCTGCATGGCCATCGGGTCGGCCTTCAGGTCGGCACCCTCGTCGTTCTTGAACTCCTGTACGAGCCAGTCGATGATGACCTGGTCGAAGTCGTCGCCACCCAGATGGGTGTCGCCATTGGTGGAGAGCACCTCGAAGACACCGCCGCCGAACTCCAGGATGGAGATATCGAACGTACCGCCACCGAGGTCGAAGACGGCAATCTTCATGTCTTTGTTAGCCTTGTCAACACCGTATGCCAGAGCGGCAGCCGTCGGTTCGTTGACGATACGCTTCACCTCGAGGCCAGCAATCTGTCCGGCCTCCTTGGTAGCCTGACGCTGCGAGTCAGAGAAGTAGGCCGGCACGGTGATGACAGCTTCCTTCACCTCTTCGCCCAGATAGTCTTCGGCGGTCTTTTTCATCTTCTGCAGCACCATAGCCGAGATTTCCTGCGGCGTGTACTTGCGTCCGTCGATGTCAACGCGGGGATAACCATTCTCGTTCGTAACCGTATAAGGTACGCGCGAGATTTCCTTCTCCGTCTGTTGCCAGTTCTCACCCATGAAGCGCTTGATCGAGTAGACCGTGTTCTTCGGGTTGGTGATGGCCTGACGCTTGGCGGGGTCGCCCACCTTGCGCTCGCCGTCTTTCACGAAGCCCACCACAGAAGGCGTGGTGCGCTTACCTTCGCTGTTAGCGATTACTACCGGCTCGTTGCCTTCGAATACGGCTACGCAGCTGTTGGTAGTTCCTAAGTCAATTCCAATTACTTTTGCCATTGTTTTATCTTTTTTTGTTAATACTTTCTTTCCGACAGTTAATCCTCCTATCGCTAAAAAGCATTAGCAAATCGTATGCCAGCATGGCAATGATGACGGGAAATCTGTCAGACAACTGACAATCTGACACGGAACGGGGACGGGAAGTGTAGAAGTTGTCAGAAAAAGCCGCAAACGACTTGGGCGTCTGCGGCTTTTCTTGAAAGTTAAAGTTGTGGGGTTGTTGCTCGTTGGTTGTTACGGTTAGCGAACAACAATCTTCCGTCCGTTGACGACGTAGATGCCGGCGGGCAGATTGTTCGTCGTGTTGACGCGTCGTCCCTGCAGGTCGAACACCTCAGCCGTTCCGAACAGCTCGTCGATAGCGACGGCAGAGATAGCTGTCGGGATGGGCGGCACGGTACTCTCCGTGACGGTCAGCACACCGTCGACGAACGAGAACTCGTAGCAGTCGTCCTCGCCACCCGTCAGGGTCAGCACATATTCACCCACTTCGCTTTCCGGTGTGGCTTCTGTCGTCACCACGGGCGGTACATCGAGGCAGTCGGCCTTGTCGCCGTTGCGGAACCCGCGATAGCTGATCTCAAACTCCGGATTCTCCTGATACTGCTCGCGTTCAGCGTTCTGCACCGTAGCCGTCAGCGTGGCCTTCTTCACCACGAGGTAGCCGTCCTCGAAGTCGACGGCCTCATTGTCGATGGTGCCGGCCTCGATATGGATGACGTAGCGTCCGGCAGGCGAGTGGCGGTCGGCCTCACAGGTGATGACCGGCGTTCCGGTGACGTGGTCGCCCTTTATCTGATAGCCCAGCACGGGGTTGTCCTGACCGTATTCGCGGGCTGCATTGCGTGCCTTGATGGTCGTGCCGAACTCCACGATGTTGTCGCGTCCGTTGTCAACGAAGTCGCGCCACTGTGCCAGCTTCGAATACTTTGTCTTCATGCCACTGCGCACGTAGAGCGTGCAGTTGGTCTTCGAGACGCCGTCGAACACACCAGGTCCGGCAAGCGTTGGAATCTCCTTGCCGAAGACGCGTATCTCGCCGAGCGACGAGCATCCGTGCATGGCCTCGCGGCCGATGGTTGTGACAGAGGCGGGGATGTACACTTTCGAAATGTTTGCGCAGCCCGAGAGTGCATAGTCGCCGATGGTTGTCACCTCGTGCGGCAGTTCGATGTCGCCCTTCTGCATGGGCAGGATGGCGATGAGCTCAGTGTGGTCGGTGCTCCAGATATAGTTGCCGTCCATCACGAAGTCGACATCCTCGGCGGGAGTGAAGTCGAGCTCGGAGAGCTGCGAGCAGAGGGCGAAGGCTCCTCTGCCGAATTCATGAAGTCCCTTGGGCAGGCGCACCGTCTTGAGCTTCTTGCATCCGTAGAAGGCACGTTCGGGCAGGATGTCGTTGCCGGTGACGAGGTTGGCGTTGCCCATGGTGAGATAGGGGGCGCCGCCCTCAACGAAGCGAGCCTCCGAGAGGTCGAGCACGGTGAGGCGTCCCTTGGTGTTCTCGCCCAGGACGTCGCAGCCCGCCTGTTCGCGGATGTAGCGCAGGTCGTCGCTGTTGATGTTGCCCGACACCTTCAGCTGGCCTATCATGATGTTTTCGTCAGCTGTCTGTTCCTCAACAACCTGGGCCAGTGTACCGGCTTCGGCAAGAGCAATCTCCTTGTCGACCACCTGTACGGGATCCTCGTGCTGCAGTCCGATGATCATGTCCTGCTGCGAGTCGAACTGGTAGTACGACGGGTTGAGCAGCGAGATGTCGTAGGGTCCGTCGTCGTCGCCGCTCCATCCCCAGTTGACGTAGACCAGGCCTTGGGCGTTGTAGCCGTCGAGTACGAAGGCATGGCCGCCCCATACGGAGGGTCGCATGTCGGAGCCGCCATAGTAGATGGGCCCGTTCTCTGAGATCTCTTTGTAGACCATGTCCATCCATTGCTGGTCGGTGTAATAGTCGCGCTCCATGCACTGCGCCTCCTCCAGTCCGAAGTAGATGCGCAGTCCCTCGGCCGCATCCTGCGAATAGGCGCCGCTGCCACCCTCAGCCGATGTGCCATACTGCATGTTGGCAGCCACGCCGCAGTCGCGCATGAGCGTTGCCACAGCGTCGGCCTGTGCATCGTTGTAACTGCCGTAGGAGTAGATGTCGAGCATGTTGTCCCAGTCGTAGTAATGCTCACCGAAATTGGCTGTCACGGCTTGACCTTCGTAATAGATGGTGCGTGTGCCGATGCCGTGTTCGGGCATTTTGTGGTAGTTGAGCACCTGAGCCATTGCCGTAGCGACACAGCCTGTGAGACACTTGCTCCATCCCGAGCCGGGACAGTAGTTGTTGTATGGTTCTTCCTGGTCCCACTTCGTGGTGAGCAGCGGTCCGACGTTCTCTTCGAATCCCAGCTCGCCTGGTTTCGGAGTGGCATGGAGGATGCCGTTGCGCACCACATGCTGCGCGGCCTCGTCCACCATTGTGAGCCACCACTCGAAGTTGGGGTTGTTGTTTTCCTTAAACTTTGATGCCGACATGCCTAACACCTCGGGCAGCAGGTCGTCGTTCGAAACGATGGCATAGCCGCCCTCTTCGTATCCGAGGACGGTGTAGGTGTCTGTAGCCTTCAGTTCGCTTAGTGTTGTGTTTTTCTTTGGCGTCTGCAGCCTGATGGCCTTGCTGTTGAGAGCCTGTTGGGCCAGTTGCTGTATCTGTGCCTTCGTGCGTGGTGCTGCCTCAGCCTGTCCAGCGGTCAGGAGGAGCATCATTGCCATGGGCAGAAGTTGTTTGTTCATTCTTCTTTCTTCTTTTTGGATGATAAGTTGAAACTTACTGGGGATATTGAGATAAAGACGGGAAAAGAGGATGCGCGCCTTCAGACGACACGCATCCTCACGTTTAGGTTTGGGAGTTACTTATTCTCTCCACATGGTTACTTCACGACAACCTTCTTGTTGTTGATGATGTAAGCACCCTTCTGGAGATCCTTCGTTGTCTCAGCATTCGAGCGAACCTTCACACCATTGAAGCGGAAGACGTTCTGCAGGCTTTCGGCATTGATGACCTCCTCGATAGCTGTAGCCACCTCGATGGTGACGGTAGCGTCGACTGGGAGCGACTCAACATCGCCGTAGACGGCTGTCACAGACACCTTATGCTCGCCAGCGGGCAGCACGTCGGTGGTGAAGGTCAGCACGCCACCCTCGACAGAGCCTACGAGCACCTCGTCAACGTAGATGTTGAAGGCGTCGCAAGAAGAAGCACCTGTCATGTAGGTGATGTCGTCGAGCATTCCGACGAATGCGAATTCGCCGTTGGTGGTGTTGCGGATAGCGAAGTACTTCGATCCCTCGGGCAGGTCGGCAGTGAACTCAGTCCACTCTAACGGAGCCTCAACATCGGCCACCTTCGTGAAGCTTGCAGTCTCGGTGTCGGTGGTAGAGTAGAGCACCTCGTAGGTCTCCAGACCGCCGTACTCGTCGGTGCAGCTCTTAGCCCAGAACTTGATGGTCTGAGCGATGCCCGGCAGAGCAGGCGAGATGAGCCAGTTGTCGTTGGTCAGGAAGGTCTCTCCCTCGTAAGCATAGACATTCGAGAGAGCCTGGTCGCCAGAGTGCGGCAGCTCAAAGCCTTCCGAAGAAGCGATTTCAACAGAAGCCCAGTTGGTAACGATGTAAGCGAACGACTCGCCCGCGTGCGGATGGGTGTAGTTGTTCCAGATGCCACCAGTCACACCACCGGTGTTGCAAGCGGTTGTCCACTCGCCCCAACCCTCGATGGAGAATGCCTCGTACGACTCGAAGTCCTCGGTCACTTCCTCTGCAGCGCCTTCATCATTAACAGTCCACTCGAGGTCGGCCTTTGTGCCGTTGGCAGTAGCAGTGAGTGTGAGCGGAGCGGCCACTGTAGGAGCGGTCACCTCGATGGTGGCCTCGGCCACGTTGTCGTCCTCATCAAGGTCGAGGTCGTACTCTACCTCAGCGCGGAGCGTCACGGTGCCGGCCTCGTCGAAGACGGTTGTCGGGAACGTAGCGTCGAACTCAGCATTAGCGAGCGACTCGATGGTAGCGAACTCCGCGTCGGCCATCTCAATCTCCTCGTCGTTGGCGAACAGCTTCACGGTGTAGCCGTCGGCTGCGTTAGCGCCCATGTTGCGGAGCGAGATCTTCACAGGAGCCTCCTTACCGAGCACGAGGCTCTTCGGAGCTGTGATGTCAGCCACGAGGTTGTACTCGAGCTGGTCGTAAACCAAGATGTTGTCAAGAGCGATATTGCCTGCGTTGACGAAGTTGCCTACGAAGCGGATGATGATGTAGCGCTGGCTGGCGTACTTCATCAGGTTGATCTTAGCGGGCTGCCAGCCTTCGCCAGAGCCGTTCAGTGCGATCTCATCGACCGAGCCGTCGGGCATCTCGATGTTCACCTGCAGGCTGTTGGCTGCGTCAGGATTCTGATAGTCGAACAGCAGGACGGGGTTGGTTGCTCCCTCAGGAATCTTCACCTTACCCGGTGTGAGATCCAGAGTGTTGCCAGCGTTCTCGACGAAGAGCAGGATAGAGTAGCCGTCGCCGTCGGACGAATCCTCATTGAAGTAAGCACCAGTATCCTCGCTGTCCGTGTCGGTTGTCGAGAATGTCCATGTGTTGTAAGCGATCTTGCCACCTGCGAAGTGTTCCTCCAGTCCGTCGTAAGCCGGGCCTACGAACATCTGTGTCGTGGTGTACTCAGCCTCGCCAGCCTCGGTAGCCGGGATGATGGCGAAGGGCTTGAGCTCCTGCACGTCGCCAGCCTCGGTATCGAAGTCAACAACGGTCTTGGTCTTGCCGACCACAGAGTCGAGCTGCTCGTCGACATCCCAGTAAGTGAACATACCCATGAAGTCGAACAGAGCCATTGTCCAGATAGAGTAGCCCACCTTTTCGGTATTGACGTATCCGCCATTGACACCCTCTTCAGCAACAGGCTCCCACGAGAAGACGATGTAGTCGCCACCGTCGATGGTTGCCAGGCTGGGAACGGGCTGCGGAGCGTCGACGCCGATGAATACGGACACCTTGTCGCTCTTGCGTCCGGGCTTGCCCTCAGCGTTGTACGGGATGACCTGATAGGTGTGGTTGCCGTTGGTCAGCGCCTCGTCGGCGTCGTTGAAGGTCACGTCGGTGCCAGGAGCAACATCGTTGAAGGTCTGGATGGTCTCACCATCGCGCAGAATCTCGATGGCTGCGATATTCTCAGTCAGGTCGGCACCACCGATGTTCTTCGTCGGTGCAGTGAAGCTGACAGTAGCGCTCAGGGCACCCTGCTCGCCCGGAGTGACGGTGAAGTCGGTCACAGCGTCGATGTCGGTGTCAACCAGTCCGAACTCAACAGCGAAGCTCTTGACGTAGAGGTTCCACTGGTTGGCGTCACTGATAGCGTGGATGGCCAGATAGAACTTGCCGTCGGCAGGAGCAGTGAACTCTGCCTCATACTCTGTATCTTCCTTCGAAGTTACGTCTGTGGGCTCGATGACGGTCGTTGTCAGACCAGCCACGGTAGCCTCAGAGCCAAGGAGCACCTCGAATCTCTCGGGATAGTTCTCACCATAGCAGCTTGCCACTACAACCACCTTGTAGTTCTTGCCAGCCTCCATGCGGATGGGCGACGAGATGAGGTAGTCGTCGGCAGCGTTGCTGTAGTTGTAGCCGTACATGATGCAGTTGTAGCTGTCGCCCCACTTCCATGTGGTGCCGTCGGCATTGTTATCGACGATGTTGAAGCCGGCAAGCGACTCCTGGGCTGTCATGTCGATGGTGAACGGGATGTTGAGTGTCTGCGAGAGGAACACGGTGATCTCGGCCTTTTCGCCTGCACCCTCCTCGTTAGAGGGGATGACGGTGTAGGTGTGGTTGCCTGGGGTGAGTGTCTCGTCGGCATCTTCGTAGCTCAGCTCCTGTCCCGGAGTGACGCCCTCGAAGGTGTTGATGACGGTGCCATCGCGCTGCAGCTCGATGGTCATGGCGCTTCCTGCCAGTTCAGTACCGCTGACGGTCATTGTCGGAGCAGTGAAGGTGATGGTAGCACCTATCGTTTCGTCATAAGGGGTAGCAGCGAGGTTGGTGACAGCTGCGGGAGCATTAGCACCGGCGCCAGCCTCTACGACAAAGTTGTCAACGAAGAGAGCCCATTTGTCAGCGTCAGAGATAGCGTGGACAGCGAAGTAGTAGTAGCCGTCTTCCTCTACCTCGACGTTTGCATTCTCAAGGGTCTTCGGAGCAGTAGATGCGTAGTCCACATCCGTGGGCTCAATCACCTGTGTGGTGAAGGCAGAAGCCTTGGCCTCAGTGCCCATCAGCACCTCGACGCGCTCAGCATAAGTAGCGCTCTGTGCCCATGTGTCAATGGCGAAGCGATACTTCTGGCCAGCCAACAGCTTGATGGGGGGCGATACGAGCCAGTCGTCGGCATTGTTTGTAGAGCTATACAGATAGCGTGCGGCACCACTGTACAGGGCCCAGGTGTTGGCGTCCATGTTGGCATCGTAGACACCAAACTGTGCGAAGGCGGCATCATCGGCGAAGTCGTTGGTGTAAGGCACCTCAACAGGATCGCCCGTCACGATGGTCGGCTCCTCGTAAGGTCCACCATTGAGCGTTACGTTGTCAATCCACTCCAGATAGTAGAGTCTGTCGGTGGCAGCATTAGCCACGATTCCCATGTCGGAAGTAAGCGTTTGGGCTTCTTCATCGTAGGTCATGGTGAAATTGTCCATATCATTGCTGCTGTTTACACCTACGGCATACATATTATATGTACTACTGTAAGTTCCGATAAACTGCAAGCCTTTGAAGGTCACCTTTGTTCCTTCAAGCGTACCCTTGATAAATGCATTGGGGAAGTTGCTGAACAAGCCAGACACATAGACATCAGTGCCATCGAATGCAACTTGAGCACTGCGGTTGAATGCTGCACCTGCATGATCAGCACCAGTGGCAAACCACTGTTCAGCCTCGACGCCAGCAGGGAGAGTGACAAGTTCTTCGTTGATAACCAGCGGTTCCCATTCCTCATTGAGGGTCCATACCGTATTGAACTCAGCCGATGCGCAATACGTATTTCCCTGGTAGGTGTAGAACGGAGCAATGACGCGATCGATGCTTGACCCGTTCAATGAGATGACGTCACCATCAATGGTGAAGGTAATGGCGTCGGCAGTCGAATCGTAAGTATAGTCACCGGCTCCATCAGTGTCGCCCCATGCAAGGAAGTAGGAAAGGCTATAATTGCTATTGTAGTAGATCACCTGTCCGGTTGGGATTGTGATGGTATTGCCTTCCTTCGTACCCTTCACGTATGTGCCGGGCTTGAACTGCGAGATGACATCCTTAATATAGACCGTGCCGTCCTCACACTCGACCATGAGCAGATCGCCAGTAGCTTCTACCTGATCGTATGCACTGGTGCCATCGTTCCATGAGAGTCCTACACCGCTACGGGTATAGTGAATCTCGGTGCCTTCGGCGGGTGATGTGATGATACCGTTGGCATCGACCACCTCACCGGCACGGCGGATAACATTTTTCTTGAGAGGATTGTTCTTGACGCTCAAGTCAAGACGGTTGCGCGTCTCCTTGACGAGCTTGTGGCCAATCGTCTGTTCGGTCATCTTGGTCACATAGGCTTCCTTCTCGGCCTGTGCCTTCTCAACGGCTGTGAGAAGCATCGTAGGCTCAGAGGCTTCCTTCTTTTCAATCACTGTGAGCGGCTTCTTGACCGTTTTCGGTACATAGATAGCAGGCCGCACGCCCTTAGTGGACTTGACGGCTTTTACGCTCTGGGCATTCATTGGCAATGCGAACAACATGGCTGCAAATACCAAAAAAGAGGTAATCTTTTTTCCCATAAGTCTGCAATTTTTAAGTGAATAATGTTTGTTATTGATAGTGAATAAAGTTGTTTCAGGCGCATTCATTGGAAGCAGAGGAGCCGACATCCTGAATCCTGTCCAGCGGCCAGAAGTGGCTTTTTCTTCTCAAATCAACGGCAAAGATAAATACTTTTTTTTAAACTACCAAGAAATTTACTTAAAAAGTGATAGTTAATTGGCAGAAAATCTTCCAAACTGTTATATTTCTTGTATAATTATCAAAAAACTGTTTCGCCGCAACGTCTTAGATGACGTGCGGCGAAACAGTTGCTATACCTTATTATATATTATAGGGCGAAGATGTCGGCCAGGATCTCTGCCAACGATTCTCCCCGTGCATCTTCACCGAAGGCGATGACCCTCTGTGTCTCGGCATTGATGAGGAACATGGCGGGAATGCTGCGCACCTTGTAGAGGTCGGCGGCTCCCTCTGTATCGCGGAAGTTGGGCCACTCCAGGTTTTCCTCCTTCAAGGCCTTGCGCCATGCGTCTTCCTTTTTGTCGATGCTGATGGAGACCACCTCGAAGCCCCTGTCTTTGTACAGTTCATACTGCTTCTTGACATTGGGAATCTCCTTGCGGCAGGGTCCGCACCACGAAGCCCAGAAGTCGATGAGCACGATGCGCTTGCCCTGCGACAGTTCTTTCAGCGTCAGCGTCTTACCGCTGTCGTCGCGCACGGTCAGTTCCTTGGCAGGTTCGCCGATGTCGCCGGCGGGCATAATCTCGTCGCGCATCTTCTTGCCGTACCAGCTCTGCTGTGCCTCTACGGAGAAGGAGTCGAAGAGCGGTTTATTGTCCTTCGTGAAGTAGCTCATCAGGTAGAGTGCCATCATCGGCCCCCAGTAGGTGTCGCGGTCCTCGTTGATGATGGCGGTGTAGGTTTCCTCCACTGTCTTGAAGAATTCGCTCTCGTCGGCCATCAACGCTTTCCACTCGTCGGAAGCCTGTATTGCCTTGACCAGTTCGTTGTCTTTGGCGTTGCGTGCTGCGATGAGTTTCTCCTCGACATCCTTGTGTCGCTCGTGGTAGGCTGTGTAGAGCTGGTCGAGCTGTGCGCGACGGGCCTTGTAGCCGTTGAGCCTGTCTGTCAGCGGCGATCCGCTGATACTGACGTGGTCGAAACGATATCTCTGCACTTCATCCGTCGGCTGGCTGTCGGCCACAGCGGTCAGGGTGATGGTCGTCGTGCCAGGTTCCAGGATGAAGTATTCAGCGCCGTTGCTGTCTTTCACCGTGATGCTCACGCAGATGCCTTCTCCCACACCGTTCATCTCGCTGGGGATGTCGCCCTCGAAGCGGAAGTGTCCGTCGCTGACGGTGGCTTCGGCAATGGGTTTTTCCTGGTCGTGGCTCATGGGGACGAGCTGCAGCGTGATGCCGTCGGGCAAGCCTTCCGCGGAGCCATTCACACAGTAGTGTTGTGCCTGTGAGGTTGCCGCCACAAGAATCAGGGCGGCCACACTCAGGAGTTTTTTCATTGTATTCATTCTTTCTTATGTCTATTGGCCTTATCTTTCAACATTCTGTGTCACGGTGCCGTTGCCGCTGTTGCTGACGGCCCCCTGCGGGAAGGGCATCACCCACAGATGACTGGTGGGCGAGAGGCTGAACGTCTGTCCGTTTTCGGACTTCGTCAGAGTGCGGGCATGAGCCGGTTCGAGGTTCAGTCGGCGGGCATCGCAGAAGGGGACGATGGTCAGAATCATGGCTTCGCCCTTCGTCTTTGCGATCAGGTCGATGGCCTCGTCGGCATTGTTGGCCGTGAGTGCCTTGTAGTTGGCCGGCAGGAGGCGTTTCTGGCGGACGTTGTTCAGCACGGTCATCGCCTGGTCTACATGTCCTGTCCGGGCGAGACATTCTGCCTCGATGAGGTACACCTCTGTCGTCGTCATCCCTCCTCGGTTGAAGAATCCGCGCAGGTTCGGGTTGTAGTAGGTGTCGCTGCCCACGGTGCGAATCTTCCATCGGCACTGGAAGGCGGCATCGCCCTTCTCGAACTGCTCGCCACGGTCGACGCGCAGCTGCAGGTCGTTGCCGGCATTCGACGATGCGCCGTGGCAGAAGTTGTAGTTCTCGCAGAAGTCGTGTCCCATGGGCGACGTGATGTTCTGGTAGACATCGGGTGTCGTCACCACGGTCTTGTTCTCGTTGTAGAAGGCCACCCAGTCGAAGAGCTTGTCGTTGAAGGTGAGCGCCGCCTCGGCATGTTTCAGAGCTTCGCCGTAGTTGCTCATCTGCAGGTAGACGCGGGCAGCTAAGGCATGAGCCGATCCTTTCGAGGCATACAGTACGTTCTGCGGCTCATCCGGCAGGTTGGGCAGCGCCCCTTCGATGTCGCCGAGGATAAAGTCATAGATATCCTGCACGGAAGGCTGAGTGTAAGGTGCATTCACGTTGGCACTGGTGATGAGCGGCACACCGCCGTCCTGCTGAGCCGTAGCAGCGTTGTATTGCTTGGCGTAGTAGTTCACTAGGGTGAAATACTTGCTGGCTCGCAACATCTTGGCCTGAGCGATGGCCTGAAGGCGCTCGCCCTCCGTGGCGTTGGTGGCAGAGAGAGCGTTCTCGATAATCAGGTTGGCCGTGTTGATGCCCGTATAGCTGTTGTAATAGGTTGTCTCGTCACTCTTGTTCATGAAGATGCGGTCGGCACTCTCGTCCCACATATAGTTGGCGTTCCACAGCTCATAGTAAGCCAGGTTGGCGGCACTGACGTAACGGTCGTTGAGCAGGATGATGGCCTGCGAGACATCCTCACGGCAGTTGCCGTATTCGTCGGCGAGCATGACGGTGAAGTCTTCGAGCGTCGTTGGAATCTTCTGTCCTTTCGGCACATTGTCCAAATAGTCGTCGCAGCCGACGAGACCAGTCCCCAACATGCAACATGCAATGCCCAGCGTGGCATTGGCGAAGTTCTTGAATATCTTGGTTTTCATATCTTTCATCTTTTTAATTATGTATAGTGAATCGTAGAACATCTATCAGAGATCAAGGTAGAGGCCAAAGACATAGTTCGGTGCGCTGTAGCCGCCGAGGAGGTATTTGGCCGACGAGCTCTTTGCCCATGTGGCGGCATTCTCCACGTTCAGCTGCAGGCGTGCGGCAGAGAGATGAGCTTTGGCAGCCCAAGCCGACGGCAGGTTGTAGGCGAGCGAGATGTTGGCCAGTCGGAGGTTCGACGCGTCGATGACGTTGTTGTCGGCATAGCTGTAGATAGTGTACGAGGCATCGCTGAAGAGCGGGTTCTCGGCAAAGGTGATGCGCGGGATGTCGGTGTGTGCCTCGTCGCCCGGCTGTCGCCAACGGTTGACGATGTTCTTGTTGACGTTGCTCAGCACGGTGACATAGCTCCAGAGTGCCGAGTTGTAGGAAGTGCCGAGCATGGGGAGGTCGGTGTTGCGCATCTTGTGTCCACCCTGATAGACGAAGAGTGCCGAGCAGTCGAACTGCTTCCAACGGAAGCCTAAGTTGAGCGAAGCCAAGTGGGTGGGGTCGGTGCTGCCTGCATAGACGATGGCACCGAGGTCGGAGGGATTGTATGTCGTCGGTTCACCGGCGGCATCGTACACCTGCGGCAGGCCGTCGCTGCTCAGTCCGGCCCACTGATAGGCATAGATGGCGTTGAAGGGATTGCCGATGATGGGGTATGCCTCGGGATAGTCGAGCTGGAGGATGTAGAAGGGACACTCCACATTGACGTAGACCACCTTGTTCTTGTTGTATCCGTAGGTGGCCGTTGCCGTGAAGTCGAAGTCGGCGGTATGTACGATATTGCCCGTCAGGGTCACTTCGAAACCGCGGTTGCGCATCTTGCCGTTGTTAATCTGGTAGGTGTTGTAGCCGAAGCCCTCCGTCGGCACGCCCATCGTGTTGGCCAACAGGTCGGTGCCCATCTTGTTGTAGTATTCGATGCTACCGTTCAGGCGGTTGCCGAAGAGGGCGAAGTCGAGGGCGATGTTCGTCGTTGTCGTCTTTTCCCAGCGCAATGTCGGGTTCGGGCGGTTGCCCACCTGACCATAGGTGCCGCCGACATTGTAGTTGGGATAGTAGTAGGCTGTCATATAGGGTGCAGCGTCTTTTGCCACGTTACCGGCGATACCGTACGATGCACGCAGCTTCAGGCGGTCGACCCATGCCACGTTGAACCATGCCTCACGGTCGATGTTCCATCCGGCACCGACGCTCCAGATAGGTTTCTTCTGGTATTTCGAACTGGTACCCCACAGGTTGGAGCGGTCCCAGCGGATGCTTCCCGAGAGCATGTATTTGTCGTCGTAGGTGTAGGCGGCATTGGCAAAGAAAGAGATGTAGCGGTTGTCGACATAGCGGAGGTAGGCGAAGTCGCGTGCCTGCAGGCCGTAGCCTCCCATCAGTCCGTAGGTGCTGTTGAGCACGTTCTGGTCGACGAGCGAGAAGGTGAGCATGTCGGGGTCGTAGTTGTATAGCGTGTTGTTGTCGTAGTCGATGACCGACTTCCTCACCTCATGACCGAGGAGGGCAACGACGTTGTGCTTGTCGGCAAACGTTCTGTCGAAGTTGAGCTGCTGACGGAAGGTATAGGCTTTCGATGTCTGGTTGGAGCGGAAGAGGATGTGTCCGTCGGGAACATTGAAGATGGTTCCGCCAGCACCATTGTCGGTGGCATACTGGTCGACGAGGCTGCGCACGTAGTAAGAGTCTTTCTCGTTGAGCTGGTGTGTCTTCTCGTAGGCATACTCGTATTGGAACATCACGTTGTAGTTGAGTCCGTAGGGCAGCTGCACGTTGAGTTTCCCGTAGGTACGGTTGAGGAAGTCGTTGCCGACGTTCTGGTTGCGCCCCAGTTCGTCCATCGGCGTGATGTCGAGGTTGCGCAAGCCATAGTAGTCGAGGATGGTAAGGTTGGAGAGGCTCATGCGCGAATCCTGTGTCGACGTAAAGTCCGTTCCGTCGGCGTTGCGCAGGTTGTCGTAGGGCATATAGCTAAAACCGGGACTAAGCGCGCTGAACGTCTGCGTCTTGCTCTTTTTATAATAGGTATACGAGCCGACATCGAGTCGCAGCCACGACGTGATGTCGAGCTGGTCGCGCAGGTCGATGGCCCACGAGTTGTCGTTGGTGAAGCGGTCGTTCATCTTGTTGTTGCGATAGGTGAGCGAGGCGGTGAAGTTGTTGTTGTCCGTAGCCCGTCCCACGTTGAGGTGATATTGCTGGTAGAAAGCATCGCGCTTGGCAAGGTCGGCCACCTGGTCGAAGTAGCGGTAGCCCTGAGCGGCCAGTCGGTCGAGCGTCTGGTTCATCTCTGTTTCCGAAATCAGGCCGGCATAGCGCTTTGCAATGGTCTGTATGCCCTGGGTGGTGTACACCTTGTTGTCGACCACCGACTGAGCATACTCCAAAGCCCCTTCGCCCTGCAGGTTGGGATTGGTGGCCGCCCACTCGCGCTCGATGTCGATGATGTCGGCTGCCGATGCCAGGCGTTCTTTCTTGAACGAGTAGGGATGCCACGTCAGCGATGTGTTGAACGAGACGTTCGTACGCTTGCCCTTCGCCTTCTTCGTGACGATGACCACCACGCCGTTGGCAGCGCGTGCTCCATAGATGCTTGCTGCGGCGGCATCCTTCAGCACGGTGATGCTCTCGATGTCGTCGACGTTGATGTTCGGGATGCTCTCGTTGAGGTTGCCGTACTCGTTGTAGCGGGTGTTCTCCACGGGGAAGCCGTCGATGACGTAGAGCGGCTGGGCCACACCATTCATCGTCGTTGTGCCTCGGATGGTTCCGTTCTGCGTGTTGAAACCAGCTATCTGTCCTTCAAGAATCTGCGAGATATTGTCGAATCGCTTCTGCTTGAGATCTTCGGCCGTGACCTTGGCAAACGAACCGGTGGCACGCTCTTTCGATATTTGCTGGTAGCCGGTCACGACGACATCGTCCATCACGTTGGCATCGTCTTCAAGGATGAACACCGAGTTCTTTGCCGAGGCCTTGCGTTCGAGCGTTTTCTTTCCGATGTAGGAGAATACGAGTGTCTCCGACGGACTGACATCTTCAATCTGGTAGTTGCCGTCGTAGTCGGTCACCACACCACGGTCGGTGCCCGAGACGCGCACAGTGACACCCATGAGCGGTTCGCCGTCGGTGTCAAGTACACGGCCCTTCACCACAGAGTGGGCAGCAGCCGACGAGTGCTGGTCGTTGACGACGCGGATAAACCTGCCGTCGACCGAAGAGGTCAGTGGCAGACCTTTGATAATCTGCTTCACGGCATCGGGTGCCGTAGCGTTTTTGATGTCAACATCAACGGTGTAGTCTTTTACCGACTCCACGGGATAGTTGATTTTGTAGTAACCCGACTGTTGCTCCACTTGTCGGAAAGCAGCGGCGAGACTGGCCTTCTGCAGTTTCAGCGTCACCTTCTGCCCTTGCGCCATCAAGGCCAATGGGAGTAGTGTGAGCCAAAGCAGTGAAAAGAAAAACTTTTTTGTAATCATGTTAATAGCTGTTTTGATTAAACTTTCATGCCATGCGACCATTAGGAACAAATGGTTCGTCTGTCTATAATACAAGGAACAAGGGCGAGGGGTACATCTGCCGTTTGTAATTTATTGTTTGTTAACAAAAAAAGGACGGGGTGATCTTGCGGCGAAACTGCAAGACACAGGAAATACCGGAGAGGGAGGGGAAGCTTGAGGCGAAACCGCAAGACGCAGAACAGAGGGGTGATGGGGGTTATTTCACGACGATGACGTTGTGCGAAAGCGAGATGTCGGCCACATGCAGGTCGTTGAGCTGTCGCAGGGTCTCGGCGAGACTGTTGTTGCGCTCGGTGACGAAATGCAGGCGGACCTTGGTTTTCGAGGGGTCGTCGAAAGCCACATTGACATTGTACCAGTGGGCCAGCTGCTGCATGATCTGCAGGAGCGTCTGGTTGTCGAAATAGAAGAATCCCTCTTTCCACTGCGTCAGGGGATAGGTATCGACGGTCTTGACGCTCTGCATGCCGTTGTGCATCGCCCATTGCTGATGGGGTGCAAGCACCTGCTTATCGTCGGCAGCCTCTACACACACCTTACCCTCGATGAGGGTGACGCTGATGTCTTTCGGATGGTAGGCCCTGATGTTAAACTGCGTTCCCAACACCCGCGTACGGAAAGCACCTTCAGCACTGTTCTCCTGCGGCAGAACCTGCACGATGAAAGGATGCTTTGCGTCTTTTGCCACCTGGAAATAAGCCTCGCCGTGCAGCCGTACTTCGCGTGCAGACTTGTCGAAGACATCGGGGAACTCCAGTCGGCTTTCGGCATTGAGCCACACCTCCGTGCCGTCGGCGAGTGTCAGGTGGTAGTCATGCCCGCAAGGTGTCGTCAGCGCGAGCATCTTCGCCTTCTTTCGTTGAGTACTGGTTGAAGGTTGGAGGTTGATGTCGCCTTCCATCTGCCTGGCTCCGTCGGCAGAAGTCAGCACCACTTGCGTGCTGGATGCCGGATACTGTGCGTCGATGGTAAAACGGGGAGTCGGGTGCTGATTGTCGAGTGGCAAATGCTGATACCAATACCACCCTCCTGCCAACACGGCGAGCATGGCGGCTATAGACAGCCAGGTTTTTATTGAGATTCGAGGAGCGGGGAGCGAGGAGCGAGGAGCGAGAGCCCCCTCCCGACCTCCCCGAGGGGAGGTGATGCGGTGGTATGAAGTTGCGGAGGTGCGGTGCGACGAAAGGAAGTTGTGCCACTCCTTGTCGACATCGGGAGCGTCTACCTTGTCGCGAATGAGTGCTGAGCGCAGTTCCCATTCCTCTTGTGCGGACATATCGTGTATGTTCTTTTTGTTCTTTTCCATACTAACAATAAATACAAAATAAGAGCGAAAGGGGTACGCCTCTTAACTTTTTTTTACCCTCCGGGATATTGTTGCGCAGGGTGGCGAAGGCCCGCTGAACGATTTTCTTCACGCCGTCGACGGTGATGCCCAGCATCTCGGCCACCTCCTGATTGCTCCGCTGCTCGAAGAAACGGGCATGGAGCACCATGCGGACGCGCTCGGGCATTCGTTCCAGTTCGCGGTGGAGGGCATTCACACGTGCCTCATGCTCCATCCAGTCGGTGTCGTCGTAAGCATCGGTGATGGCCGTCACCTCTTCGACAATCGCCGTACTGCGCTGTGCCTGGCGCAGGTGGGTGATGCTTCTGTTGCGGACACTTGTGAAGAGGTAGGCCACAGTGTGCTGCATCTGGAGCTGATCGCGCCGTTGCCAGACATTGGCAAAGACATCGCTCACGACATCGTGCGCTGCCTCCCTGTCGCGCACGAGGTCGTAGGCAAAGAAGAAGAGCCTTTCGTAGTTGTCGCGAAAGAGCGCTTCGAAGAGGGTGAGCGAATGGTCTTTCAAGAGGGATGCGTTGGGATTTTTTCCTGCGGCGGAACCGCAGGACACTGTACCTTGGGGTATTTTTCCTGCGGCGAAACCGCAAGACGCTGGGCTGCGTGAGTTGCTCAGACGATGCTGGTGCGTTTGGTGAACTCGATGATTTCGGGTATGCGGCCGAAGCAGAGACCCGTCACGGTGTCGGCGCAGCCATAGTAGATGGCGATGCGGCCCGTCTCGGGGTCGTGCAGGGCGGCACAGGGGAAGCACACGTTGGGCACGTCGCCCATGCATTCGTAGGGCATTTGCGGCGTGATGAGGTACGGCCCCGAACGAGCCAGCACGCGCCACGGCTCGTCGAGGTCGAGCAGTGCCGATCCGAAGGCATAGACATAGCCGTTGCACGAGTGGAGCACGCCGTGGTGGAAGATGAGCCATCCCTCGGAGGTCTCGATGGGAATCGGTCCGGCACCTATCTTCATACATTGCCAGGCACTCACCTCGAAGGGTGCCGGCGACATCACGTGGCGGTGGCGGCCCCAGAACACCAGGTCGGGCGACTCGCTGTAGAAGATGTCGCCGAAGGCTGTATGCCCCGTGTCGCTCGGACGTGAGAGCATGGCATAGCGTCCGCCTATCTTTCGCGGGAACATCACGCCGTTGCGGTTGTAGGGCAGGAAGGCGTTCTCCAGCTGGTGGAATGTCTGGAAGTCTTTCGTCCATGCCACACCGATGGTCGGGCCGTGGTAGCCGTTGCACCAGGTGACGTAGTAGCGGTCGTCGATCCAGCAGACGCGCGGATCGTAGCCATAGACCCACTGGCCTATCTCTTGGTCGTCAGAGCTGAAGCGGATGGTCTCCTCGTTGATGCGCCAATGGACGCCGTCGTCGCTGAAGCCGGCATGGAGCGTCATGCGGCGGTTGGTGTCGTCGCAGCGGAACACGCCGGCAAAGCCATTGCCGAAGGGCACTACGGCACTGTTGAAGATACTGTTGCTCGTCGGGAGCAGGTCGCGGGGGATGATGGGGTTGCGCTGCGAGCGCCACACGGTGGTGCGGCAGCCTTCCGGTCGCTCTTCCCATGGAATGTTGGGCAGCGGACGGCCCATGATTTTCATTTCGTTCATTGTCATTGTTCTATGTGCTTGAGTCCTTTTATAGTAAGGGAAGCTCAGCTGTTTCTGTTATTTCTTGATGGGGTAGATATAGACCAGTCCCATCATGACGAGGGCGATGACAGCCGGGAAGAGTGAGAACAGCGCCCAGATCATCCTGTTCACCGCGTCGGCATCGGTAATGGTGATCACCGTCTGTCCTGTAGCATCGGTTCCCGAGATGAAGCCTGCCAAGCCTAAGAGCAGGGCCACCAACGAGCCAGAGATGGCCGACCCGAACTTCTGCGCCATGGTGCCGCTGGAGAAGATGAGTCCTGTCGAAGACGTGCCGTTCTTCTCTGTGGCATAGTCGGCCACGTCGGCATACATCGACCACAGCAGCGGCGAGAACAGCCCGATGCCGATAGATGTCAGGATAACCACTGCCACCATCAGCCAAATGTAGTCGGCGCTCATGGGGATGAAGAAGAACAGCAGGCTTGTCACGGCACAAAGCAGGGCAGCCCACATGAATGCCTTGCGCTTGGAGCCAACCCACTTGGTGAATATCGGCGAGACGCCGCCGAACACCATACAGGTCAGTTCGCCGAACGTCATGAACACCGTGTAGTTGATAATCAGGCCGCTCACGGTGACATCGCCCTTCAGGCAATATTCAAACATATAGCCTGCCACGGCATAGCGGAAGCCGTTGAAGAAGTTCATGGCAATGCCGATGAGCGTCAGGTAAACCCACGGCTTGTTGCGGAACAGGTCGGCAAAGGGCTTGAGCGAGAATTTCTCTGCCCGTACGGGCTTGAGCCGTTCCTTCGTGAGCAGTCCGCAAGCCAACGTTCCGATGGCTGCCACCACTCCGAACGTCACGCCTAATACGGCGTATTGGTGCTGCGGTGTTCCACCCACCATCTTCTGCAAATAGGGGAAGCTGAGCAGCGTGACGAATCCCATGGCGTAGGCTCCCACCATGCGATACGACGAGAACTGGTTCTTCTCATTGTCGTCGGCTGTCATCACGCCGAGCAACGATCCGTAGGGAACATTGACGGCGGTATAGGTGGCCATCATGAGCAGGTAGAGCGAATAGGCCCAGATGCGTTTGCCCACAGGGCCGAAGTCGGGTGTGTAGAGCAGCAAGGCGAAGACAGCTCCCAACGGAACGGCGCCGAAGATGATCCAAGGGCGATAGGTGCCCCAGCGGCTCTGCGTCCTGTCGGCCAGAGCTCCCATCATGGGGTCGGTTACCACGTCGAACATCCTGGCGATGAGCATCAGCGTGGCCGTGTCGGCAACGGTGAGTCCGAACACGTTGGTGAAGAACAGGGGGAATGCGATAGACATCACCTTCCATGTCACGCCGCCGGCAGCTGCATCGCCCAGGGCGTAGCCGATTTTTTCTTTCAGTGTAGCCATTTTTCTTTCTTTTCTTTTATTCTTCGATTTGTCCGTCTTGGTAGAAGCGGAGCAGATAGATGTTCAGGATGGTCATATACTTGCTCTGCAGTTCGTTCTGCTGGGCGCGGAGCAGGTTGTCCTTGCCCGTCATCAGGTCGACGATGTTCTTCAGGCCCAGTCGGAACTGCTCGCTCAGCAGTTCGTAGCTGGTCTGCTGGCTCTCGGTGGCTATCTTTGCCGCCTTGAATTTCTCCTGGTTGGTGATGGCCTGCAGCCAGAAGTTCTCGATGTCGCTGTAGAGCGCCGTCTGCTTGTCGCGCAGGTCGAGCTCGTAGTTCTGTCGCTGCAGCCGTGCCTTGTTGACGGCAGTCTTCGTCTGGCGGTTGTCGGTCAGGGGGATGCTGATGTTCACACCGCCCCCGAGGTCGAAGTTGTTCTTCAGCTGCGAGCCCCATGCGTTGTCGCTCATCGAGGTGGTGTTGGTGGCGGCACTGGCCTGCAGGGCCACGGTGGGCAGCCTTTGCGCCTTGGCCATGCGGATGTTGAGGTCGCTGGTCTCGATGCCGACGAGGGCATTCTTTATCTCGGGGCGGTTGGCAAGCGCCGACTCGTAGACCTCTTGCATGTTGGGCACGGCCTGCAGCGCCATCTCGTCGGTTGTCTGGGGGATGGCGATGTCAAACTCCTCGTCGTTGGTAATCTGCAATAGCTGCTTCAGCTGGCGTTTGTAGTTGCGTAGGTTGCTCTCCGCCTCCACGACGTTGTATTCGTCTTGCGCACGCTGCGAGGTGAGCTGGGCCAGCTCGGCCTTGGCCATCTTGCCCACTTTGACAAACTGCTCGCCGCGTTGCTCGTTCATGCGGCTCGTCTCGAGGCTCTCCTTGTTGACGCGGATGGCCTCGGCCGAATAGAGAATCTGCACGTAGAGCTGGGCTATCTGCTCCTGGATGGTATTGGCTGTCACGGCAGCCTCCAGCTCAGCCAGCTGCTCGGCCTTCTCGTTCAGGCGGATGGTGTTGGTGTTGCGACCGCCGTTCCACACCGTCCAGTTGGCATTGATGCCGTAGGTGCCATTGTAGTATACTTTGTCGACACTCGACTGCACATAGCCGTCGGCAACGATGGCCGATCCCATCTCAGGCCAGGGGCGGTAGGTGGCGTTCTGCGAAGTGCCGGCCGACAGCGAGGGTAGCAGTGCAGCACGGCTCTGCAGCACGTCTTCCTTGGCAGAGAGTTTGCTGACGCGCGACTTCTGCAGTGCGATATTGTTCTGCAGGGCGTAGTCGATACACTCGCGGAGCGTCCACTGCTTAGCCAGCCCGTGTGAGCAGGCTATCATCAAAAGAGCAGCGCACAAGGCTGTTTTCTTCTTTATGTTCATAACTGTGACGATTCTTTGTTTGGCATCGGAAATGTGTCATTCTATTTGGGCAGATGGAAGAGTTCGGTCATCTCCAGGAGCTGTGCGTCGCTCATGCCCTCAGGGGTGAAGCCCATGGCTCGGGCGCTGAGATAGATCTTGGCGCTCTTCGACAGCACGTCAATCTGGTCGAAGGCATCCATCACGTCAAGTCCTTTGGCAAAAACGCCGTGTTTCTCCCAAAGCACCACGTCGTATTCTTCCAGCTCGCGCAGCGTCGCCTCAGCCAGCTCGTTGCTGCCCGGAGCGTAGTAGGGTGCGATGCCTAAGCCTAACGGGCAGAAGGCCTTCGTCTCGGGAATCATGCTCCACAGAATCTTTGTCAGCACATCCTTCTCAAGGAAAGGCCGGTGATGGCTCATGGCGACGAGTTCGATGGGATGCGTATGCACGGTGGCGTTATAGAGCGATCCCGTCTCTATCATCCTGGCGTGCACACTGAGGTGGGAGGGCAGTTCGCTGGTGGGCGCCACGGGTTTGTCGGCGATGATGACATAGTGGGCGCAGTCGTCGAGTATGCGGATGACGCTTCCGTTGTCCATCGGCTGTCGGGCCAGGTCGCGCATCCGCCTGCCCGTTCCTTTACAATAGAAGTAGGTGCCTTTCAGGGCGGGAAGCGTCAGTCCGATGGGGCGTGGCTCGCTGATGGCAGGCTGTCGGCGCATCGCGTCATCGGCCCAATGGGTGATGTTCACAGTGATGTTGCCTCCGTTGCGTTCGGCCCATCCGTTCTGCCAGAGATAGCCAGCCACTTCGGCTGTCTTTTCTATTTCGGCTTTCAAGCCGGGGCGGTTGTCGAGAATGCTTGTCATGTTCTTGTAGATTAGTGGCGTGCAATGATGTTGAGAAAGTTGTCGTAGGCTTTGTCCCAGACGGGCAGCTGTTGCGGGGTGTAGCGCCGGAGCTCGTTGCTGCGGGCCACCGTCTGTCGCATCTGCCAGCGGTCGGCCACCTGTCCGGCAGCCATGGCCTGCATCAGGATGTTGCCCGCCGCGGTACATTCCTGCGGGCCAGCCAAGACGTCGATGGCACAGGCGTTGGCAGCAAACTGGTTGAGCATCTGGTTGCGCGACCCGCCGCCGATGATGTGCAGCACGCGGATGTCGTCTGTGGCCACCTCGCGCAGGTCGGCCAGCACCTGCCGATAGCGCAGGGCCAGCGACTCGAAGATGCAGCGGCACAGCTGTCCTGGTGTTTCCGGCACCGGCTGCCCCGTCTGCCGACAGTAGTCTTGTATGGCCTCTGTCATCGATTCCGGGTTGGCAAACACCTCGTCGTCAGGATTGATGAGACAGCGGAAAGGCTCCGCCTCTGCGGCCAGCTGCATCAGCTCGCTATGTCCGAGCGGTTCACCTCTTTCTTCTCTCCTCTTTCCTCTCTCCTCTTTTCTCTCTCCTCTTTCCTCTCTTCTCCGAAATCCTTCCTTCCGGCAGCGCTCGTAGAGCCACATGCCGCAGATGTTTTTCAGCAGTCGGATGGTGTGTTCGATGCCGCCCTCGTTGGTGAAGTTTCGCTCGCTACTCCATTCGTTGACAACAGGTTGCGGCATCTCGATGCCCATCAGGCTCCACGTACCGCTGGAAAGATAGGCGAAGTGGGCGTCGCTGGCAGGAACGGCAGCTACGGCGCTGGCTGTGTCGTGACCGGCTACGGCCACCACGGGTATGGCACCGAGACCTGTCAGTCGCTGCACCTCCTCCGAGAGCGTACCGACGACGGTGCCGGGCATCACCAGACGGCCGAACATCTCGCGGCTCAGTCCGATGCTCTTGAGCAGTTGGTCGTTGAAGTCGCGCGTATGCGGGTCGATGAGCTGCGATGTTGAGGCAATCGTATATTCGCATACGGCCTCGCCCGTGAGCATATAGCTGATGGCATCGGGCATGAAGAGGATGCGCCTTGCATGCTGCAGCGCGCTGTCGCCCTGCTGCCGCATACCGTGCAACTGGAAGAGCGAGTTGAAGTATATAATCTGCGTTCCCGTAGCCTCGTAGAGCTCTTTCCTGTTCGTCACGTTGGCCAGATAGTGGTTCATGGCGGTGAAGTTGGAGGGGTCGCGGTAGGCACGTGGCAAACGCAACGGAGCGCCGTCTTCGCCTATGCAGACGAAGTCGACGCCCCATGTGTCGATGCCGATGCTCTCGATGTCAAGATGTTGCGTTGCCGCCTTCTTCAGCGCGCTGATGATTTCGCGGTAGAGCGCATAGATATCCCAATAGAAATGACCGCCCTGCTCGATGAGGTGGTTGTCAAAGCGTGTCAGTTCTTCCTGTCGGACGATGCCGTCGGCGATGCTGCCGACGATGGTTCGGCCCGACGTTGCTCCGAGGTCAACGGCTAAGAACATAGCTTAGGCTTCTCCTTTGCCGATGTTGAACGGCGTTGCCGTCCTGGGCTGCTGGTTTGGAATCTTAATCTGTCCGTAGGCGCGCTCGTAGCGAACGATGTTCTCTTGAAGGGCCTGCAGCAGACGCTTAGCATGTTCGGGTGCGAGGATGACACGGCTCTTCACCTGTGCCTTGGGCACACCCGGAAGGATGCGTGCGAAGTCGACGATGAAGTCGCTGCTCGAATGAGTGATGATAGCGAAGTTAGCGTACTGTCCCTGTGCCACCTCTGGCGAAAGCTCAATCTGGAGCTGGTTGTTGTTCTGGTTGTTTTCCATTGTTCTGTTAACTATTTACGATGTTTATATTCTTTTAATTTTATAATTCTCTTATTTTTTAATTCTTTAATTTTTTCAATTTTGCTGGTATTTCTCAGCCTGTTGCTGGATGAGCTCGATGTCGTCGAAATAGTTGATGCGCATGGCGCGGCGCACCTCGTCGAGCGTCTGAGCAGCCACCTCGCGGGCGGCATCAGTGCCTTTCTTGAGGATGTTGAACACCTCGGGGATGTCTTTCTCAAACTCGTGGCGACGTGCGCGGATAGGCTCCAGCTGGCGGTCGAGCACCTTCATCAGGAACTTCTTACACTTCACGTCGCCCAGTCCGCCGCGGCGGTAGTGGTCTTTCAGCTCGTCGAGGTTCCGATAGTCGGGCCAGAAGTCGCGGAAGTCGTCGTCGGTAGAGAAAGCGTCGAGATAAGTGAACACCACGTTGCCCTCCACATGTCCCGGGTCTTCGATGCGCAGGTGGGTGGGGTCGGTGTAGGCCGACTTGATCTTGGCCTGCATCTCCTTCGACGGATCGGAGAGATAGATACAGTTGCCAAGCGATTTCGACATCTTCGCGTTGCCATCGGTGCCCGGCAGACGCAGGCAAGCCTGGTTGGTGGGCAGCATGATTTCCGGCTCTACGAGCACCTCGCCGTACGTGTTGTTGAAGCGGCGCACGATTTCTCGACACTGTTCGAGCATCGGCTCCTGGTCTTCGCCGACAGGCACCGTCGTGGCCTTGAAGGCCGTGATGTCGGCGGCCTGCGAGATGGGGTAGGTGAAGAAGCCCACGGGGATGCTGGTCTCGAAGTTGCGCATCTGTATCTCGGTCTTCACCGTGGGGTTGCGCTGCAAGCGGCTCACGGTGACGAGGTTCATATAATAGAACGTCAGCTCCGTCAGCTCGGGTATCATCGACTGGATGAAGATGGTCACCTTCTGCGGGTCGAGGCCTACGGAGAGATAGTCGAGCGCCACCTCGATGATGTTCTGGCGCACCTTCTCGGGGTTGTCGGCGTTGTCGGTCAGGGCCTGTGCGTCGGCGATGAAGACGAACATCCGGTCGTAGTTACCTTCCTCCTGCAGCTCCACGCGGCGGCGCAGGCTGCCCACATAGTGGCCTAAATGCAGGCGACCAGTAGGGCGGTCGCCGGTCAGTATGACTTTTCCCATATTATTTTCGTATGTTTTAATTTTGTGCAAAGGTAATGATTTCTTTTGAGTTTCGGCAAGGTTATTCATTTTTTTTAAACTAATTAGTATTTCATCCCCTTGCAATATGCCGCAAATCGCAACACTACGTTATTAATGTAGTGCGACTACTTTATTAATGTAGTCTGACTACTTTATTAATGTAGTCTGACTACCTTATTAATGTAGTATCGCGATTTGCCGCAAATTGCATGCTGAAGTGCCATCTTTCAGGTCGCGAAACGACGCTCTTCGCGCGCGAACCATTATATAATATCGCGCGCGATGCCGCCATTTCATGATGCATTTCCGGGTTTGGTGAAACTTTTTAACGCTCTGTTTCAAGATTTTCGACACAACATTTGGCCGATTGCAGATTTTGCCGTACCTTTGCGCAAAATTCAAACGTAACCTAAAATAATCGAACAGAGAAAATGAGTCATGTAAAGCAAATTGTAGAGTGCGTGCCCAATTTCAGTGAGGGACGCAACTTGGACGTTATCAAACAGATTACCAACGAAATTGAGGCCGTCAAGGGAACCAAACTGCTCGACGTCGATCCGGGCGAGGCTACCAACCGCACGGTGGTGACCTTCGTAGGCGAACCCGACGTGGTCGTTGAGGCTGCCTTCCGCGCTGTGAAGAAGGCCGGACAGCTCATCGACATGCGCCAGCACCACGGTGCCCATCCGCGTATGGGTGCTACCGACGTGTGCCCGCTTATCCCCGTGGCAGGCATCACCCTCGAAGAGTGCGCCGCCCTGGCCCGCAAGCTGGCAGAGCGCATCGCCAACGAGGCTGGCATTCCCTGCTATTGCTACGAGGCTGCCGCCTTCACACCCGAAAGGAAGAACCTTGCCGTATGCCGCGAGGGCGAGTATGAGGCCTTGGCCGAGAAGCTCTCCACACCGGGCAAGCAGCCCGACTTCGGTGCCCGTCCCCTTGACGAGCAGGTGGCTCGCACGGGCTGCACCGCTGTGGGTGCGCGCGACTTCCTCATCGCCGTCAACTATAACCTCAATACCACATCGACGCGTCGTGCCAACGCCATCGCCTTCGACGTGCGCGAGAAGGGCCGCCCCAAGCGCGAGGGCAATCCCATCACCGGCAAACCCATGAAAGACGAGCAGGGCAAGACCATCATGATTCCCGGAACGCTGAAGGGTACGAAGGCCATCGGCTGGTTCATCGACGAGTATGGCATCGCCCAGGTGTCGATGAACATCACCAATATCAATGTCGCTCCGCTGCACGTTTGCTTCGACGAGGTGTGCCGCTGCGCACAGAACCGCGGCATCCGCGTCACGGGTACCGAGATTGTGGGCCTCATCCCGAAGCGCACACTCATCGATGCCGGTAAGTATTTCCTTGAGAAGCAGCACCGCTCGACGGGTATTCCCGAGCAAGACATCATCAATATCGCCATCCATTCGATGGGACTCGACGACCTGAAGCCGTTCAACCCGCGCGAGAAGGTCATCGAATACCTCCTCGAGGACGCTCAGAACGAGGGCGTGAAGAAGCTCGTCGACCTGACCGTCAAGGGCTTTGCCCACGAGACGTCGCGCGAGAGCCCTGCTCCTGGAGGCGGCACCATCTCGGCTTACATGGGCGCGCTGGGTGCTGCCCTGGGCACGATGGTTGCCAACCTCTCGTCGCACAAGCCCGGATGGGACGACCAGTGGGAGAAGTTCAGCAAGTGGGCCGACAAGGGTCAGGACTTGATGGCCGAGCTGTTGCACCTCGTCGACGAAGACACCGAGGCCTTCAACCGCATCATGGCCGCCTTCGGACTGCCGAAGAAGACCGACGAAGACAAGGCAGCCCGCTCGCAGGCCATCCAGGAGGCTACGCTCTATGCTACGGAAGTGCCCTTGCACACGATGCAGGCTTCGTTCCGCGCTTTCGACATCTGCCGTGCCATGGCCGAGGAAGGCAATCCCAACAGCGTCTCTGATGCTGGCGTAGGTGCGCTGGCAGCCCGTGCCGCCGTCTTGGGTGCTGGTCTGAACGTCAAGATCAACGCTGGCAGTCTGAAGGATCGCGAAGTGGCCGACAAGCTCATCGGTGAGGCCAACGAACTCATCGAGAAGGCCAATGCCGCAGAGCAAGAGATCATGAAGATTGTCGAGAGCAAATTGTAATCTTATATAGCAGCTATAGTATCTATAGTATCTATAGTATCTATAGTTTCTATAGCATCTATAGCTTCTATAGACCTCAAAAAAGAAAAAAAACATGACAACAGAAGAATTCAAGAAAGAGATAACGCTCGGCATCCCCGACTATCTGCCCGAGCATCCGGCGTACGACCCCAACATCAACCACGCCCCGAAACGTAAGGACATTCTCACTCCAGAGGAGAAGCGCCTGGCCCTGCGCAACGCGCTGCGCTACTTCCCCAAGAAGCTCCACGCCCAGCTGGCACCGGAGTTTGCCGAGGAGCTGAAGACCTACGGCCGCATCTATATGTACCGCTATCGTCCCACCTACGAGATGTATGCCCGCCCCATCGACGAATATCCCGCCAAGAGCCGTCAGGCCGCTGCCATCATGATGATGATACAGAACAACCTCGACCCGCGCGTGGCACAGCATCCGCACGAACTCATCACCTACGGCGGCAACGGAGCCGTCTTCCAGAACTGGGCACAGTACCGTCTGGTGATGAAGTATCTGAGCGAGATGACCGACGAGCAGACGCTCGCCATGTACAGCGGACATCCCCTCGGACTGTTCCCCTCGCATAAGAACGCTCCGCGTGTGGTGGTCACCAACGGTATGGTCATCCCCAACTACTCGAAGCCCGACGACTGGGAGCGCGACAACGCCCTCGGTGTCTCGCAGTATGGACAGATGACGGCCGGATCGTATATGTATATCGGCCCGCAGGGCATCGTCCACGGTACGACCATCACCGTGCTGAATGCCGCTCGCAAAGTGGGTGGCGACAATATGAAGCTGTTCGTCACGGCTGGTCTCGGCGGTATGTCGGGTGCTCAGCCTAAGGCCGGTAACATTGCCGGTGTGGTCAGCGTGACCGCAGAAATCAATCCCCTTGCCGCCCGCAAGCGCTATGAGCAGGGATGGGTTGATGAGCTGCACGAGAACCTCGACGAGCTGATTCCCGCTGTCAAGAAAGCTGTCGCTGAGAAGCGCGTCGTCTCGATGGCCTACGTCGGCAACGTCGTAGACCTCTGGGAACGCCTTGCCGAAGAGAACGTCCATGTTGACCTCGGCTCTGACCAGACCTCGCTCCACAACCCGTGGGCCGGTGGCTACTATCCCGTGGGACTGACACTGGAGGAGTCGCAGAAGATGATGGCCGACGACCCCGAGCAGTTCAAGGAGTGCGTCCGCGCCTCGCTGCGCCGTCAGGTGGCAGCTATCAACAAGCTCACTGCCCAGGGCATGTACTTCTTCGACTATGGCAACGCCTTCCTCTTGGAGTCGAGCCGTGCCGGTGCTGACATCTGGATGGATGGCAACCCCGAGACACATCGCTTCCGCTATCCCAGCTACGTGCAGGACATCATGGGCCCGATGTTCTTCGACTATGGCTTCGGACCCTTCCGCTGGGTCTGCTCGTCGGGCGACGAGAAAGATCTCGCTACCAGCGACCGCCTGGCTGCCGAGGTGCTCGACACGATGCTCAAGACCGCTCCGCAGGACATTCACGGACAGCTGGCCGACAACCTGCACTGGATTCGCGAGGCCGGCAAGAACAAGCTCGTCGTGGGTTCGCAGGCACGCATCCTCTATGCCGATGCCGAGGGCCGCACGAAGATAGCCTTGGCCTTCAACGATGCCATCCGTCGCGGCGAGATCTCTCGTCCCATCGTCTTGGGTCGCGACCATCACGACGTCAGCGGTACCGACTCTCCCTTCCGCGAGACATCCAACATCTACGACGGTTCGCAGTTCTGTGCTGACATGGCTGTGCAGAACGTCATCGGCGACTCCTTCCGCGGTGCCACATGGGTGAGTATCCACAACGGTGGCGGAGTAGGCTGGGGTGAGGTCATCAATGGTGGCTTCGGAATGGTTATCGACGGCACTGAAGAGGCCGACCGCCGCATCAAGAACATGCTCTTCTGGGATGTCAACAACGGCATAGCCCGCCGTTCGTGGGCTCGCAACAGCGGTTCGATGGATGCCATCCGCCGCGAGATGGAGCGCACACCGGAGCTGACCGTGACGATGCCGAACCTTGTCGACGACGACATCATCGCATCGGCCATGCCGCTCGAATAAGTCGAAATTCATGCCTGAAACATAAAAAAGGGGCTGTGTCGTTCAATATGACACAGCCCCTTGGTGTAGATTCTATTCTATTCCTTTGTTTATCCGACGGTAATCTGACGAGCCACCTTCACCTCTTCCTTGACAACCTTCGGGAGCTCTACGGTGAGCACACCGTCGTTGACGCGAGCGGCAATCTTCTCTTTGTCGACATCTTCCGGAAGGATCAGTGTCTGCTCGTACTTCGTGTAGCTGAACTCACGGCGCAGGTAGCGGCTCTTCTTGTCTTCCTCCTTCTGTTCCTGCTTGCGCTCCATCTTGATGTTCAGGTTACCCTCGTGGTTGATGTTGACATCGAAGTCCTCCTTCTTCATGCCCGGGGCAGCGAGCTCCACAATATACTCTTTGTCGTTCTCCTTTACGTTGATGGCCGGTGCCGTGGCATTGACTTTCGGCATGAAGTCGGTATCAAACAAATCGTTGAACACTTCCGGTAACCACTGACTTCTTTTTGCAAACGTTGGATACATCATAATCTTTACCTCCTAATTTTATTTTATTGGTTTTACATTACTTGTTGTTTGAACTGCTCCGTTGTGAAGCGTGTCCGACCATGATGATGCAACTTGCGTGCCGTTCAACAAAACATGCCATCTTGTCAGAAGCAAGACGACAACTTGACATATAAAACCACGAATTACACGAATTAAACGAATGATAGAAAGTTCCTTCAATTCGTGTAATTCGTGTAATTCGTGGTCGCTTCAGCCGTTATTTCTTCAGCTGTGGTTCGTGAGCGACGGATTATTCCATGTCCTTGCGGTCGTCGATGTTGTCGCCCTCAGTGGGCTGCATCTCTGTCTCGAAGTCGGTGATGCCGTTCTCGATAAGGATGTTATACCACTGGAGCAGCTTCTTGATGTCGCTGTTGTGGACGCGGTCGCGGTCGAAGTTGGGGAGCACCTCTGCGAAGTACGCCTGCAATTCGGCAGCCGGGCACTTCTTGTAGTCGATGGAAGCCGGCTTGCCTTCCTCCTTGTCGCGCACACTGGCGAGGACGGTCATCAGCGGAACATCTTCGGAATCGGTGAACATAGCGATGTCGGCGAGTGATGTCACACGGTCGCTGCCAAATACGGGCATACGCTTGTGCGACGGGTCGAGCATTTCGACGATAAGATTTCTGTTGCCCCTTGAGAGGAGCTTGTAGAGTCCTGGTTTTCCTGCAATGGATAAAATAGTCTGTTGCATGTTAATGGTTTTATTAAATGAATAATAGTATCTTTTTTTATGAGTTGATCAAGTAGAGGATTCTGTCTATCTGTTCTTCTAAGTCCTCCACACCATCGTTGATGATGCAGTAGTCGGAACGCAGGATGACATCCACTTGCGGCCATTGTTTTCTCATCCACTCAAGGGCTTTCCACCTGCTGATGCCGTCGCGCATCATGATGCGCTGGATGCGCACCTCTTCTGGTGCGGTGACACAGATGGTGCGGTCGACCAACCGGTCGAAGCCGCTTTCAAAGAGAATGGCGCACTCCATCCACTGGTAGTCGCTCTTCAGGAAGTCGTCAGCCACAGCGGGGTGTATGGTGTCGTTGATGGCCTTTGCGTTTTCCTCTGAAGCCATCAGGAAGTGTGTCATCTTGGCCTTGTTGAGCTGTCCGTCAATGTAGACGTCTTTTCCGACGAGGGCTTGCAGCTTCTGCTGCAGTGCCGCCGACGTACGCATGAGCCGCTTGGCCGCAGCATCGCAGTCGTAGATGCTGATGCCCCGTTGCTCTAAGAGTCGGCAAACATAGCTTTTGCCGCTACCTATACCACCTGTCAGTGCTATCCTCATTTTTCTTCGATGACGTAGTCTACCTGTTCTACCTCTGTCCGTGCATTGCGGACACCGTGTGGCGCAGCCTTCAGGTAGAGGGTGCATTTTTCAGAAGGGTTGTTGGCTATCTCGTTGTAGTCGACCACCACCTTGAAGTGTTCGGGGTGAATACTGCGTACGTTGCTGGCTCCAGCCACGAAGAGCACCTTCACCTTCGAGGGGAAAGTGCGCAGTATTCTTCCTTCCGGCATGTTGATGGCTGTGATGGGCACCTCACGCGTTTCCTCGGTGAGCACATCAGGATAGACCGACATCTTCACCTTCGGGGGCACACATTTCACGCCAATCATCCGTGCCAGGTTGACATCCGTCTCGACGGTGTCAGTGATATTGGTCAGCCGCACCATCTCTGTGGGGATGTACTTGATGCTGTCGAGCTTCTCGCGGGTGGCATAGACGGTCACCTGTTCGGGCGAGAACTTCACCTTGGCGATGTAGAAGCTCTGTCCGGCAACGACATTGCCGTTGAGCTTCACCGACAGTCTCTTGTTGTCGCCGTTGTTGTATGTAAACTCATAGCGCTCGGGCTTGATGGATACAATCTTCGACGATTTGTAAAGTTGTCGGTAGATGATTTTCTGCAGGTCGGAATTGGAGGCCACACCTTTGCCGTTGCCTTTGTCGAAAGTCTTGAACGGGATGGTGATGGGCCTGAGCGGATTGCCATAGAGATAGGACAGGAGCATGTAGCCCTTGTCTCTGATGCTGACGCGCAATGAGTCGTCGGTGGAGCTGGTGATGACGGCACTCTTCGGTACGCCATCTAGCTTCATGCTCATCACTATCTCGCGCTCGTAGGTTTCGTTGAGGGTCAAGATGAGCCAGAATGCCCCGCTCAACAAGAGGAAGGACAAAAATATCAGGAACTGTTTGTTCACTACCATGAAGAGCAGGTTCCTGACTTTCGTGGTAAATCCCTCGTGCTGTCCGCCGTCGCTCATTTACTTCGTCGGCTGCAATGCAGAAGCGTCGTTGAAGACATAGCCGAGGTCAACCTTGATGACGACGCCCTTGGCAATCTCGACATCGACACTGCGTGTTTCGAGGTTGACGTGGCGGACGGTGCCGTAGATGCCGCCGCCGGTGACAATCTTCGACCCTTCCTGCAGGGAGTTCTGAAACTCGCGTATCTTCTTCTGTTTCTTCTGTTGTGGCATAATCATGAAAATCCACATGATGGCGAAGATGGCCACCATCATCAACAGAAATGTCCAGTCGCCGCCGCCACTTGCCTGGGCAGCCAGTAAGATGGTTGTTTGCATAGATGATGTTTTCTATTTAGGTTTGAATTTATATTTCGTCCGTTCGTATCGAGGCTGTTTCACGCCGGTATCCTTGCCGTCAGCTCTGTAAGTTGTCTTCGGCGGGCATGTCGGTATGATTGCCCTTGCGCTTCACCTCTGGCAGCGGCTTGAACAGTTTGCCTTCGGCTGCCAGCTGGCGGGCGATGGAGTCGAGCATGCCATTGATGTAGCTTGCACTCTTGCTGGTGGAGTAGACCTTCGATAGTTCTACATACTCGTTGATGGTGACGTTGATGGGGATGCCGGGGAAGGAGAGCATCTCGGCGATGGCCACCTGCATGATGATCATATCCATGAAAGCCAGGCGGCTGAAGTCCCAGTTCTGCGACATCACGCCCATGTAGCCCTGATACTCCGTGCCGTTGAGGATGGCCGTGCGAAACAGCTTGACGGCGAAGTCGCGGTCTTCCTTGTCTTTGAATTCGGGCAGCAGCTCCATGTCGGCTCCTTGTGCGGAGTCGAAGCGGCGGATGGTCTTCAGCACAAAGGTGTCGACCACCTCTTTGTCGTCGTTCCAGTAGAGGCTCTTCTCTTCGAGGAGCGAGTCGAAGTCGTCGTTGTCCATGATGAGCAGCTTGTAGAGCTTGCGCCACAACTCGCGGTCGGCCTCGTAAGAGTCGTCGGCGGAGGCCATGTAGTCGCGGTAAGCCTCGCAGGCTTCTATGCGCGCGTACAGTTTCCGGACGAACTCAATATCGTCGTCCCAAGTCATCTTCTGGGTTTCGATAAAGTCGTTCAGCGTGTGGTTTTCCTCCAACTGAAGGACAAACCTGTTGTTGGCAAACTTAGGCGATGGCGGTGTCTTGCCCTCACGTCGAGCCCTGGCTTCGCCTATTTCCACATGGCGGCGAGCTTCCTTCGTGATGGCCACGATGAGTTGTAGTAGGTAGTTGTACAGGTGATATGCCTTCGACAGACTGAAGATCAATTCTTTTTCAGCCTTGTCGATGTTCGTACTGCCGTTCTGTTCGTAGGCATAAACCAACTGTACCACTTTGATACGAATCAATTCTCTGTTTATCATCTCTACTCCTTATTATATATAGAGTTTTAGCAATAAAATCGATGCAAAGATACGGCAAAAAGGCGTGAATACCAAGAAAACGTGCTTTTTTTTGCTGTTTTTTTAGAAAAATGTTGCAAGATTAGCAGAAAAGCCATACCTTTGCACCGCTTTTTCAGAAGCATACACCTGTTGGCTTTGTCCAACGGAACGTGTGATGGCGAATTAAGCACAAGGATTATTATTAACAAACTTAATTTAGAGTAACACATCATGAAAGAAATGAACGTTATCGGCCAGAAGCGTGCCGAGACTGGTAAGAAGGCTACCAAGCAGTTGAGAAAAGAAGGTTTGATTCCCTGTAACCTCTATGGTGAGGCAAAGGACGAGAACGGCCTGCCCAAGGCTCTGTCGTTCGCTTGCTCGTTTAATGAGCTGCGCAAGGTGGTCTACACACCGCACATCTATCTTGTCAACCTCATCATCGACGGCGAGAGCCACACGGCTGTGATGAAGGAGCTGCAATTCCATCCCGTCACCGACGCCCTGCTGCATGCCGACTTCTATGAGGTACACGAAGAGAAGCCCATCACCATTGGTGTGCCCGTCAAGCTCTGCGGTCTGGCACAAGGTGTCCGCGACGGTGGACGTATGGCCCTCATCGTGCGCAAGGTGAATGTCACCGCTCTCTATCAGAACATTCCTGAGACACTCGACATCGATGTCACCAACATGAAGATTGGTAAGAGCATCAAGGTGGGCGACCTCCACTACGAAGGTCTGGAGATGGCAACGAGCAAGGAAGTCGTTGTCTGCACCATCAAGGCAACCCGTAAGTCGAACGCTGCTGCTGCCGAGGAGACTGAGGAGAATGCTGCTGAGTAAACTGCTCAACCTGTTCAAGAAAAAGAACGACATCCAGATGGATAAATATCTGATTGTGGGACTGGGCAACCCCGGCGCTGAATATGTCGGCACCCGCCACAACACGGGTTATATGGTATTGGACGCCTTTGCCGAGGCGTCCAATACTGCTTTTGAAGACCGACGCTATGGTTTTGTCGCCGAGACATCGTTGCGGGGCAGAAAGCTTTTCCTCGTCAAGCCCACCACGTTTATGAATCTCAGCGGCAATGCAGTGCGCTACTGGATGCAGAAGGAGAACATCGAGCAGAGCCGGCTGCTCGTCGTCGTCGACGACCTTTCGCTGCCTTTGGGGACGTTACGTCTGAAAGCCAACGGCTCCAACGGAGGGCACAACGGCCTGGGGCATATCCAGCAGCTCATCGGGCAGAACTACGCCCGCCTCCGCATGGGCATCGGCAACGAGTTCTCTCGCGGGCAGCAGATTGACTATGTGCTGGGGCGCTTTGCCGAGGATGAACAGAAACTGCTGCAGCCTGCCCTTGAAACGGCAGTGGAAGTGATCAAGAGCTTCGTCCTCGGCGGCATCGACGTCACCATGAACCAATATAATAATAAAGGTAAGAAGGTGAAGGCCTGATTCTTCATTCTTCATTCATAATTCTTCATTCCCTTGGAAACAGCAAGAATCGACAAATGGCTATGGGCAGCCCGTATCTTCAAGACGCGGAGCATTGCCGCCGATGCCTGTAAGAACAGTAGGGTGAGCATCAATGGCGTCAGTGTCAAGCCGAGCCGCCCTATCAAGGTGGGCGAGGTGATCGACGTGAAAAAAGCACCCGTCACCTATTCCTTCCGCGTGCTGAAGTGTATCGAGCAGCGCGTCGGTGCCAAGCTGGTGCCGGAAGTATACGAGAATGTCACCGACCCGAAGCAATACGAAATCCTGGAGATGAGCCGCATCAGTGGCTTCGTCAACCGAGCCCGCGGAACAGGTCGTCCCACCAAAAAGGATCGGCGCGCCTTGGAGAGCTTCGTGGAGCCTGCTATGTTCGGCTTCGACGACTTCGACGACGACTTCGACTTCGACGATTAATCTCTTCTCTCTTCTCTCACCTCTCACCTACTATCCATCAACACCCACCACCCATCACCCACCACCCATCACCCCCATGAACATCGCCATCTTTGTTTCCGGAAGCGGTAGCAACTGCGAAAACATCATCCGCTATTTCCAAGGCTCTGACCTGGTCAAGACAGCACTTGTCGTCAGCAACCGTGCCGATGCCTATGCACTGACTCGGGCCCGCAACCTCGACGTCCCTGCCATTGTCGTCAGCAAGGCCGACCTCAACCGCGAGGAGTATCTCTTGCCGCTGCTCGACCGTTATCACATCGACTTCATCGTCCTGGCTGGCTTCCTCCTTATGGCACCATCCTTCCTTATCCAGCGCTTCGATCGGCGTATCATCAACCTCCATCCAGCCCTGCTCCCCAAGTTTGGCGGGCGAGGCATGTGGGGCCATCATGTGCACGAGGCCGTAAAGGCCGCCGGCGAGACGACCACAGGTATGACCGTCCACTACGTCAGCGAGGTGTGCGACGGCGGCGAGATTATCGCCCAGTTCAGCACTCCCATCTCGCCCGACGATACGCCCGACGATATTGCCGCCAAGGAGCACGTCTTGGAGATGCAGCACTTCCCGCAGGTCATCGAGCAGGTGGTCCGTGCTCTGTCCTGTGCAGAGTAAGATTCTTTTGTGAGTTTTTTGTTTTACGCCCTCTTATCTTTTCCGAAGCGTAAACTCAAACAGCAGGCCGCCGTCGTCAGGTGTCCGTGCCGTGATGTTGCCTCCGTGCAGCACGACGGCATTCTTGACGATAGACAGTCCGAGGCCCGTTCCGCCCATCTCCCGGCTGCGACCTTTGTCAATGCGGTAGAAACGCTCGAAGATGCGTGCCAGATGTTCTTCCGGGATGCCCATTCCATTGTCTTTGAAAGAGAATAGCCAGAAGTCTGCGTTTTCCGTGGCCGACACTTCGATGGTTGTTCCCTGTCCGGCGTAGTTGACAGCATTGTCCATCAAGTTGCGGAAGATACTGTACAGCAGCGAATGGTTACCCTGTATGATGATGTCTTGCGGAAGGCAGTTGTGGAGTGTCATTTGCCGTCGTTCCAGAGCGATGGATGTCTCTTGCACGATATCGGCAAACAAGACAGAAACATTCACACGTTCCGTTGAAATCAGGTCGCGAGCGTAGTCCATGCGGTTGAGAGTCGAGATGTCCTGCAGCAGCGTAGACAGCCGTTTGGCCTGGGCATGCGTTCTGCTGACAAACTGTTTCTTCACCTCTTCCGTGATGTCAGGGTTGTCTAAGATGGTTTCCGTGAACCCCAGAATGCTGGCAACGGGCGTCTTCAGCTCGTGCGCGATGTTCTGCGTCAGTTCGCGGCGCATGCGGTTCTCCTTCTCAGCCTGCTCGCGGCTGATGCGTTCGTCCATCCGTTTGGAATAGCGGAACAGCAGGAAGCCGAGTCCTGCCATGACAACGAGCGAGAAGAGCAGCAGATGCCAGTCGCTCACCTCTTCGAACGGCATGATAAACTTTCGGTCGTAGTCTTCAAACAAGATGAAGATGGTGGCGTAGATCAAGAAAATGGCCATCACGCTCATCCACATCTTGCGTCCTTCCGAGAGCTTTTTCTTCATTCTTGCCCAGTCCTTTTTTTATTTCAGTTCGTCAGTCGGTTCAAACGAATAGCCGAACCCTGTACGCGACACCAGACAGGCGGCATAGCGCCCCAGCTTCTTGCGCAGTCGGGCGATGTTCACGTCGACGGTGCGTTCGATGACAACGACATTGCTCGGCCATATCAAGTCGAGCAACTGTCGGCGGCTGAACACCTTTCCTCGTTCTTTCATCAGCAGCCGCAGCAGTTCGAACTCCGTCCGTGTGAGAGCAACCGACGTGCCGTCGACAGTGGTTGTCTTGCTGGCGTCGTCTATGACCAATCCTTCATGGCGCAGGTTCTCCTCCTTTAGGTCAGCGTGGGGGGCGTTTCTGTTGATAACGACATTCACCCGTGCTATCACCTCGCGGATGGAGAAGGGCTTCTTTACATAGTCGTCGGCACCCAGCGAGAAGCCTTGCAGCAGATCGTCCTCCGTGTCCTTGGCCGTGAGGAAGATGATGGGGATGTGGCGTGTCTGTTCGTCGGCTTTCAACTTTGCAGCCAGCTCGAATCCCGACATGCCCGGCATCATCACGTCGAGCAGCATCAGGTCGTAAGGTTCGGGTGAAGGCGTTCCCTCACCTCTTTCCTTTTTCGGTGTCATGATCTTCCCGAGCGCCTCTTCTGCCGAATAGGCTGCCTCTGCCTGAAAGCCCATGATCTGGAGGTTGAAGAGCAGAATGTCGCACAAGTCCTGCTCGTCGTCAACCACTAATATCCTTTTCTTTTCCATATTGCGCTGCAAAGGTAACAAAAAAATTTTTATTTGCCAAATCGAGCCTCCACAACATTGACAACATAGTCGCCCAATTTCTCCAGTTCGTTCACCATGTCGATGTAGAACGTACCGACAGAATAGTCGTATTCATGGTTGTTCACCGACTCTACGTTCTCGGTCTTGAGCCGTACGCGCAGTTCGTTGATTCGGTTCTCTATGCGGTAGCTCTCGCGGATATCATGCTCGCTGCGGTGACCATGCATCACGGTGTTCATCTGTGTGAGCGCCTCGTCGCAGAGTTCAATCATAGACTGAAGCTGCGCGTTCTGGTGGTCGGTAAACTGCTTGCCCGACTCTCCTTTGCGGCTCAGCGTCCGTGCCATCTTGTAACAGGCGTCGCCGATCGATTCCAGTTCGCTGATCTCACGCATCATCTGCCGAATCTTCTGTTTCGTCTCGTTGCTCAGATGGTCGTCACTCACCTGCTCTAAGTAGCGGGCTATCTCTATCTCCATCCGGTCGGTCAGGTCTTCCTCGTGCTCTATCTTGCTGAACTGCTCTTCAAACTGCTTCCCGTCGGCATCGTCGAACAGCTGTCGCACCATGCCGAACATCCGTCCCACACGAAGACCGAAGGCAGCTGTCTCCTTCTGTGCCTGCAAGACGGCAATTTCGGGCGTCTGCACAAGGTTCGACTGAATATACTGCAGCCGGAACTCTTCCTCTTTCCTCTCTCCCTTTGTAGGCAGCAACCAGCAGACGGCGCGTTCCATCTGCGGTACGAACCAAATCAGAATGGCCGTATTGATGACGTTGAAGCAGGTATGGAACATGGCCAGCACTACGGGCAACAGCTGCGTTTGTCCGCCGGCAGCAGGGTTGTATCCTACAAGTTTGCATACCATGTTGACAAACGGATAGAAAACGATGAGCACCCAGATGACGCCGAAGACATTGAACAGCAGGTGAGCCAATGCAGCCCGGCGAGCCTGCGTGTTGGCTCCCAAGGCAACGAGGTTGGCAGTGGCTGTCGTGCCGATGTTCTCGCCCATCACCAGGGCGATACCCAAGTAGATAGGTAGTACGCCTGTAGAACAGAGCAGGATGGTGATGGCCATAACGGCAGCCGACGACTGCACGATGCAGGTAATCAGCGTTCCGATGGCCAGGAAGGCCAGGATGGTGAAGTGGCTCGATGTGTCGAACGAGGCGAAGAAGGCTATCACCTCTTTGTTGTGTTCCAGGTCCATCGCCTTTCCGGCGCTGCTCAGCATCACCAACGAGAGGAACAGAAAGGCTGTTCCGAAGAGGAAGTCGCCGACATAGCGGTGACGCTTCTTGTAGATGAGCACCATACCGACGAGGAAGGCGGGATAGACCACGCTGGTCAGGTCGACGTTATAGCCCAGCGACATAATCCACGCCGTCAGCGTCGTGCCGATGTTGGCTCCCATGATGACCGAGATGGCCTGCGCCAATGTCAGCAGGCCTGCCGAGACGAACGATACGGTCATCACCGTCGTGGCCGACGACGACTGTACGGCACAGGTTACGAGGGTTCCGGTCAGCATTCCTGTCAGTCGGTTGGTCGTCATCCGTGCCAGGATGTGTCTCAATTGCGGGCCTGCCATCTTCTGCAACGCCTCACTCATCATGCGCATACCGTAGATGAGCAGTCCCAGCGAGCCGAGCAGCTGGAGTGCTACCATCACATAGCTTTGATTTGTTTCCATCTTACGCTTTACTTATTTCAGTTTTTCGTGTGCAAAGGTAAGATGAAACAATCGCCCGTCAAAGCAATCGCTGTTACGTTATCATTACATTTGTAAACAGGTCGCGGGTAGCGTCGTTAGGTACCTCTTCCTGTACCTATATAATAATTGTCTTCGACGGGCTTCTTCTCGCTTCTCTTGACAATCTTCCAGTGGGTGTTGTGGCTGTTCTTGTCGAGGGGCATCATCTGCAGCACGGAGTCCTTCCCGTTGTAGGTGGCGAAAAGATAGGAGTCGTTCTGCAACGCATAACAGCCGTCGGGCTGACGTATGAAATACCAGGCCTGGGCAACGTCGCCCACAGAGAAGATGGTCTGTTCCACATCGTGGTAGTTCAGGTAGCGCTCTTCCACACCGTCGCCGGGGTCGTATTCGTGAGTGTCGATGATATAGCCCCTGCCGCAGGGCGTCATATCGATGCTCATGGTGTCTTTGCCGAGGCTGGCCATTCCTTCACCGTTGTTGCGCATGTACAGACCCGTCACCTCGTGCTGTAGGGTGATGGTGTGGCGGTAGTCCACTTCGGCACCGTCGATGTCGGGCAGCTCTTCGAGCTTCCAGTTGTCGAAGTGGAAGGTGTAGGGGATGCTGTCTCTGACCCATCCGAAGTTGATGCGTATGTACATCTGATTGTCGGTGGCCGTGAAGTCGACGCTCAGCGTTTTGTGCTTCGCCCCCTCTACGGGGATGGTGTGCGACGACATCACGCCGCTGTTGTTGCGCACGCGGCGGGGGACATTCTCGCGCACCATGATCATGAAGGAGCAGTCGCCCGCCTTTTGCGGCTCGTAGGCCGGACCGCTGTAGTCTACCGTTATCCTATACCGTCGGCCTTTCACCACGTTGAGGGGACAGTGGGCTGGCTCTATCTGCGGTCCACCAGTGAAGTGGACGGTGTTCCTCATGCCGTCACTCTCCACGCGGAAGCATTCCTCTTCGGTATACTCCCATGCGCGCATGTCGTGGAAAGTCTGCACCAGTGGGCGGTGGGTGTACCAATACCAGAAGGCACCGCCGATGGCCATCAGCGCCAACAGTGCGACGAGCAGCCACGAGGCGATGGTGTTGCGCAGGTTTCTGAGGCGTTCGAAGGCTTCCGTCACCTCACCCATGTTCTGATAGCGTTGCTGTCGGGGCTTCATACATCGGTCGGCGATGCGTCGCACCATCGGTCCGAGGTCCATTTCTCTCAGGATGACGCCCAGCGAGTAGATGTCGTTGCGAACATCGGCCTCCATGCCTTCTCGCTGTTCGGGTGAGATATATCCCTCGGTGCCGGCAGGCTGTTTCAGGACGGAGAAGTAGTCGGTGTCCGACAGGCCGAAGTCGATGAGCTTCAGCGTCTGTCCGTTTTTCGTCACCATGATGTTCGAAGGCTTCAGGTCGCGGTGCACCACATTGATACTGTGCAGGTAGCTCAAGGCGTCTACCAGCTCGAGGGCATATCTTCGGCGTTCTTTCCTGCGTATCTTCTCGTCAAGCAGTTCGCGCAACGTCCTGCCTACAATCTGTTCCATGATGATGAACTGTGCCTGATGTCCCTCATACCTGTCGAGCACATCGCTCTTGACCATTTCCATCCCAATGGTCTTCACGATGGCGGGATGTCCGGGCTGCTGCACCTCCAACAGTATCTGGCTTTCTTTCCATAGCATCCCGTCGAAGAAGGGGATGCCCACCTTGTCCGGTGCCAGGCCTTTCAGTATCCACCATTGGCCGTCGCGCTTAGCTCGGTAGATGACGTTGACGGGCGTCTCCCTGATGAGCTCGAAGTCGGTGAAGACAAGCGAGCGCTTCTCGATGGCGCCTATCACAAAACCGCTGAAAGATCCCTGTTCCGTCATGTTTGTAAAGTCTTGTTCTTAGTCTTTATGGCACAAACATTCGTTATGCCGCTTTTTTCCCCCGTCTCAGTCTTCTACCACACAGAATCTTACTCCCTGCTGCTTGCCGGCGATATAGCTCATGGGCGGATGGCCCTCGTGCACGAGGTTGGTCAGGTAGAGCGGCTCGTTCTCTACGAATATCTCACACTCGAAGGTGTCGCCCACCGAGAGCTTCGAGTTCTTCACCTTCGTCACGACAAACTTGCAGTTGCCAAGATGCTGGAACGTGCACTCCCTGTCGGGCAGCCACTTGCAGTCGATGGCCAGTCCTTCCGCCAGCTGCCTTGTGTAGAGATGGTGGCTCTTGATGGGGTCCGACGAGAGGTCGCTCACGTTGGCCTCGAACACCTCGTGGTTGGGGTATCCCGCAAAACGTGCCAGGATGTCGAGTGTGCTCTTCTGAGGAGCCGTTCCCTCATAGCCGTTGAAGCCCCATGCGCGCTTCAGCGTGTTGACACCTAACGAGGCGTTCAGCCGTTCGTTGATCTGGACGGCCAGCCAGTCGAAGTCTTTAGCCGTCGTCATGCTTCTGCCAGTCTGCCGCTCAATCTCCTTGCAAATCAGTCTGTCGCTCATAGTCCAATAGTTTGATTTGCGGGCAAAGGTACATCTTTTTTCATAAACCGCCAAACTTTTTGCCCTTCTCTTTTATGATGGATGAACTTTGGATGAAAATCCGCGCTGAAAAAAACACGAATTGCCGCAAATTACCCGTGAATTATTCAAAAATTATTATTGACCATTCTTTTTGTCGCTACGCTTTGTAAAAGCGGCAGAGCCGAGCGCGTGTATATTTCTGATCATTTATGTTGAAAAGAAAAAAGTGATGGTGATTAACTGTTAAATATGTCTAAAGTCTTGACTATGAACGGCGATTCGCTTGATTTTTCCATAATAAAACTATATCTTTGCACAATGAAAAGTAGTAATAATCGTGACCGTACTCCCGATTTTCCCATAAAATTCGGGAGCGTGCTCCCAAAATTCATCGATTTATGTACAAGAGAATATTTGATATAGAGAGCAAGTTGGATGAAGGGATGTTCTTGTTTGGTGCCCGCCAGACGGGGAAGTCCACTCTGCTGAAGGAGCGCTTTAAAGAAGCAATCTACTACGATTTGCTCAATCCGGGAGTGAGAAAAGCCTTTAAGTTGAACCCCAACTCCCTTTGGGAGGCTTTACAGGACAAGCCTGCCGGTACGCTCGTCATCGTTGATGAAATACAAAAAGTTCCCGAACTGTTGGACGTGGTGCATTCCTTGATGGTGGACAAGGGACTGTTCTTCATTCTCAGCGGTTCCAGTGCCAGGAAACTCAAGCGCTCGGGGGCTAACACGCTTGGCGGAAGGGCGATACCCGAAACACTCTATCCTCTGGTATGGCCCGAAGTGACCGACTTCCAGATCGACCGTGCTGTCCAGAACGGTATGATTCCCCGCCACTATATGGTAGAGAATGCCACGAAGCGATTGTCCGGCTACGTGAAAGTGTATTTAGATGAGGAAATAAGGGAAGAAGGCGAGGTGAGGGAACTCGATGCCTTCGAACGCTTCATGGAGGTGGCCGCCATTTCCGACGGAGAAATGCTGAACTACTCCAACATCGCCTCCGACTGCGGTGTTTCGGCCAAGACCGTCAAGTCGTATTTTCAAATCCTATATGACACACTCATCGGATATGAGGTTCCTGCCTTCAGGAAAGAAATCAAGCGGAAGGTCATGCAGGCTCCACGGTTCTACTATTTTGATGTCGGGATAGCCAACTACCTGATGGGGCGCAACTCTCTGCGTCGGGGTACTGATGATTACGGACATGCCTTCGAGCACCTCGTGATGCAGGAAATCATTGCCTATAAAGGTTACAACGACAAACGGGAGACGATATCCTATTGGCACACTTACGACCAAAAAGAGGTGGACGCCGTCATCGGGGACGCCAAGGTGGCTATAGAGATAAAGTCCTCAGAACATGTTGAGACGAAACACAAGAAAGGGCTCAAAGCCTTCAAAGAGGAACACCCTGACTGCCGGTTGATTCTCGTTTCTCTTGATCCCATCACCCGCAAGTCCGGCGACACGGAATTGATTTTCGTCCTTGACTTCCTGAAGATGCTTTGGCGCGGTGACATCTTCTGATGCATGATGCCTATGGGCATACCCGTAGCTTTTCCGAACGCGAATGCACACGAATACACACGAACATACAAAATATTATTCTAACACGAATTGCCGTAAATTACCCGTGCGCTCGGCTCTGCCGCTTTTACAAAGCGAAGCGACTAAAAGAATTACTCAAAAATTATTCATGAAAAATTCGTGGATCATTCATGATAATTTATGTTGAAAAAAAGAAAACACAAATGCACATAAATACACACAATTATTTATGAAAATTCGTGGGCCATTCATGATAATTCATGTTGAAAAGAAAAACACGAATTGCCGTGAATTACCCGTGAATTACTCAAAAATTATTTATGATTATTCGTGTATATTTATGCTCATTCGTGTTGAAAAAATCTTTATGCTCATTCATGTTGAAAATTCAACTAATCTTGAACATTTCCGTTGCCGTGATGTCCTGGAAGTGCTGCCCGTTGTACGTTGACAACCAGAGTCTTCTGTCTTCCTCCAGGGGTGAACGATTCGTTCACCCCCTTATCCTCCCTCGTTCAGACGAATTTGTCGCTCGACCTATGGTCGCTTGCCAGAGCAAGAATTCGGCTGCTGTGAGTTGGGGATTTCAAATCCCCGTCTCCTTCCTGCGGGCGAATTTCAAATTCACCCGAACGCGTGGGGGAGGCCCCTCGTTCAGACGAGTTATTTTGTTTTTTTCCAATGCTTTAAATCCGATTTCTCGATCCATCCGTCATGCTTCCAACGCGAAACAATCATTCGTATGGAGTTGCAATGGTCAGCGCGAAAACGGGAATAAGCCTTATGCCACCCTGCGGCATATTGACCCTTTGCGATGTGAGCGCAAATTTGCGCCCACATTCTTTCACCCATGCAGGCTCCATTGTTCTGATGGCTCAGATGAATAAATAATGTAGCACGAAGATAAAGGTGCCTAAAGAACCTTTAGACACCTATAGAAGAATTTCTATAACTCTATAACTTTTTCTATAACTTTCGTTCGCTGCGCAACCTTTCTAAAGCTGAAAGACCTGGGAATTAAGAGGACATAATTTTGTCACATGTCACATGTCACATGTCACATTAAGGAGCTTTGTACTACCCTAGAAAAAGTTGAATGGTTTTTACCTTAACCCTGCCATAGGTT
>CAMORS010000010.1 GCA_946624005.1 uncultured Prevotella sp. | reverse complement strand
CGGCTCAGGACTTCATGAAGGTGGGCGACGAGGTAGAGGCAGTCATCCTGACCCTCGACCGCGAGGAGCGCAAGATGTCGCTCGGCATCAAGCAGCTGAAGGAAGATCCGTGGGAGGCCATCGAGGTGAAGTATCCCGTTGGCTCGAAGCACACCGCCAAGGTGCGCAACTTCACCAACTTCGGTATCTTCGTAGAGCTGGAGGAAGGTGTTGACGGTCTGATCCACATCAGCGACCTGTCTTGGACGAAGAAGGTGAAGCACCCGTCAGAGTTCACGCAGGTGGGTGCCGACATCGACGTCGTCGTTCTCGAAATCGACAAGGAGAACCGTCGTCTGTCGCTCGGTCACAAGCAGCTCGAGGAGAATCCTTGGGACACTTATGAGACCATCTACACTCCGGGTAGCATCCACGCCGGCAAGATCACCGAGATTATGGACAAGGGTGCTGTCATCGCCCTGAACGAAGGCGGTGAGGGCTTTGCCACTCCGAAGCACCTCGTCAAGGAAGACGGCTCTCAGGCCCAGCAGGGTGAGGAGCTCGACTTCAAGGTGATTGAGTTCGTCAAGGAGACCAAGCGCATCATCCTCTCGCACAGCCGCACCTTCGAAGAGGGTAAGGACGACGTGAAGAAGGCTCCGCGCGCTGCCAAGCGTCCGGCCAAGAAGGACGAAACTCCTGCCATCAACAACGTGGCTGCCAGCACGACGCTGGGCGACCTCGATGCTCTGGCTAAGCTGAAGGCTGAAATGGAAAAAGGCGAATAAAACCATTCGTCGTTTCTCGAACTAAACTTGAAAAGGTGAGTATTCACCGGACTTGCCCGCCAGGTGCTTTCCGCATCTGGCGGTTTTTCTGTGTCGCTCCCCCGGACGGCAACTGTTCTGTTTTCCGGAGATTGTGAATAAGAAGACTACGGCTATTTGCGGTCGGCCAGATACATGCCGACGAGGATGAGGGCGGCGCCCGTGAGGAAGAAAGGCGTGATGGACTCGGAGAGAATCAGCCAGGCAAAGACGACGGAGACCACCGGACTGACATAGACATAGTTGGTTGCGGCAACGGCCCCTATCTTCTTGATGGCCCATGCCCATATCAGGAAACAGAGCATCGAGGCGACGATGCCGAGGAAGAAGAGATTGACGAGGATAGCCGGACGGGCCAGTACATCGAGCGGGGGCATGCCGGGCACTATCATATAATAAGGTATGATGGTGAGCAGTCCGTAGAGGAATACGCGGCGCGTGATGAACAGCTCGTCGTAGCGCTTGTTCACCTGAATCATCATGAGCGAATAGAAAGCCCAGCAGAGGGCAGCCGTCAAGGCGAGGGCATCGCCTATGGGCGAGAGATGCAACACGAAACGCCCGTTCAGGATGACCACGACGACACCAGCCATCGCGATGAGCGACCCGATGGTCTGCACGCGGTTCATGCGCTCGGAGCGATAGAAAAGTCCGACGAGGGCTGCCGTCAGGAGGGGTGTCGACGAGACGATGAGCGACGAGTTGGTGGTCGTGGTGTAGTTCATCGACTCGTTCTCGGCCAGGAAGTAGAGCGAGCCTCCCGTCACGCCCATACCAAACAGGATGAGCTCGTCGCGCCACGACTCGGTCAGCCAGCGCTGCCCCTTCTTCCTCGCGAGCAAGAAAAGAAGGAGCAAGACGTAGGCCAAGATGTAGCGCAGCGTGAAGATATGCGCCGACGACAGTCCACTCAAGAGCAGCAGTTTGGTGAAGACAAAGGTGCTTCCCCAAACTGCCACCACGAAGAAGGCGGCCAAATGGGCCACGACAGACCACCTGCTACTGTTCATGCGTCAGAGCGAGAAGGCCACCTCCATCATGTGTGTAAAGGTGGTCTGACGTTGCTCGGCAGTCGTAGCCTCGCCGGTGAGGATATGGTCGGAGATGGTGCAGATGGTCAGCGCATGGCCGCCACAGCGTGAAGCATTCATATAGAGTGCGGCAGCCTCCATCTCTACGGCCAGCACGCCCATGTTCATCCACTTGTCGTTGTGGGCGTTCTCCTTGTAGAACATGTCCGACGACAGCACGTTGCCCACCTTGTAGCGATAGCCGAAGCGCTCGCAGGCATCGGCAGCACCGCGGAGCAGACCGTAGTCGGCAATGGGTGCGAACGTGCCGGGCATTTCATACTGCGAAGCATAGTTGCTGTCGGTGCAGGCACCTTGGGCGATGACGAGGTCGCCCAGCTTCAGGTCGTGTGAGATGCTGCCTGCTGAGCCCACGCGGATGATGTTCTTAACGTCGTAGAAGTGGAACAGCTCGTAGCTGTAGATGCCGATGGAGGCCATGCCCATGCCGTGGCCCATAACGCTGAAGCGACGGCCGTTGCGCATGCCGGTGAAGCCGAGCATGTTGCGCACCTGGTTGAACTGTACGGGATTCTCCAAGAAATTCTCAGCCATAAACTTGGCTCTCAGCGGATCGCCTGCCATGATGACGGTTTCGGCTATCTCGCCATACTGTGCTCCGATGTGGGGCGTTGGTGTCTTTGGTTTCATAGGGTGATGGGTGTTAAATGATAGGTGATGGGTGTTAAGTGATGGGTGTTAAGTGATGGGTGTTAAGTGATGGGTGTTAAGTGATGGGTGTTGATGGTTACAGTCCGCGTGCGGGCAGCAGAGCTGAAGCGTCGGGCTGGCGCATGCCGGTGAAGTCGGTGAAGAGCTGCATCAGGTCGCGCGTGTTGCCTCGGCTGAGCACCTTGTCGCGGAAGGCCTGTCCCACCTCGGGCTTCAGCGGTCCGCGCTTGGCAAAGCAGTTGGCGATATTCACGGCGAGCACCTCTGTCCACAGATAGCTGTAATAGCCTGCAGCATAGCCACTTCCCCAGATGTGGTTGAAGTAAGAGGTGGAGTAGCGTGGCGGTATCTGCTGGTCGAGCAGACCGATGTTCTTGAGCGTTGTCCGCTCGAAGTCGGCAGCCTTGTCGGCTGTGGGTATCTGATCGGCTTTCACGACGTGCCAACCCAGGTCGACACAGGTGGCAGCAAGGTTCTCTCCGAGCGAATAGGCCGACTGGAAGTTGATGGACCTGAGCATCTTTTCCTTCAGTGCCTCGGGCATCGGTTGTCCGGTGACGGCATGCTTGGCGTAGTGGTCGAAGATTTCGGGTATGGTGGCGAACGACTCGTTAAACTGCGAAGGCATCTCTACGAAGTCGCGTGCCACGTCGGTTCCGCTGAGCATGTTGTACTTGCAGTTGGAGAGCATGCCGTGGAGGGCATGACCAAACTCGTGGAACATCGTCGTCACCTCGTCCCAGGTGAGCAGCGAGGGCTGTCCCTCGGGAGCCTTGGCGCTGTTGCATACATTATATATGATGGGCAGCTGGCCGCGATAGTGGCTCTGCTTGGCAAACTCGCTCATCCAGGCTCCGCCGCGCTTCGTCGGACGGCGGTAGAAGTCGCTGTAGAAGAGGGCCAGCGGCTTGCCATCCTTGTCGATGACCTCGAACACCTTCACGTCGGGATGATACACGGGGATGTCTTTCCGCTCCTTGAACGTCAGTCCGTAGACGCGGTTGGCTGCATAGAAGACACCGTTCCGCTGCACGCTGTCGGCGTTGAAGTAGGGCTTCACCTCGTCTTCCGAGATGTCGAGCATCTCCTTCTTCATCTTGGCCGAATAGTAGAACCGGTCGTAGGGCTGCAGCTGGAAGTCGCTGCCCATCGTGCGGCGGGCATACTCCTCGATGGCCTTCGTCTCGGCATCGGCTTTCGGCCGGTAGGCCTGTATCAGCTGGCGGAGGAAGGCATAGACGTTGTCGCTCGTCTTGGCCATCGTGCTTTCGAGCGAGTAGGAAGCATAGTCCTTATAGCCCATCAGGGCGGCCTGCTCGGCTCTGAGCTTAGCTATCTCTACCACCACGGGGAAGGTGTTGTGGCTGTTGGTGCCGTCGGCACGATGGATGGAAGCCTCGTAGACGCGTCGGCGAAGGTCGCGGTTGTCAAGGCTGGCCATGATGGGCTGCTGCGTGGTGTTGATGATGACGATGGCGTAGGGAGCCTTTCCTCCCCTACTCTCTGCGTCCTTCTTGCATTGTGCGATGTCGCCCTCCGAGAGTCCGGCCAGCTCCTCCTTCGAGTTGACCCACACGACAGCGTCGTTGGTGGCGGCAGGCAGCAGGTCGCCCCACTGCTGCTGCAGGTCGGCGATGCGCATGTTGATGTCTTTCATGCGGCTCATCTTCTCTTCCGAGAGCAAGGCTCCGGCACGCACGAAGCGCTTGTAGATCTCTTCCGTCAGCTTGCGGTCTTCTCCTTTCAGCGAGCGCAGCTGGTGGTCGTACACATACTTCACGCGCGCGAACAATTCTTTATTAAACATCAGCTCGTTCTCCAAGGCTGTCAGCAGGGGCATAGCCTTCTTCTCTGCTTCGGCTATCTCGGGGGTCTTGTCGGCGCTGGCCAGTGCGAAGAGGATGTTCGAGACCCGTCCGAGCAGGGCTCCGCTCTCGTCGTAGGCCAGGATGGTGTTCTGGAACGTAGGCCGCTGCTTGTTGTTGACGATGTCGGCCACCTTGGAGCGCTGCAGGTGGATGGCAGCCTCGATGGCGGGAATGTAGTCGCTGGTGCGGATCTTGCTGAAGTCGGGAGCCCCGAAGGGCAGTGTGCTCTTCATCAATAGTGGATTCTGGCGTGTTGCCTCATTGGGCTGCGCCATCGACTGCATCACCAAGGATGCCATGCCGAGCGTAAGGATAGTGGTTTTGATGTTCATAAGATATGCTGTGTATTTTAATGATATTCTTCGTCAGAGCGTCTTTTCTGATTGCAAATGTAATCATTTTTTTGCTATTCGCCAAACACTTCTGTAAAATATGTTGTGTTTTTCATAAATTTTCTGCACAAGATGCAGACATTATACTTTTTTTTTGTACCTTTGCGGCCAAATAACAATAGAAAGCGACACATCATGAACCAAATCAGTCCTTTAGCATACGTACATCCCGAGGCCCAGTTGGGCGACAACAACGTCATCGGTCCCTTCTGCTATATCGACCGCAACACGGTGATTGGCGACAACAATGTGCTGATGAACAGCGTCACCATCCACTTCGGTGCACGCATCGGCAACGGCAACGAGTTTTTCCCCGGTGCCAGCATCAGCACCAAGCCGCAGGACCTGAAGTTCAAGGGCGAGGAGACAACATGCCAGATAGGCGACAACAACTCCATCCGTGAGAACGTCACCATCTCGAGGGGAACCTTCTCGAAAGGAACCACCATCGTGGGCAACAACAACCTGCTCATGGAGAACATGCACATCGCTCACGACTGCGTCATCGGCAACGGATGCATCATCGGCAACTCAACGAAGTTTGCCGGCGAGGTGGTTGTCGACGACAATGCCATCATCTCCGCTGTGGTGCTCTGCCACCAGTTCTGCCGCGTGGGTGGCTATGTCATGATACAAGGTGGAAGCCGCTTCAGCCAGGACATCCCGCCCTATATCATCGCAGGAAAAGAACCTATCCGCTATGCAGGCATCAACCTCATCGGCCTGCGCCGACGCGGTTTCTCCAACGAGACCATCGGCCAGATACACGATGCCTACCGCCTGCTCTACAGCAAGGGTGTCCTGTCGGAAGGCATCGAAGAGATTAAGAAGAACCTGCCCATGACGCCCGAGATACAGTATATCATCGACTTCGTGAGCAGTTCGAAGCGTGGCATCATCCGATAAATGAACACACTCATCGTCATACTCGGCCCCACCGGTGTCGGCAAGACAGAAACTTGCCTGCGGGTGGCCGAGTTTTTTCATGTACCCGTCATCAATGCCGACTCGCGCCAGCTCTACCGCGAGATACCTGTCGGAACTGCTGCCCCCACACCACAGCAGCTGTCCCGAGTGAAGCACTATTTCGTTGGCACACACTCCATCTTCGACTACTACAGCGCTTCTATGTTCGAACAGGATGTGCTCCAGCTCTTGGCAAAGCTGTGGGACACCCCTCTGCTCGGCCCCGAGGAAGGCTTGCCGGAACAAGAACCCTCATCCCGCATCGCCCTGATGTCGGGTGGTTCGATGATGTATGTCGACGCTGTGTGCAACGGTATCGACGACATACCCACCGTCGACGACGACATCCGCATCAAGATGAAACAGCGACTGGCCGACGAGGGACTGGAGAGCCTGTGCCAGGAGCTGCAACGCCTCGACCCCGAATACTATGCCATCGTAGACCGGCAGAACTACCGCCGTGTGGTGCATGCCCTCGAAATCATTCATCAGAGCGGGCAGACATACACTTCGTTTCGCACGAACAAGAAGAAAGAGCGACCCTTCAACATCCTGAAAATCGGACTCAACCGCCCTCGCGAGGAGCTTTACGAACGCATCAACCGCCGTGTCGACCAGATGATAGCCGACGGTCTCATCGACGAGGCCCGGCGGATGTATCCTCACCGCTCGAACAACGCGCTGAACACCGTGGGCTACAAGGAGCTCTTCAATGCCTTCGACGGCATCTGGACGATGGAGGAAGCCGTGGAGCGCATCAAGGGGAACACCCGCCGATACTGCCGCAAACAGCTCACCTGGTACAAGCGCGACGCGGCCATCCACTGGTTCGAAGCCGATGCCACCGACGACATCATCCGCTTCATCCGCTCTTCTGCAGCCCATTAACGGCTCCCGACGGCCGGAAAAGATTGAGTTTCGCAGGCCGGAGAGATGTTTAACAGTTAATGTTCTCAAAAATAATTGTGGCATACAGAAGTTTTTCGTAAATTTGCACACTCATATAACACACTCTCATTCAACAATTCATGGCAGACAAAAAGAGAAAAACAAAGGTAAACAACATCCTGACTCGTTCGTGGAACGCTGTCAAGCGCTCTTGGCTTTGGTACAAGAACCTTTATAAAGGCCGTGCTTGGTACACACGCACCCTGGTGGCATTAGCGTCGCTCATCGTCTTGTTCTTCATCTACCTCGGAATGGTAGACATCAACTTCCTGTGGCTCTTCGGCAAGTCGCCCGGATTCAGCAACATCAAGAACCCGCAGACCAGCCAGGCTTCGGAGATTTACAGTGCCGACGGACAGCTCATCGGAAAGTATTTCAACGAGAACCGCACACCCGTGAAGTTCGAAGAGGTGAACCCCGACTTCTGGACGGCGCTCATCGATACGGAAGACGAGCGCTTCTACAAGCATCGGGGCATCGACCCCATCGGCCTCTTCGCCGCCGCCAAGGATGCCATGCTCCACCACGATGCGCGCGGAGCATCGACCATCACACAGCAGCTGGCCAAGAATATGTTCCGTGTTCGTACGCAGTACAGTACCGGACTTTTGGGTAAGGTTCCTGGGCTTAAGCTGTTGATAATGAAGACGAAGGAGTGGATTATCGCAACAAAGCTTGAGATGATCTATGAGAAGAACGACATCCTCACGATGTATGCCAACACGGTGGACTTCGGCTCTAACTCGTTCGGCATCAAGACAGCCTGCAAGACCTACTTCAACTGCTCGCCCGCACAGATCACCACCGAGCAAGGTGCCGTACTGGTGGGTATGCTGAAGGCTACGACGTTCTACAATCCTATCTCACATCCCGACAACAGCCTGAAGCGACGCAACGTGGTGCTGGAGAATATGGTAAGGAAGAACCACCTGAGCCGAACACAGTGCGACTCGCTGGCGCAGATTCCCATCCAGCTGAACTACAGCGTGGAGACCAACTACGACGGAACGGCCAACTACTTCCGTGAAGCAGTGGCCAACTACCTGAGCGACTGGTGCACCGAGAACGGCTACGACCTCTACAGCAGCGGACTGAAGATCTACACCACGCTCGATATGCGCATGCAGAAATATGCCGAACAGGCTGCCACCAAGCAGATGCGCATCGTGCAGCAGAACTTCAACAGCCATTGGGGCAACAACGAGCCTTGGCAGGATGAGAACCACAACGTCATCGCCAACTTCATCGAGGATATCGCCAAGCGCCAGCCTTTCTACAAAGCTCTCTTAGCCAAATATCCCAACTCGCCCGACTCGATCATAGCCGAACTGAACCGCCCTCACACGGTGAAGCTCTTCGACTATGAGAAAGGCATCATCGAGCGCGAGATGTCGTCGCTCGACTCTATCCGCTACATGGTGCGCTTCATGCATTGCTCGTTTGTAGCTATGGAGCCCCAGACGGGATATGTACGTGCATGGGTGGGCGACATCGACTTCAACTCGTGGAAATACGACAAGGTGACGGCCATGCGACAACCGGGCTCGACGTTCAAGCTCTTCGTCTATACCGAGGCGATGAACCAGGGGCTGACCCCCTGCGACAAGCGGCGCGACGAATATATCAGCATGGAGGTGTACGACCATCAGAAGCACAAGATCGTGAAGTGGACACCCAGCAATGCCAACGGTCGATTCTCGGGCGACTCCATCCCGCTGAAGAGTGCCTTTGCCAAGAGTATCAACTCGGTGGCGGTGCGTCTGGGACAGGAGATGGGCATCAAGAATATCATCGCCACGGCCCACGATATGGGCATCAACAGTCCGCTCGACGATACGCCGTCGCTGGCTTTGGGTGCCTCGGATGTCAACCTCCTGGAGATGACCAATGCCTACAGCGTCATCGCCAATCAGGGCAAGCACACCAAGCCCGTCCTCGTCACTCGCATCGTCGACAAAGACGGACGTGAGGTCTACCTCGCTCCTACGGAGCAGAAACAGGTGATCCCCTATAAGAGCGCCTTCCTCATGCAGCAGATGCTCATGGGCGGTCTGAAAGAACCGGGCGGCACCTCGCAGAGCCTCTGGGCCTGGGTGGGCAACAAGAAAGCCCTTGACACCGATTTCGGAGGCAAGACCGGCACGACCAACAACCACTCCGACGCCTGGTTCATGTGCGTCAGCCCCAAGCTGGTGTGCGGCGCATGGGTAGGTGGCGAATACCGCAGTATCCACTTCCGAACAGGAGCCCTCGGACAAGGATCGAAGACGGCTCTGCCCATCTGTGGCTACTTCCTCGAATCGGTGATGAACGATCCCGCCTTCAAGCAGTATCACGGACGCTTCAGCAAGTCGACCGACAGCGACATCACCGATGCGCTCTACAACTGCTCGAGCTATGTTCCCTCACGCAACGACACACTCGACGTTGACAGTATCGACTACATGGAAGACGAGGTCATCCTCGACGAAGAAGGCAACCCCGTCAGCACGTCGGGCGACGTCATCGATGCCCTTGAGGAACCGCAGGCCACCAAAGAGCGGAAGAAAGAAACGCCCAAGGAGCAACCTGTCTCCTTCGACGACCTTTGATTGCCCACGTACCTCGTACCACGTACCTCGTACCTCGCACCTCGTACCTCGAACAATGAACAACGTCTTACCCGAGCATATCGACCTGGACAATCCCGAACTGCAGCAGGCTCTGCAGATCATCCACTTCACTCACCGCTCGCTCTTCCTCACAGGAAAGGCGGGCACGGGAAAGTCGACCTTCCTGCGATACATCTGTCAGACAACGAAGAAGAAGCACGTCGTGCTGGCACCTACGGGCATTGCCGCTATCAATGCCGGCGGAACCACGCTGCACAGCTTCTTCAAGCTGCCCTTCCACCCCTTGTTGCCCAACGACACACGCTACAATGCCCGCAACATCCGGGAGACGCTGAAGTACAACTCGGAGAAACGGAAGATTCTGCGTGAGGTGGAGCTCATCATCATCGACGAGATCAGTATGGTGCGTGCCGACATCATCGACTTCATTGACAAGGTGCTACGCATCTATACTCGCAACATGCGGCAGCCTTTTGGCGGCAAGCAGCTGCTCCTCGTAGGCGACATCTACCAGCTGGAACCTGTTCTGAAAGAGGAAGACCGCCAGTTTCTTCGTCCTTTCTATCCCAGCGGATTCTTCTTCGACGCCCACATCTTCCGCGAGTTCCAGCTTGTCAGCATCGAGCTCAAGAAAGTCTACCGGCAGACCGACCCGCTCTTCATCTCCATCCTCGACCATATCCGCACCAGCGAGATAACAGAGGTCGACCTGCGGATGCTCAACCAGCGGGTTGATGCCCCGCTCTCATCCCCCCAAGCGGGGGAGGCCCCTTTCAGGCAAGCATCCACGACTGGCGCAGCTGAGCCCCCCTCCTTTGGAGGGGCTGGGGGAGGTCTCACCATCACGCTCTCTACGCGCCGCGACACCGTCGACTACATCAACGAGCGCCGTCTTGAAGCCCTTCCGGGCGACCCCTGCTGGTTTGTTGGCGAGATTAAGGGGGAGTTTCCAGAAAGCAACCTCCCCACGCCAAAGGAGCTGCAGCTGAAAGTGGGCGCACAGATTATCTTCATCAAGAACGACATGGAGCATCGTTGGGTCAACGGCACCCTGGGCACCATCGTCGCCATCGACCCAGAGGCAGAGATTCTGTATGTCGATACCGAAGACGGCGAAGAGTTTGAGGTAGCCCGCGACCGCTGGGCCAACGTGCGCTATACCTTCAACGAGAAAGAACAAAAGATAGAGGAAGAGGAGATAGGCGTCTACATCCAGTTCCCTGTACGGCTGGCTTGGGCCATCACGGTGCACAAGAGCCAAGGCCTCACCTTCCGACAAGTGAAGATCGACCTCTCGGGCGGAGCCTTCGCAGGCGGTCAGACCTACGTGGCGCTGAGTCGCTGCACCTCGTTAGAGGGTATCACGCTGAAAGAACCCATCCGCCGACAAGACGTCTTCGTCCGTCCGGAGGTGAAGCAGTTTGCCCGGCACTACAACGACCGCAACATCATCGCCACGGCACTCAGCGAGAGCAAGGCCGATGCGGCCTATCACCATGCCGTAAGAGCTTTCGACACAGGCGATTACGACGAATTTCTGAAACAATTCTTCATTGCCATCCACGCACGCTACGACATCGAGAAACCCATTGCACGCCGCTTGATACGCCGCAAGCTGAATGCCATCAATGCGCTGCGCCACCGCATCAACACCCTTGAGGAAGAGAAGCGCCAGCGCGACGAACAGCTCAAGAAGCTGGCGGCAGAATACACGCTGCTCGGCAAGGAGTGCGAGAAGGAACACATGCCCGAGGCCGCTATGGCCAACTACCGCAAGGCTATCGACCTCTGTCCCGATGCTGCCGAACCCAAGCGAAGGCTGAAGAAACTGGAGAGAAACACCAAGAAATCATGATACGCAACCGCCTACTGATATTGGCCATCGGTTCCAACTTCCATTCGTGGAACAACGTCAGGCACGCCAAGCGGCTCATCCAACAGTCGTTTCCCAGTCTGGTCGTCTACTCCGCCACCATCCTCACGGAGCCTATTGGCATCGGAGGGAAGAATTTCCGCAACTGCTTAGCCACGATGACGACCGACCTCAGCCTTGAGGAGGTAATCCAACGAATCAAGCGGATAGAAGCCGAATGTGGGAACACAGCGGAGAAGCGCACCCGAAACATCATCGAGATGGACATCGACATCCTGCTACACGCTGGCCAACGCCACCATCAGGCCGACTGGCAGCGACCCTACATCCGGCAGCTCATGCGAGAGCTCCTGCCGGAAGATTTGATAACAGAATAACCATTATAAACAACAACGGCCATGAATTTCCGAACAACAGCACGAGGCTTTATCAGCTGTAGCATCACAGCTGCCCTCATCTTTTTTGCCAACAATGCGCAGGCACAGCAGTTCGCACAGTTTTTCACCCCCAACACGCTGCGCATCGACTATACCTTCTCGGGCAATGCCGAGCGGCAGGACATCTACGTCGACGAGCTCTGCCAGCTGCCCGGCTGGTATGGGAAGCGGAAACGCCTTGCCGAGCTGCCCGTAGAGGGCAACGGCAACATCACCGTGCGCCATCATGCCACGCAGCAGGTGGTCTACCGCAACTCCTTCTCCACCCTCTTCCAAGAATGGCTCACCTACGACGAGGCCAAGACCGAGAAGAAATCGTTCGAGAATGTCTTCCTCGTTCCGATGCCGAAAGACACTGTCGACATCACCGTCAGCCTGATGAACAACCGCCGCGAGGTGATAGCCTCGACGACACACACCGTAGCTCCCACCGACATCCTCATCCACAAGAAGGGCTACAGCAATGTGACGCCCTACGACATCCTGCAACAGCCGGCCGACACGGCACGCTGCATACACATCGCCTACGTGGCCGAAGGCTACCAGGAAAACGAGATGCCCACCTTCCTCGACGACTGCCGAACGGCTATGGAGGCCCTCTTCGCCCACGAACCGTTCCGCTCGCTGCGCGACCGCTTCGAGATAGTGGCCGTGAAGTCGCCTTCCGTCGACAGCGGCACGAGCGAACCCCGCAAGGGCATCTGGCGACAGACGGCCTTGCAGTCGCACTTCGACACCTTCTACAGCGACCGCTACCTCACAACCCTTCACCTCAAGCAGCTTCACGACTGGCTGGCCGGCACACCCTACGAGCACATCATCGTCTTGGTGAACACGAGCGAATATGGCGGCGGGGGCATCCTCAACTCGTACAATCTCTCGATGGCCCACCATCCGAAGTTCCGCCCCGTCGTCGTACATGAGTTCGGCCACAGCTTTGCCGGACTGGCCGACGAGTATGCCTACGAGCAGGAACAGCTGCAGATGTACCCCACAGACATCGAACCCTGGGAGCCCAACATCACGACATTGGTAGACTTCGAAAGCAAATGGCAGGATATGGTGACACCCGGCATCGGCATCCCGACACCTGGCAACATGGTCAATACTGATGCCTATCAAAAAAGATACGCACGCGCGATAGGCGCCTTCGAAGGGGCAGGCTACTGTCTGAAAGGTGTCTACCGCCCCACGCTCGACTGCCGCATGCGCACCAACGAGAACCCGGAGTTCTGCCCGGTATGCCAGCGTGCCATCGAACGCCTTGTACGCTTCTACACCGACTGAGTAAGAATGAAGCACCTGATGACCTTCCTCCTTGCTCTCTGCTTCCTGCCGCTGCAGGCACAGAGAAGACAGCCGAGCAGCTCCGACCGCGAAATGCTCGACAAGGCCATCGACTACTTCGCCTCGCAGAAATACCACGAGGCGCTCCTCCTCTTCGAGAAGCTCGACGAACGCTTCAGGCTCAATCCGCGCTACCTTGCCTACATGGGCTACTGCTACTATTTCGACTGGGACTATGCATCTGCCGCCAGCTATCTCGAGAAGGCATTGCCGCAGCTGCAGGCTCTCTCACCCCACGAGCTCAGCGTCTACTACTACTCTTTGGCCGAGAGCCGTTTCGAGATGTCGCAGTATGATGCCTGCGTCGAAGCCTACGAGCAACACCTCGTCCGCTGCTACCCCGACGAGCGGGCCGATGCCCTCTATCGCCTCGGCTTTGTCTATCTCTTCCGCGACGACAAGCCGACGGCATGGGAGTATTTCACCGCCGCACAAGCGTGCTACCGCTACTTCCAACCCGAGCGGCAACAACGCATCCAGCAGCTGCAGCACATGCTGAAGGCACTCCCCGCACCGCAGGAAGCTCCGCAAGAAGCTCAGCAAGAGGCTCAGCAAGAGACTCCGCAACAATAGCGCCCACAACAAAAAACGCATATCAACCACAAACACCTATGAATCAGACAGAACGTATCAAGCACATGGAGCGGCAGCTCGACAGAGCGTCGCTCGCCGTCATGCAGCTGTCCAACGCCTTGGAGCAGTATGCTGAGGCACAGGAAGCCCTCGCTCAGCTGAGCAGCTATTATGGCAGTAAGGAATGGAAAGACGACTTTGCGGCCGACGAGGCTGGCCTCCTTCCGCAAGACCTCAAGCGAGGTGTCCTCTCGGAGGATGCCGTCTGGAACGTCCTTTCCGACAACCGCGAGCTGCAAGAACAGCTGAAGGCTCTCGCCGCGAAGTCATAGACCGGGCGACTCTTGGCACAACAGAAGGACAAAGAAAAGCCCCTGCAACGCGCATGTTGCAGGGGCTTCTTCATTATCGTCGACTAATAATAGTCCTCTTCATCTTCTTCGTCTTCCTCGTCCCAGACGTTGTAGCCACGGCGACCGAGGAAGGGTCCGTTCTCATCTACCGAGTCTTCTTCGTCGTCGGGTGTCACAACGGGCAGTGAGGGGTCGCTCAACATCGGCACTTCAACGAAAGTCTGTTCTATCTCCGGTTTGATATATTTGATTTTTTCCATATTCTTACTTACTTTAATCATGTTGTTTATTTTGGAAAGAATTTACTTAACCACAATCTTGAGCTGAAGCTCGAGCTTGTTCACGTGCGGAAAAACTCGAGCCAGCTCGGTTTTTCTCTTACTTAACCACAACCTTGCGGCCGTTCTGGATGAAGATGCCCTTCGAGAGCTTTTGCACCTTGCGGCCCTGCAGGTCGTAGGCTTCACCAATTGTCAATTGTCCATTGTCAATGGTCTCAATGCCAGTGGCCTCACCACCGCCGAAGGGAACGAAGTCCTTAGCGGCGTTCTCGATCACGAGGTAAGGCTTGCCGGTAGGAATGGTGACACCGCTCTTCACCTTGTAGAAGCCCACGATGCCATCCTTCTTGTTGCTCAGCACATACTGCGAGCCGTCGCTCTCGGTGCCATCGGAGATCTCAAACTGGTTGCCAGCATTCTTCTCGCTGATAGCTGCTTCGGCGTAAGCCAGCTGGTAGGTGCCTTCAGCGCCATTCACGATGACGGCCTCACCCTTCATAGCCTGCGTCACCTGGGTCAGTCCAACAGAAGTGGTAGAGATGGTGGTGGGAACGTATGCTGTCACACCCTCGGGGAACGTCACGTCGTCCTCAGCCACGTAGGTAGCCCACCCTGCATCGGTGATGGTGACTTCCAGCGGGATTCCGTCCAGCTCGGTCTCCATGTAGATGTAAGCATGGGGCAATTGGGTTTTCTTTCCATCGTAGCAAGAGAACCGCGGTTTACCGTCGTTGTAGTTGAATCGCAGGTCGTTGCGATCGTACTTTTGGAATACGATGGTTGCCTGTCCGTCGGCAGCAATCGCGATGGTTGCCTGAGCTTCGGGATAGTTGGTGAAGGACATAAGAGAAGAAGTCAAGAGATGCAGATAGTTTTTATCGCTCGATGCTGAACAGAGGTATCCTTCGTCGGTATCGAAGCCCCAGAGGGTTCCGGCTTCACCTTCAATACAATCCAAGGTGATGAAAGGAATACTGCCACTGTGATTAACGGTGATGATGCCCTTCTCCTTAGTGACATCGACAACATCGCGGTAATCTCCATTCTGGGCGCCCATAGCATAGAGTGTGCCATTGTTCTCACCGACGATGATGATTTCCTTGCCTGCCTCAAGCTGACTGGCATCGGTAACGAGAGCATAGTTCACTACCCAGCCTGCAACGTCGAGGAACAGTCCGTCTTTCCCCTCATCCGTCACCTTGAAGGTGTAGTTGCCGGCCTTCTCAATCTTGAAGTTCTTGTAGCCGCCATCAACCTCGGTGTCGTTCTTCAGGACAATATCGGTACACCAGTCTTTGTTGACGAGGTAGTACTCACTGCCTTCTACCAATGGGAGGCCGCCGAACCATGTCTTTGCGCCGTTGACATCCTTCACAATCTTGAACTCGGTGTTGGCCTCGAAATTATTGATAGTATTGATGAACGAGCCGTCTTCCTGCTCGTTAAGCTCAACCATACCGTCATCAGTCCAGCCATTCTCCCAAGAGCCAGCCAGGTAATACTTCACAACAGGCTCGGGGAAGCCGTCGATGGTGAGGAACAGTCCGTTCTGGGACTTTGTCAGCGTGAAGATATATGTGCCAGCTGTAGCAATAGTCATGTTACCACCATCGGTAGAGAGAGCGAGGTCTGTGCAGTTCACTGCGTCGATGGTTCCGTTGTAGCCATACCAGTTGTTTTCGCTGACCACCTTAAACTCGGCACCAGCCTCAAGCTCCTGTGTCAGGGTGTAAACATTCTCTGTTGTACCAATCGCAAACTGATTGGCCGTTGTCGACCATTCGTTGAACGAGCCAGCGAGGAAGAACTCCTGTGCGGGGAAGCCAGTGACGGTGAGCGTCAGAGCGTCCACATCCACGGTGAAGGTATAGTTACCAGCCTCGTTGATGATGAAGTTCTTGGCTGTATTTTCACCACTGAGCGGAGCAGTGTTCCAGTCTCTGTGAATTCTGTACGGATTCTCATCGTTGGTGGCACCACCGTACCAAGTCTCTGATTCATCCACATCCTTCTTATAAATCTTGAACTCAGTATACTCAGCCGTAAACTCCTTACTGACGGAATAAGTGCCGTCGTTGTTCTTGGTCATTTCAAGCATGCCATCGGCACCCCAGCTTGTTTCGCCATCCCAAGAGCCAGCGAGGTAGTACTTCACCTCGGGAACTTCGGGGCGATTGAACGAAACGAGATAGTTGTTATAGTCAAATTCAGGAGTCTGGTTGTAGAGCTTCACCGTACCGCATACGGTCACTTCGTCGCCAACCTGAATATCATCTTTGCTTGCGAAATCTGCACTGTTCAAGCCCTTACCGCTATAAACTTCCATCTGTGTTGTAGTCTCACCATCATCAGAGATCCAATAGGTGATACTCTTGTATTTATCATTGTAGCTATCTACCTGCGAGACGATACCCTTTACATACACCTCTGTGGGAGATGAGCTTGTACCTAATGTGTTGATGTATGCGATGGCTGCTTCTACAGTGTAAGGATTGTTGGCTGTTCCGGGAGCGTTGGGATCAACAACAGTCAGCGTATAGCTGGCCGTGCCGGCCTCATACTCATCATTGCCGGCGAATGTAGCTGTGATGATTGTCTGTCCAGCGGCAACGATAGTCACCTTGCCGGATGTCTCGTTGACAGTAGCCACATCGGTATTGCTCGAAGCATAAGTCACCTCAAGCTGGTTCGGATTCGTCAGCTCGGGAGCAGTAAATGCCTCACCGAAGTTCACCTCATAAGAGGTCTCTGCGAAGGAAAGTTCGGCGGCAGCCTTGTCGGAATTAGTCACTTTCTTATAGAAAGCTAAAGTTTGGTTTGAAATATTTGAATTAATGCTTGTATAGCAGCGCCAGTCTTGAGAGTTGTAAATACCAACATAGCGGCCTGGGTCTGTGCCTGTATTATAGAGATAATTGCTATTAATCTTAAATACCTTGTTATCATTGACACCAACTCTCACGCCATTGTTGGTATTTGTACAATATAGCCATGTTTCTGTTGAACCTTCTGGATAGAATGTATATCCATTAGTAGCATCACCACTAATAGTCCATTTTAAATTGTCAGGTACAGCCGATATAATTACCTCGCCATCTACGGTAACCTTGACAGCAGACGGAGGATTACTTGCTGCATTATCATTTGACATAGCATAATTGTCACCATTGTTTCCAACAATGACAAAAACATCATTCGGAGTAAGATTTGAGATATCAGTCAATTTCCAAAGTTCATCACTTATAACAATTGTGTACGTTGCAGAAGCTATAGCACTTTTTGCTCCAGTTGCATCATAGGCAATGGCCTTGATAGTCGTTGTTTCGTTTACGGTAATAGCACCTGTATATTTTGTGCTTTGGTTTGTTGGGTCAGTGCCATCCAATGTATAATAGATGGTTGAACCTTCTGTATCACAATTGATTGTGATACTCTGAGCTTCATAATATGTACCAGCTAAGGGCGAGAATATTGGAGTGGCACATGATGGTTCGGGATTAGAGCCAGCAGGAGTATAGGTAACAACTATTTTTGTTATACGAGCCTGACCTGATGTTGTTCCAAAATTGATCTCAGAAGCATTGCCAGTCCACTGTGTCTTACTAGAGTCTGTCCATGACCCAACATCAGGATTTCCAGAAAATTTGGTCATGGGATTACTGCTTGTTGCAGTGAAATCTATTTGCGTCATATTTCCAACAGTTGAACTGATAGTCATTGATGCACCAGAATAGCACCGATAATTATCTGTTCTGTTGAAAACACCTTCACTAAAAGTAATGGTAATACCATCCTTAGTGATGCTTGTCTCCTCGCTGGTGTCAGTACCGGCAGTAAAAGTGACGGTATCAGCCCATGCGGACCCTGCCCCCGTGACAATCATGGCCACGAGTAGCAATAGTTTTGAATAGAATTGTTTGTACATAACGTTATGAATTTAAAAAATTGATGGTTATCCAATTTGATAGTAGTTGGGGGAGCAATGCTGCAAGCCCCTGCAGCTCTGTCGTTGAAATTGTTTCGTCGTTGACAAGTTTTCTGCCAATTTGGTGCAAAGATACACATTATTTCCGAGACTGCCAAAGGGTTTGGGCGAAAAAAAGCAAATTTAAGGTTTATTGAACAAAGGAAAGTCACGCTGTTATGTAATCTTCTATTTGTTGCGATAGAGAGATAAGACTGATAGCAGATGACTAAGCTGTTACTGTACTCGCGTTCTGCAAGTTCAAAAGAAATAGTTGATGACACCATCAGAGATAGTCTCCGACATGCTCAGCGACCATCTCTGACGTGCTCAGGGATGGTCGCTGACAGTGTCAGAGATAGTTGCTTGTCGGCTCAGGAACCATCGGCGACAGGGCTACATATATACAGAGAAAGTCTTGCTGAAAAAGGGGCAACACCTCACCAAATTGCACTGAATCGCCCTGTTTATCGGCCTTTCCGATGGTGAGGTGTTTCTTTATCATCTCACCATACACCTCACCAGAGACCCCACCATCCATTGCTTTTTATGTGCTGTTGCGACGCAAGGATGCGTCGCCTCCTACATGTGCCACTTGGGGCTCCTCCCCTTTGGGGAGGCTGGGAGGGGTTCCCAAAATGGTGAGGTGTTTGGTGAGATGTCTGGTGGGGTGTTCGACGAACACCTCACCATCCAAACCCTGCATGGATAAAGGGATTCCGGTAGTTTTGGTGAGGTGTTGAGCTTTTGGAATTACAAATCCCGATTCATAGCAGCCGAATTCTTGTTGAAAAGAAAACAGAAAAACATGGAAACAGGAATAAATAAAGTTAAATAATGAAGGGCGGCTGTGCGTAACAAGAAAATAATTCGTAACTTTGAAACCCGTTTACAACTATAGAACGTATGAAGAAGAAACAGATTTACACCCTGCTGCTGTTGAGCCTGTCGCTCCTGACAGCACAGGCCGGCGAGAAGAAGCTCAGCCGAGAGGAAGCCCAACGGGCCAAGACGGCCCTCGTGGAACAATGGAAAGCCGACATGCGCGACGAGCTGCGCAGCGAATACCGCGACTTCATCATCCGCCACGACACGCTCAGGATGCCCGTATGGAAGCTGATCTACGGCAACGCACCGATGGGCGAAAGGAGCATGTTCATCTCGATGCACGGCGGTGGCGGCACCTACCATTGGGTGAACGACCAGCAGTGGGACAACCAGAAGCATCTCTACCGCCCGCAGGAAGGACTCTATGTGGCACCGCGCGCGCCGTGGGACGAGTGGAACATGTGGTTCAAGCCCGGCATCGACGAACTGTTCCGCAGACTCATCATGATGGCGGTGGCCTTCGAGGGCGTCAATCCCGACAAGGTATACCTCACGGGCTACTCTGCTGGCGGCGACGGCACGTGGCGCATGGCTCCCCGCATGGCCGACTCGTGGGCGGCAGCATCGATGATGGCCGGCCATCCTGGCGACGTCAGTCTGCTGAACCTCCGCAACCTGCCCTTCATGATCTGGGTGGGCGAGCTCGATTCGGCCTACAACCGCAACACGCTCGACGCCCAGCGAGGCCTGGAGCTGGACGAGCTGCAGAAGGCCGACAGGAAGGGCTATATCCACGAGACGCACGTGATGAAGGGCATGGGCCACTGGATGATGCGGGCCGACACGGCTGCCATCGCCTGGATGACGCAATACCAGCGCGACCCCTACCCCACCCGCATTGTGTGGCGGCAGGACAACGACGTGCTGCGCAACGACTTCTACTGGCTCCACGTCTCCAACCTTGAGATAGGTGCCGGCAAGACCATCATCGTGCACAACGAAGGCAACCGGATCTATATCGACCACTCTGACTGCCGCGAGATCACCTTCCTGCTCAACGACGTGACGATGAACCTCGACCATCCTATCCACATCTTCTACAAAGGATGCCTCATCCAAAGCCAGCGCGTCAGACGCCAGCTCTCCACCATGCGTGAAACGCTCTACGAGCGCAACGACCCCGCCTATGCCGCTCCTGCCAAGGTGACGGTCCGTCTGCCATAGTAAACTATCCATCATCAAACAAAAAAAGCGTTTTATTCTAAAATAAGGACATTTTTCGCATGTAATATTTGCTAATTTGCAGAATTTGCTGTAAATTTGCACCATGCATATATAACAAGGAGCTAATATACCTAATTATGATTACGACAAGGAGTATTACAGATATGTATATGGTGGTGTTGTCATCACTGAGCAATAGTGACAAACTCGACCTGATAGCCAAGCTGTCAAGTTCCATGCGCGACAACGCTGATCGGAAACGCATACGCCCAAACCTGCGTACCTGCTTCAAGGGCGACTGGACCGATGTGAATGCTGACAACCTGAGAGACCACGAATATAAGGGAAGAGTTGTAAATAGCTGGTAAGACGATGACACAATATCTACTTGATACAGATATCTGCATTGAAATTATCAAGCACAACAACCGGGTGCTTGACAAAGTAGAGGCCGTTGGCGAAGAAAACTGTTTCGTAACGGATATAACCATTGCGGAATTGTTTTTTGGCGCAGCCAAGTCTGGAAGGCCAGACCATTTTGACGATGTAGAAAAGATTCTGCAATCATTCGACATCAAGCCCCTACTCCCCTCGCTCCGACTCTACGGAGAAAACAAGGCTTCACTTGAAGAGCAGGGACGCATGATTGGAGAATTTGACCTGCTGATAGGCTCCTGTGCCAATTTTCACAACCTCATCATGGTAACATCGAATATTAAGCACTTCGCACATATACCAGACATTCAGCTTGAGGATTGGGCTCAGAAAGCGAAAAGCCACAAAAAATGAACGACGGATGCTCTAAAAAGACTTATTTTATATAAGAAAAGCAAAAAAATCAGGAAAACGTGCATGGGTTTCAAAAATAATGCGTAACTTTGCATCCTGCAAACGGCTATCAAGCCACCGAAAAAACGGGGTTGACTGGATTTGACGGCGAGATGAGATGGTACGTAAGCACGCGGAGCCTCGTTGGCTATCTCCTAAAACAAAGCGAACAAACAATTAATTGGCAACAATGAGTATGCTCTCGCTGCCTAATCGAAGTACAGTAGATTACCGGCTTTATTCCGTCACCAGGTGACAGAACGAGACGTCGCTCCAAGGGTGTTGTTCCGAACCTGAGGACTCAGCGGCGCAGACAAATCGGAAATAGTGCGGCGATGCCCCGCTCGACGCATGAAATCTTAGGGGATAAGGCATCGGTTGGTGGTCCAGGTCTTGCCGATGCACGAAAATGAAGTCTGGAATAAGCGTGTAGAAAGCGTATGGTTTCCTCGTGCGGACGAGGGTTCGACTCCCTCCAGCTCCACCCGGGAAAAGCCGCCGAGAGAGCGGCGAACAATAAAGAGAAGCCTCCCACATCAGCAAGACGATGAGGGAGGTTTTTTGAAACAACAAGACAACAGGCTTTCCGACGCCTGGACAAACCACAGAAAAGACAAGCATGAAGAAAACAACGACAGCCGCGATGCTCCTGCTGGCCTCCCTGCAGATGCCCGCCCAGACTACGATGCGCGACCTCTGGCTCGCACTGCCCGACAGCGTGGTGCCCTACCTCAACGGCAGCCAGCGCACGGAGCATGCCGACTTCATCGACATGGGCGTGGCCTCGGAGGTGAAGAACCTGCTCGACGGCGAGGGACGGATGGACACCCTGACGGCCCGCTATGCCGCGATTCGCCTCAACGACAACCACACACTGCAGATGCGCCTGCTCACCAAGAGCGACTCGTCGCAGGTGGTGTGCCTCGTCGACACCTACCGCGCTCCCGAACCGGAGAGCACCATCAGCTTCTACGACACGCAATGGCAACGCCTCGACGCATCGTTCGGCCTCCCCGATCTGCACTCGCTCGTGAGCGATGCCGGGCAGACGGAACGCTTTTTTGCACAGACAGACACCCTGAGCCAAACCGAAGCCGCTGAGCTCCGGAGGTTGATCGACCCCGTCATGGTTTCAGTTTCGTTGCCAGAAGACGAAGAAAGTGTCATTCTGCAACTTTCAACCCCCTTTTTGTTGCAAGATGAAAAAGAGCGCTTAAAAGGCGTTTTGATGCAAACAAAGTTTAAATGGGAGGGTGATTTGTTTAAAGAATGTAAATAAATTGCACTTTTTTGGACAAAAGTATTGCAGGTTTGCAGAAAATGTGTACCTTTGCAATGTGTTTTTCATGGTATTAGATTATTAAGGTTAATAAAGATTGGTTGTCGTGAGACAATCAATTTTTTTTGTATCTATCCGAAAAGCCCCTCCAATCAATCGTAAAGAATAAGCGAAACAACCTTAATTTTTGTTATATTCTTGTCTGTTTCAAAATTTTGTATTACCTTTGTACTCAAAATCAAACAAAGCCGTATGAATATCAAGAATCGCCTGGCACTGATGAACTTCATGGAGTTCGCCGTATGGGGTGCCTATCTCACTTGCATGGGAAACTATTTAGGAACGGCCGGTCTGGGAGCGCAGATATCATGGTTCTACGCCCTGCAAGGCATCGTATCCATCTTCATGCCCACCATCATGGGCATCGTGGCCGACAAGTATATCCAGCCGCAACGGCTCCTCGGCCTGTGCCACCTGGTGGCAGGCCTGGCCATGCTGTCGTGCTGCTACATGGGCTACAGCGCCGGTTTCGGCAACGAGCTGCCCAACAAGTCGCTCTTCATCGCCATGTACACGCTGAGCGTGGCCTTCTATATGCCCACCATCGCGCTGGCCAACACCGTTGCCTTCACCATCCTGAAGAACAACGGCATGGACACGGTGAAGGACTTCCCGCCCATCCGCGTATTGGGAACGGTGGGTTTCATCGCCACGATGTGGTTTGTCAACTGCGCCGCGTGGGACGATGCCGGCTTCCACTTCACGCTGGGCGAGAACGACTTCAAGTTCCAGTACACCTACATGCAGTTCTTTGTGTCGGGCTTCCTGGGCATCCTGCTCTTCCTGTATAGCCTGACGCTGCCGCAATGCAAGCTCGAGAAGAAGCCCGCCACCTCGCTGGCAGAGACCTTCGGACTGAACGCTTTCAAGCTGTTCAAGTCGCGCACGATGGCCCTGTTCTTCATCTTCTCGGCCATGCTCGGCATGTCGCTGCAGGTGACCAACGGCTATGCCGGCCCGTTCATCACGAGCTTCAAGGGCAGTGCCGACGCTGCCGTAGCCACCTCGTTTGCTGCCAACAACGCCACGCTGCTCACCTCCATCTCGCAGGTGAGCGAGGCACTGTGCATACTGATGATACCCTTCTTCTTGCGCCGCTTCGGCATCAAGGGCGTGATGCTCATCTCGATGTTTGCCTGGGTGTTCCGCTTCGGATTCTTCGGCGTGGGCAACCCGGCCATGCCTGGCGTCATCCTGTTCATCCTGTCGTGCATCGTCTACGGTGTGGCCTTCGACTTCTTCAACGTCTCGGGAGCCATGTTTGTCGACCAGACGTGCAGCCCCTCCATCAAGGCTTCGGCCCAAGGTCTGTTCATGCTGATGACCAACGGACTGGGTGCCACCATCGGCACGCTTGCCGCAGGTGAGATAGTGAACCACTACTGCACGTGGCAAGACGGCTATCTGGTGGGCGACTGGCAGTCGTGCTGGTTCATCTTCGCAGGTTTTGCCTTGGTGGTAGCCGTGGCCTTCGCACTCGTATTCCATCCTAAGAAAGAAGAGGTAGACGTATAGAAAGAAATATGGACAACAGGTTTCGTATGGATAAGGTTCGCCTCAAGCTGAAAGAAGTTCTGACGATAGCCGACGGAGAGGACACATCGCTGATCATCCTCGTCGACGAAAAGTGTGAGCGCCAGATTACGATTGTATGCGAGAACGACATCGCCTCGCGCATACAATACCGCCAACGCTATGCCGACGAGGCCAAGAAACTCATTCCCGAAGCCCTCAACGCCGTCATCAAGATGAAGGGAGGTGCCCCGCTGGAGATACTCATCATCGGCATCTTCGACGGACAGTATCAGACGGTGCTCAACGCCCGCGACCTGACAGACTTCGTGCCCATCCGCGACACCGAAGCTGTGCTGCTATCCGTAGCGGCCGACATACCTATATATATAGAGGCCAACCTGATGACGATGCAGTCGGTAAGCTACAAGAAGGGCGAGCACGGAATACCCTTGCCCACGAACACCCTCACGCTCGACATGCTCAGGAAGGCTCTGGAACATGCTGTGGAGAGCGAGAACTACGAGCTGGCCTCCCACCTGCGCGACGAGATCAGGAAGAGAGACAACAATGAAAACAAACCATAAAAGAAAAGAAAATGAAGGAAGAGAGATTTTTCTACGTTCCCGATGCTGCATCTCAGACAGAGATGCCTATGGACGAAGCCATGCATGCCCTGCGTGTTCTACGGCTTAAGAGCGGCGACCAAATGTACCTGATGGATGGCGTGGGAAATTTCTATCGCGCCGAGGTGACCATCGCGGCTACAAAGCGTTGCCTCTATGAGATTCACGAACAGATACCGCAGACGAAGAACTGGCATGGCCGCATCCATATCGCTATGGCTCCGACCAAGATGATGGACCGCGTGGAATGGTTCGCCGAGAAAGCCACCGAGATAGGTTTCGACGAGGCCAGCTTCGTCAACTGCAAGCAGTCGGAGCGCAAGGTGATGCGCACGGTGAGGCTCGAGAAGATCGTCGTTTCCGCTGTGAAGCAGAGCCGCAAGCCCTGGAAGCCCGTCCTCAACCAGATGCAGTCGTTCAAAGACTTCATCTTGCAGCCGCGCGAAGGACTCAAGTTCATCGCTCACTGCATTCCCGACATACCACGCGCCGACTTCTTCGACATCGTCAGCCAGCCGGAGAACGCACATGCCGAGAGCGACATCACCGTGCTCATCGGACCGGAAGGCGACTTCTCGCCCGAAGAGGTACAGATGGCCATCAAGCAAGGCTACCAAAGCATATCGTTAGGCAAGGAGCGTCTGCGCACTGAGACGGCAGCCCTGAGCGCCGTAATGATGGCACATATCGCACGCAGGAAATAATGTCCAGAACATAAGAGTTTGGAGGAGTAAGAAAACTCCTGAACCACTATAATACGTTATCAAGAAAATGTTGAGAACTATTTTCTATCTGATAGGAGCAGCATGCCTGATGCTGCTCACCTCGTGTACTGGGGAAACCTACAAAAACGCCATCCCGAGAGGGTGCACCGCACTGATGTCGGCAGACCTCAGCGCCACGGAGAACCTCAATGTAACAGAGGGGGGAAACCTGCTCAAGTCGCTCTTCGCTCTGGAAGACTTGTCGCAGAGCGGCATTGACCTGAGTTGCAAACTTTACCTCTTCGAATCGGCCGATGGCTACTTTGGCATGGTGGCGGCCGTCGACAAGGAGAAAGTGCTCCGGCAGTGGATGACAGACCTCGAAGAGAAAGGAACCGTCAGCCCCCTACCCGACCGCAAGGGCAAGCACTTCTGCGTGGTCAGCGATGCGTGGCTCATGGCCTACGATGCCGACAAGATGCTCGTCATGGGACCTGTCGTACCGACGGCACAGGGCGAGCTGTCGCTGCAAATGGCCCGCTATATGGAGCAAGACGAACGTCAGGGGATGAACGGAACGGCGCTGATGACGCGTCTCAGCGAACTGACATCGCCTCTTGCCCTCGTGGCTCAGACGGCAGCGTTGCCCGAATCGCTGGCAGCCATCTTCGCCATCGGAGCACCGAAAGATGCCGATGCATCGCAAATAGTTGTTGCCGCCGAAATGGAGGTGGCAGAGGGTACACTGGTTGTCAAGGGCGAGACGTTCTCGTTCAACAAGTCGATTGATGCCCAGCTCAAGAAGGCTCAGCAGTCTTTCCGACCGATGAAGGGTGTGTTTGCCAGTCGCATTCCGCAGGCCTCACTTGCCTGGATGGCCAATGTAGAAGGCGGAACGTTCTACGAGATGTTGCAGCAGGACAAAGCTCTGAAAGGGTTGCTCACAGGCGCCAACGTATCGTTCGACTTCAACAAGGTGGTAGGCGACATCAACGGCGACATGGTTGTCGTCGTCGATTCGGCGGCAGCAGCAAAGCCCCGCATCACGATGCTGGCTCAACGGGCCGACGGAACAGAGTATTTCGCTTCTACCGATGCATCGCTGAAGGCTGCAACCGCCTTCGACAGTGCTGCGTCGCCACTCAGCGCCAGCCAGCAGTCGCTACTCCAGACATCGCGCTGCAGCATGGTTGTGCAGCTCTCGCAGATGGGCAACGGCAAGGTGGCCGACGTGGTCAAGACGGTGCTACGACCGCTCTTCGGCGACATCGACACCATTGTGTATATCATGAAATAAAGCAATCATCCGAAATAAATCAATTTATCAGCAGTGAACAGCATCAGTTTTCATTATGTCATACCCCAAGTGTTCGCCTCGCGCGAGGAGCAGAACAGCGAGATATGGCAACAGGAAGTACGTTTCGACAAAGGCCGGCTCTACCTCGTCGAGGCAGAGAGCGGCAAGGGCAAGAGCACATTCTGCAGCTACATATTGGGCTACCGCAACGACTACAGCGGAAAGATATTGTTCGACGACACCGACACACGCCAGCTGCGCGTCGGCCAATGGGTGGATGTGCGCATGCGTCACGTCAGCACACTCTTTCAGGAACTCCGCCTCTTCCCCGAACTGACGGCCTATGAGAATGTAGAGATCAAGAACAAGCTGACCGGCTTTAAGAGCCGAGAGCAGATAGTAGAGTGGTTCGACATGCTCGGCATCGCCGATAAGCTTGATGCCAAGGTGGGCCGGCTCTCCTTCGGACAGCAGCAGCGTGTGGCCCTGATGCGCGCCCTGGTGCAGCCTTTCGACTTCCTCCTGGCCGACGAGCCTATCTCGCATCTCGACGACAACAACGGTCGCATCATGGGCGACATCATGATGAAAGAAGCCCACCAGCAGGGCGCGGCCGTCATCATCACCAGCATCGGCAAGCACATCCCCCTCGACTACGACCGGGTGCTGAAGCTATAAAATAACGAAACACAATAAATCGTAAATCGCTAAATAGTAAAATCACCATAATGAGCCTCGTTTGGAAATTATTACGACAGCATATCAGTATCCCGCAGTTTGTGGGATTCTTCTTCGCCAACCTCTTCGGCATGTTCATCGTCATGCTCGGCGTGCAGTTCTATCGCGACGTGATGCCTGTCTTCACGGCTAAAGACAGCTTCCTGAGCAGCGACTATCTGATCGTCAGCAAGAAGATAGGGTCGGCAGCAACACTCACCGGACGCACCCACGACTTCAGCAACAGCGAGATAGACGACCTGGCACAACAGCCCTTCGTACGCAAGACAGGTCGCTTCAGCAGTGCCGAATACAAGGTGGACGCACGCATGGGCATCAACGGCCAGTCGCTGCTCAACACGGAGCTGCCCTTCGAGAGCGTGCCCGACGACTTCATCGACGTTTCGTCAGAGCAGTGGCACTACACTCCGGGCGACCGCACCGTGCCCATCATTCTCCCGCGTACCTATATTAATATGTACAACTTCGGTTTCGCCCAAAGCCATAACTTGCCGAAAATCAGCGACGGACTGGTGGGCATGATCGACATGGTAGTGACCATACACGGCGGCGGGCACACCGACGAATACAAGGGTCGCGTCATCGGATTCTCCAACCGTCTGAACTCTATCCTCGTGCCGCAGGCTTTCATCGAGTGGAGCAACGCCAAGTATGCACCCGAACAGCACAGCCAACCCAATCGGCTGATGGTAGAGGTGGCCAACCCCACCGATGAGCGCATCGCACAGTATCTCGAACAGCAAGGCTACGAGGTAGACGACGACAAGCTGCAGGCCGAAAAGACCACCTACTTCCTGAAGATGGTCGTGGTGCTGGTGATGGCTGTCGGACTGGTCATCAGCATCCTCAGTTTCTACATCCTCATGCTCAGCATCTACCTGCTGGTACAGAAGAATGCCTCGAAGCTGGAGAACCTGCTGCTCATCGGTTACAGCCCCAGCCGCGTTGCCCGTCCCTATCAGCTCATCACCATCGGTCTGAACTGCCTGGTACTGGTCATCGCCATCGTTGTGCTGTGGTTGGTTCGCTCCTACTATATGCAGACCATCGAACTGCTCTACCCGCAGATTCCTGAAGGAACCATGTTGCCCGCCATTGCCCTGGGTCTCATGCTGCTCGTCGTGGTGAGCCTTCTGAACATGGCAGCCATCCGCCGCAAGGTGATGAGCATCTGGCGAAGGAAAGAGTGAACGCAACCTGAAACAAAATATAAGACAGAAAATTTGGCTATGTCGCGGGAAAACCGTACTTTTGTAGCCGATAATATCAACCATAAAAAAACAGGATATGAAACCAACCTTATTATTACTGGCAGCTGGCATGGGAAGCCGTTACGGCGGTTTGAAGCAGCTCGATGGCGTAGGCCCCAACGGCGAAACCATCATGGACTATAGTATCTACGACGCCATTCAGGCAGGATTCGGAAAGATTGTCTTTGTCATCAGAAAAGACTTCGAAGAGCAGTTCCGCACGCAAATCCTATCTAAATACGAGGGACACATACCAGCCGAACTGGTGTTCCAGAGTCTCGACGCACTGCCCGAAGGCTTTAGCGTTCCCGAAGGTAGACAGAAACCATGGGGTACGAACCACGCCGTGCTGATGGCCAAGGACGTCATCCACGAACCTTTCTGCGTCATCAACTGCGACGACTTCTACAACCGCGACTGCTTCCGCGTCATCGGCAAGTTCCTCAGCGAACTGCCTGAAGGAGCTCAGAACAACTACGCCATGGTGGGATTCCGCGTGGGCAACACCATCAGCGAGAACGGCACCGTGGCTCGTGGCGTTTGCTCAAAGGATGCTAACGGACACCTTACCACCGTCGTCGAGCGCACCGAAATAGTTCGCTGTGCCGAGGATGGCAGCCAGCAGGGCGATGCCGCTCAGCCCATCCGCTTCAAGGACGAGGAGGGTCGCTGGATAGAACTTGACGCGAACACCCCCGTGTCGATGAACGTATGGGGATTCACTCCCGACTACTTCGACCACTCGGAAGCCTACTTCCGCGAGTTCCTTTCCAATCCGAAGAACATCGAGAACCTCAAGGCAGAGTTCTTCATCCCACTCATGGTCAACAAGCTGATCAACGACGGCACATCCACCGTCAGCGTGCTCGACACCACCAGCAAGTGGTTCGGCGTCACCTATGCTGCCGACCGCCCCGACACCGTAGCCCGCATCCAACAACTCGTTGACGAAGGTGTCTACCCGAAGACGCTTTTTTAATTGATAATTGACAATTGATAATTGATAATTGACAATTGATAATTGACAATTGATAATTGATAATTGAACATTGAACATTGATATTCTTTCCGCCGAAGAGCTGCTGACGCTCAAACGGATGATCGACGAAAGCCAAAATATTGTGGTATGCGCCCACCAGAATCCCGACGGCGATGCGGTGGGCGCCTGCCTCGCATGGACAGCGCTGCTGAAGAGCTTGGGAAAGGAGGTGAGCATCATCCTACCAGACATGTTCCCCGACTATCTGAAATGGATGCCGCACACCGACGACATCATCATCTACGAGCGACAGCAACAAGAGGCCAGAAAGTTCTTCGACGAGGCCGACACCATGTTCTGCCTCGACTTCAACAGTCTGCAGCGCCTTGCCGAGATGGCAACGGTCTTCGACAACTGCGACGCACGACGCATCATGATCGATCATCATCCCGACCCGGATGTGCCCGTAGAGTTTGCCGTCACCCATCCCGAGATGAGCAGCACCTGCGAACTGTTGTTCCGCATCGTTTGGCAGCTGGGACTCTTCGACCGTATGGGAACCGACTTCGCCATACCCGCCTATTGCGGTATGATGACCGACACCGGCGGTTTCCGATACAACAGCAACACCCCCGACATCTTCTTCATCATTTGCCAGTTGCTCACCAAGGGCATCGACAAAGACAAGATCTACCGCAACGTGTTCAACAACTACAGCTACAACCGCATGAGGCTGCTGGGCTTCGTGCTCTACCGACGGCTGAAATACATACCAGAGAAGGGTGTCGCCTACTTCATTCTGAACCGAGGCGACCTCTTGGGATTCCACTTTATCAAGGGCGACCTCGAGGGCGTCGTCAACATGCCGCTGCAGATCAAGGGCACAAGGCTTTCGATGTCGTTCCGCGAGGACTCAGAGAAGAAAGACACCGTGTGGGTGAGCCTGCGCAGTGTCGACGACTTCTCGTGCACCGAGTTTGCACAGCGCCACTTCAATGGCGGTGGCCACCGCAATGCCTCGGGAGGCAGACTCTACTGCAAGATTCATGAGGTGGAGCCCATCGTGCTCAAAGCCATCAGCGAGTTGCCCGACATCAGCACCGACTGACACCTTACATTCGGAAATGCAAAGAAAAAATTGTTTTTCTTTGGTATTTCACTCACTTATTCGTAACTTTGCACCGATTTTCTATAAGTACAACAAAGCATGACGAACAAATCATTATTATGGGCAATACCCTTGCTGGCCATTCTTTTTCTGAACAGCTGCAGCCACTACGAGACATACGCCGAACAGAAAGAGAAGGAAACAAAAGCCGTGCGACAGTTTCTCGCCGACCGTAACATCAACGTCATCAGCGAGGCCGAATTCCACAGCAACGGACGCACCACCGACGTGAGCAAGAACGAGTATGTGCTCTTCGCCAGCTCGGGAGTGTATATGCAGATCGTACGCCAAGGCTGCGGCAGCATCATCAAGGACGGCGAGACATGCACCGTGCTTTGCCGGTTCTCCGAGCGCAATATCCTCACCGACTCACTCATCCTGACAAACGACGTGCTGAGCTATTCCTCTGTGGTCGACAAGATGAGCGTCAGACGCACCTCCGACACCTTCACCGCATCGTTCATTGCCGGTGAGAGCCTCATGTATACAGCCTACGGAAGTGCTTCCGTACCACCGGGATGGCTTGCCCCGCTGCTCTATATCAATGTTGGACGCCCCGAGAAGGATGGCGATGAGATAGCCAAGGTGAACCTCATCGTTCCGTCGGCACAGGGCACACAATCGGCTTCGTCGGCTGTCTACCCCTGCTTCTACACAATCACCTACGAGAAGGGGATATAACCAAGCCCCGCATGATAATCAATCGCGAATCGTAAATCCGTAAATCGTAAATAAAACCGTGAGTTTAATAAAATCTATTTCGGGCATTCGAGGAACTATCGGTGGCCCGACGGGTGATACGCTCAACCCCTTAGACATCGTCAAGTTTACAACAGCATACGCTTCCTTCATCGCCAAAGGTCTTGGCAAAGAGAACGACGCCAAACCTACTATCGTCGTAGGCCGTGATGCCCGCATCTCGGGCGACATGGTGCGCAATGTAGTGTGCGGCACACTCATGGGCTGTGGCTTCGATGTTATCGACATCGGCCTGGCCACAACACCAACAACCGAACTGGCTGTCACGATGACCCATGCCGACGGCGGCATCATCATCACAGCCAGCCACAATCCACGCCACTGGAACGCCTTGAAGCTGCTCAACAACCAAGGTGAGTTCCTCACTGACGCAGATGGCAAGGAGGTGCTGGCCATCGCAGAGAAAGAAGATTTCTGCTATGCCGACGTCGACCATCTGGGCCACTACCGTCAAGACAACACACTCAACAGCAAGCACATAGAGAATGTGCTCAACCTCGAACTGGTGGACGTTGAGGCTATCCAGAAAGCTCACTTCCGCGTTTGTGTAGACAGCATCAACAGCGTGGGCGGCATTATCCTGCCAAAGCTTCTCGACGAGCTTGGTGTAGGATACGAGTTCCTCAATGGTGAGCCTACCGGCGACTTTGCCCACAACCCAGAGCCGTTGGAGAAAAACCTTACCGGCATCATGGACAGGATGCGCAGCGGAGAGTTCCATTTGGGCATCGTTGTCGACCCAGACGTCGACCGCCTGGCCTTCATCTGCGAAGACGGAAAGATGTTCGGAGAGGAATACACATTGGTGAGCGTGGCCGACTATGTGTTGAGCCACTGCCCGACACCGACATCCTTCCTCATCCCCCACACCGTCTCCAATCTCAGTTCGACACGTGCCCTGCGCGATGTCACCGAGCAACATGGCGGACAGTATGCTGCCGCTGCCGTCGGCGAGGTGAACGTCACGACGAAGATGAAGGAAGTGGGAGCCGTCATCGGCGGCGAAGGCAACGGTGGTGTCATCTATCCCGCCAGCCATTATGGCCGCGATGCCCTCGTCGGAATAGCGCTCTTCCTGTCGAACCTGGCCCACAAAGGCTGCAAAGCGAGCGAGCTGAGAGCCACCTATCCCAACTACTTCATCGCCAAGAACCGCATCGACCTCACTCCGACAACCGATGTCGATGCCATTCTGCAACGAGTGAAGGAGATGTTCTCCGGCCGCGACGATGCTTCTGTCAACGACATCGACGGCGTGAAGATCGACTTTGCCGACCGCTGGGTACACCTTCGCAAGTCGAATACCGAGCCCATCATCCGCGTCTATAGCGAGGCTCACACCATGGAAGAGGCCGATGCCCTGGGCAAAGAGCTCATGCAAGTGGTCTACGATATGCAATGACACACCGTCAACATGATACGAAAGGCAGGCACGACTCCACCGAACATGGAGTGAGGGTCTGCCTTTTTGCTAATTTTTACAAAAAATAGCATTGCCTTTACAATATTCTACGCATACGCGCGTTATTTAATATAGGTATGAACAAGATCAATCGTCCAGCATGAAAAGGTATATATTGATGATTATCAGTTGCCTGATGTTAGGTCTTCAGGCACAGGCTCAGTCGTCGATGACCGACGATCAGGTGATGCGTTTCATCCTGAAAGAACGGGAGGCTGGCACCACGCAGACACAGATAGTGACAAAACTGGTGCAGCGAGGTGTCGACATCGAGCAGATACGACGTGTCAAGAAGAAGGCCGAACGACTGCAGAAGCAGGAGGGGCTCGGGGCTATCTCCAACGAGACAGCCACCGGCAGCAACAATCGTCTGCGGCAGAACAATGCTGAGAAAAGAGGAACAAAGAGCGACGAGCGCAGTAAGAGGAGCGTTCTGCGCCAACAGACCGACGAAGGGCTGTACAACTCGCAGTACCGCACCTCGGAGATACGTCGGCACGACGAGCGCACCTCACTATGGCGCGACGAAGAATACGTGCAGCAGATGGAGGACGAGCTGAACACCTTCCTTCCCGACACGGCTGCCCTCTTGGAGCATCTCTTAGCCGAACGCGAACAGCTACGCTACAAGCGAAAGGTGTTTGGGCGCGACATGTTCAGCAAAGAGAACCTCACCTTCGAACCCGCTATGAACATCGCCACACCGCAGAGCTACCGCTTAGGCCCTGGCGACGTGGTGTACATCGAGGTGTATGGTGCCTCGCAGAAGACCATTGAGGGAACTATCTCGCCCGACGGCGAGGTGACCGTCGAGGACTTCGGACCCATCAGTCTGGCAGGACTGACTGTCGAGCAGGCTAATGCTCGTCTGCGCTCCACACTGGGAGCCCGCTATCAGAGCAGTTCGGTGAAGCTCACCGTCGGACAGACACGCTCCATCCTGGTGAATATCTACGGCGAAGTGGAAGCCCCCGGCACCTATACGCTGTCGGCCTTCTCCACCGTCTTCAACGCCCTCTATATGGCCGGCGGTGTCAACGATATCGGTACGCTGCGCAACATCAAGGTTTACCGCAACTCACAGCTCATCGCCAACGTCGATGCCTACGACTTCATTATGAACGGCAACCTGCGCAGCAACGTACGGTTGGCCGACAACGACGTCATCGTCGTAGGTTCATACGACTGTCTGGTGAATATCACCGGCAAGGTGAAACGCCCGATGTACTACGAGATGAAGAAGAACGAGAGCCTGCAGACACTGCTACGCTATGCTGGCGGCTTTACCGGCGATGCCTATACCAAGCAGCTGCGCGTCGTGCGCAAGACAGGCCGCGAATATTCTGTCCACAACGTCGAGGAGTTCGACTGGAGCACCTTCCGTGTGAACGACGAAGACTCGGTGAGCGTCGACTCTGTGCTCAACCGCTTCAGCAATATGGCCGAGATACGTGGAGCCGTCTTCCGTCCGGGCATGTATCAGGTGGGTGGCAACATCTCGTCGGTGAAGGGACTTATCGAGAATGCAGAAGGACTGCGCGAAGAGGCTTTCACAGCTCATGCCGTGATGCATCGCATGAAGGCCGACCGCACGCTCGAAGTGGTACAAGTGGATGTTGACGGCATCATGAACGGCACCATCGGCGATATCCCCCTGCAGCCCAACGACGTGCTCTTCATCCCCACGAAGGCCGACCTCATGCAGCAGCAGACGCTCACCATTGATGGTGAAGTGCACTTCCCCGGCATCTATCAGTATGCTGCCAACGAAACGCTCGAAGACCTTATCCTGCAGGCAGGTGGTCTGAAGGACAATGCTTCGACGGTGAAAGTGGACGTATCGCGACGCATCACCAACCCCAAGGCACTGACAACCGACTCGCTGACGGCCTTCACCTATTCGTTCGCCCTGAAGGACGGCTTCGTCATCGACGGGGAACCTGGATTCACACTGCAGCCCTTCGACCAAGTCTACGTGCGCAAGAGTCCCGGCAGCTACGAGCAGCAGAACATCACGGTGGAAGGCGAGGTGATGTTCAGCGGCACCTATACCCTGCCGAAGAAAGATGCCCGACTGAGCGACATCATCCGTTCGGCTGGCGGTGTCAACGACCGCGCCTACACACATGGTGCCCGACTGGAACGCCGCTACAACGAGATAGAGCGCATGGCCGCCGAAGAGGCACGCAACAAGGCGCGCGAAGAGATGGAGGCCCTGCAGATAGAACTGGCAACCAGCACGAACAATGCCAACCTGGCCAACCTCAAGACCACGCAGCAACAGCGCAAATACGAAGTAGGCGAGACCTATCCCGTAGCCATCGAACTGGACAAGGCACTGGCCCAGCCAGGTTGTGACGAAGACATCATCCTGCGTGAGGGCGACCGCCTCATCGTTCCGCAATACAACGCCACGGTGAAGATCAATGGCGAGGTGATGTATCCCAACTCGGTGAGCTACCGAAAGGGAAAGTCAGTCAGCTACTATATCGACCAGGCTGGTGGCTTCACCAACAAGGCGAAGAAGAGCCGCACCTATATCAAGTATATGAACGGCCACATCGCCAAGGTGGGACGCGACGCCAAGCCCGAACCGGGTTGCGAGATTGTCGTGCCGCAGAAGTCGCTCACGAAGATGACCGTTGCCGAGAAGCTCGCCATCGGAACAGGAATCATCTCCATCGGAACACTCATCGCCACGCTGGCAAACATACTGAAGTAAAACCTCCCCTAACCCCTCCAAGGAAGGGGTACCGAGCTACCCAATAGGAAGAAAAGATGAAGATAAAGATAGATAGTATAGCGTTGATTCGCATCCTCAGGAACGACTGGAAGCGGATGGCAGCATGGCTCTTTGCAGCAGCCGTGGTGGGCATCGTGGTGGCTTTCTCCATTCCGCGTATCTACAAGTCGGAGGTGCTTCTCGCACCAGAGACAACCAGCGGCAACATGGCATCGAGCATTTCGTCGCTGGCATCGATGGTCGGCCTGTATGGCAACAACAACATGACGGGCGACGCTATCTATCCTGAGATTTACCCAGAGGTGGTCGGTGCCATGCGTTTCCGCATGGGCATGTTCGACGTACCTGTAGAAACGAAAGACGGCACCCTGCACACCACCTACTACGACTATCTGCGCAACCACCAGCGCCACACGTGGTGGAGCTACCCCGTCATCTGGTTAGGCAAAGCCGTGGAAGCCATCAAGGGCGAGAACGCCGATACCACGGCCCGACAGAAGCCCAACCCGCTGCAGCCCACACGCGAGGAATACAAGATAGCCACCGCCATCAGCGGTGACGTCACCTGCTCGGTCGACAAGAAGACGAGCGTCATCTCTATCTCCGCTCAGGCTCAAGACCCGAAGGTGGCAGCCACCATCGCCGATGCTGCCAAGGAACGCCTGCAGGTGTTCATCACCAACTATCGTACCAACAAGGCACGTCAGGACTTGGCCTACATGAAACAGCTCTTCGAAGAGGCACGCAAGCAGTATGTCAATGCGCGGAAGAAATACGGCGGCTATGCCGATGCCAACCGCGACCTCATCCTCGAATCGGCCCGCATGCAGCAGGAAGAGCTGGAGAACGACATGCAGCTGCAGTACAACATCTACACCCAGGTGGCGCAGCAGCTGCAGATGGCCGAGGCGAAGGTGCAGGAGAAGACACCAGCTTTCACTGTGCTGCAGGAGGCTACGGTGCCGGTGAAGCATGCCAACATGCCCAAGCTTTATATCCTCATTCTCTTCCTTCTGTTAGGTTTCGTCGTCCGCATTGCATGGATTGTATGGCGGGAGCGCAACCATCTCATCACCATCAGCGAAGAATAGCCGTGGAGAAGCGCAGTGGTTGGAGCATCATACGAGCCAACAAGCGCCATCTGCTGATGGCTGCCGTGGTGGCTGTAGCGGGCAGCAGCATCGTCTCGCTCTCCATACCGCCCACCTATTCCTCGCGGACGAGCATCATCCTCGAAGCCGACGATGCCCTCTACTCGCCATTGGCCGAACAGCTCTCGCAAATGGGAGTGGACATCGAGACGGATGCCGACTTCATCTCCGACCCCTTCGTCTACGACAAGATACTCCATTCGCCATCGTTCCTTGCCGCTATGTCGAAGGTAAGGCTGACTATCCCTTCGACCCGTCAGACGGTGAGCCTGGCGCAATATATCACGCAGACAGAGCGCAAAGCCTGGTGGCAACGTTCCGGTAGCAGCACCATCGAAGAGCAAGTGGCACGCCACATCAAGTGCTCCACCGACTTGGCAACGGGCATGATCACCATCGAAGCCACGGCACAGCATGCTCCGCTGGCAAAACAATTGGCCGATGAGGCAACCCGTCAGCTGCAACAGCTCATCAGCAGCTATCGCAGGCAAAGAGCCCTTCGTGAGGTGAGCCTACAGCAGGAACAGCTTCTGTCGGCAACAACCCGCTACAAAGAGGCACAGCAGCGACTGGCAGCTTTCCGCGATTCGCACTATGGAACACTCACACCGGCTGCTCAGGCTCAGGAAGAAGCTCTCGAACGCGAAGCCCAACGACTGTTCAACGAATACAACGACATGTCGCTACGCACACAGCGCACCCGCCAGATGGTAGGCCGGCAGTCGGCTGCCTTTACCCCTGTAGAGGAGAGCATCGTCCCCGTCAGCGCCTCTTCTCCCCATTGGATAGCCAACCTGCTGGTGTGGCTTTTCTATTCGCTGCTGCTCATGTCGTGGTATCTACTATATAAAGAAAAGTATGGCCGAAAGAAGTAAGTCGCGGACAACGCTCCTACGGAAGAACATCCTCGCCTCGTTTGTGGTGAAAGGATGGTCTGGACTGGTACAGCTCATGTTGGTGCCAGCCACCCTTCTGTGCCTCGGAGAGTACGAAAACGGCCTTTGGATGACCATCTATTCCTTCCTCTTCTGGATAGAATCGCTCGACATCGGCTTGGGCAACGGTCTGCGCAACAAGCTTGCGGCCTATCTGGCTCATGACGAGCAGGCGAAAGCCCGCCAATGTGTGTCGTCGACGCTGGTCATGCTCGTCGCCGTCATCGTGCCCATCGGCATTGCCGCCCTCTGTGCCATAGCATGGCTCGACCCCTACACGCTGCTCAACATCGATACTGCCCGCGTGCCTCACCTCCGTGAGGTGCTCCTGTTGTCGACATCGCTCATCTGCTGCGTCTTCGTCGTGAAGTTCGTCGGCAACATCTATCTCGCCCTGCAGCTGCCTGCCGTCAACAACGCATTGGTCGTCGGCGGTCAGACGCTGGCACTCCTTTTCGTCGTCTTGCTCAACATGCTGCACCCTGGCGGCGATATGCTCCTGTGGGTGGCCTTGGCCTATACGCTTTCGCCGCTCATTGTCTATGCTGCAGCCTTCCCCATCACCTTCCGTCGCTACCCTACCCTGCGGCCGTCGCTCAGAAGTTTCAGCTGGCCCGTAGTAGGCGAGATGTTCCGCATCGGCATACGCTTCTTCGTGCTTCAGATAGCCGGCATCATTCTCTTCACCACGTCCAACGCACTCATCTCGCGCATGTTCTCGCCATCCATGGTAACCCCCTATCAGGTGGCCTACCGCTACTTCAGTCTGGCGATGATGCTGTTCACCATCGTTGCGGTGCCTTTCTGGAGCGCTACGACAGAGGCTTTCGAACGTGGCGACGTTGCCTGGATTCGGCGCTCGATGCGCAGGATGCACCTCGTCTTGGTCGGCATAGCCCTGCTGCTGGTATGCATGACGGCCCTGGCTCAACCCGTTTATCGCCTGTGGGTGGGTGCCGATGTGGTGGTGCCGTTGCGCATGTCGGTGCTCATGGCGGCCTACATGATGATTGTCATCTTCAGCCTCAGCTACAGCTATTTCCTCAACGGCCTGAACGCCCTCAGCCTGCAACTGCTGTTCACCGTCGGTGCCGCCCTCGTCTATATCCCCCTGGCCTGGCACTGGGGCAAGGTGTTCGGTGTAGAGGGCATGCTCTTGGCACTCTGCGTGGTCAACATTCCCGGTGCGGTGGTCAACTGTATTCAGTTTCATAAAATCGTCAACGGCAAGGCTAACGGCTTATGGAGGCCTACGCCGACAAACTCTTCGAGATAAGCTATGATTTGGTTGCTCATCCTCTCGCTCGTGGTGCTCATCGCCCTGTTCGTCGTCTTCCGCGTGGGCGATGCCTTCTCGCCGTGGATGCTCACGGCAGGCGTCTGGCTGGCCATCCTCCTGATGTTCACCGTGAGTGGCCATCTGCTCTATCCTTTGGGAACACGCTTCTTCACCTGCGTGGCACTCTGGGTTCCCATACTCTGCGCCACAGCCATCACCACCTACTATGCCCTGCCTTCTCAACAGCCTGCAACGGCACCTGCCGACATGGCGACTAACGGTTTGTTTCTGCGCTTCTTCTTCCTCATTTCCGTCGTTTTCACACCGCTGTATATCTACGAAGTCTACCAGGTGGTGTCGATGTTCGATGCCAGCGACATGATCTACAACCTGCGCATCCTGGCCAACAGCGACTATCAGCTGCGCGGACAGTCTGTCCTGAAATATGTCAATGCCATCAACCAGGCACTCTTCATCGTTGGCGTATGGCGCTATCCCAACGTGAGCAAGCCGCGCTTTGCCTTCATCGTCGTGGCCAACATTCTCTGTGCCGTGGCCATCATGGAGAAGGGAGCCCTGTTCTTCATGCTCGTCGTCACGCTCTTCGTGCTCTATCAGAAGCGCAAGGTCAAGCTCCGCAACATCGCCATCGCTCTGGTGATGATCTTCTTCCTGTTCTACGGTTTCAACTTCATTCGCAGCGGAGCCGACGACGACAATGCCCACACGCTGCTCGACTTCCTCTCCATCTACGTGCTTTCGCCGTCGGTAGCCTTTGAGCAGGTACAGGAGAAGCTTACCGACCAGTTCGGATCGCGCACACTGGCCTTCTTCTATGCCGTAGGACAGAAGCTCGGCTTGGGCCACTATGTGGTGGAGCAGAAGTTGCAGGAGTTCGTTCAGGTGCCCATCCCAACAAACGTCTACACCGTTTTCCAGCCCTTCTACGAAGATTTTGGCTATCGTGGCGTGGCCTTCTTCGCATCGGTCTACGGGGTCTTCACCGGCTGGCTCTACCGCCAATGTCAGAACGGACAGCCCGTCTGCCGCTGCCTCTATGCCTACGTGGCGCTGACGCTCGTACTGCAATTCTATCAGGAGAACCTCATCCTGAGCCTGTCGGTGCTCATCCAGTATGTCGTCATCATCGGGCTCATCCTGCAGCAGACCTTACGTTTCAGTTTCAGTAAACCCAAAACCATGAATCCATGAACACACCAGCTCTGATCATCGTGCTCTATCATCCCACGTCCGACGATGTCGAACAGGTGCGTCGGCTGGCCGGACAATGGCCGGGATGTATTGTCGACAACTCTGAGGAGCCCTGTTTCGGCACGCCCGAAGTGGGCAGGATGCAATATGTCTGCAACGGCCAGAACGAAGGCATCGCAGCAGCACAGGCTGTCGGCATCCGTAAGATGAAGGAGCGCAAAGACATCTCGCATCTGGTCTTTCTCGACCAGGACACCCGCATCCCGACCGACTATCCACAGCTCATCGCCGACGAATACGAACGCATCAAGACCTCTACGAAGCAACTGGCCCTTTTGGGACCGACACTCCGAAACCTCCGTTCGGGCGAGGAATACCGTTCAGTTGTCCATCGCGACCATCCCACCGCCGACGACTTCATACCTCGGCGCGACGTCATATCGACTGGCTGCTGCATCGGCATCGATGTCTTGAACGATGTCGGGGAGCCCGAGAAGGCCCTCTTCATCGACTATGTCGACTTCGAATGGTGTTGGCGCGCTGAGGCGAAGCACTATGTCTGCGGCATCACACCACATATCACCATCGGTCATCAGGTGGGCCAACGCGAGCTGAAGATAGGCAGCTATCGCGTCATCATCTCGCGTCCCTTGCGCTACTACTATCAGTATCGCAACTATCTGTGGCTCCTCCGCAGGCGTTATGTACCGCTGCAATGGAAGGTGGCAACGGGCATCAAACAGCTGGCCCGCCTGGTCTACTTCCCCTTGCTGGTACGCGACGGAGGGCGTTGCTGGACGTATATGTGGCGTGGCATCCGCGACGGATTGCGACCATAATCGTCGCCTATCAAAAAACGCTGACGACGCTGACAGAAAAAACTGCCGGCGTCAAAAAAAGAACAAAGCAAATAGGAAAAAAACGACCATGACTGGTGCTATCATCATACTATACAACCCTGACCTTCCGGCTGTGGAGCAGGCACTGCTGAAGCTGCTGCCACAGGTAGACGAGGTGTGTCTTGTCGACAACTCGGACACCTCGCATGCCCAGCATTTCTACGGACGCGAGAAGATTGCCTACATACCCCTGATGCACAACACGGGCATCGCCTTCGCGCAAAACGAGGGCATACGCCACTACCAGGCGAAAGGTTTCAGCGATGTGCTCTTCTGCGACCAGGACAGCATCGGCACAGAGCATCTCGTAGAGCAGCTCATGTCGGTGCGCCAAGCATTGCAGCAGCAGGGACACCGCGTGGCTGCCATCGGACCGAAGCCCATCAACCGCAAGACAGGCCGTTCCTACTACAACAAGCCTCGCAACGTCATTGCCCGCTTCACCATCCCCGCAAACATCTCTCGCACCCCCGCACCCTCGCACCCTCGCACCCCCGAGAACACTTCTCACACCCCCGTCTATCACATCGACCAGATGCACAGCATCATCTCGTCGTTCAGCCTCATCAGCCTCAGCGTCATCAACGAGGTAGGACTCTTCGAAGAACCGCTCTTCATCGATGCCGTAGACAACGAGTGGGGCTGGCGTGCCGAATACTATCACGGCCTCCACTCCTATATGGTGAACGAACTGACGTTCAACCACATGCAGGGGATGCCCACACAGCTGCCCATGAAGAAGTCGCCCGCCTTCCGGCTCTACTATCAGTACCGCAACTTCCTCGTCCTGCTGCGTCGGCCTTATGTGCCGAAGTTCTGGAAGTGGCACTGCGCCTGGACTTACACGCTGAAGCTTTTCTTCTATCCTCTCTTTGTCAGTCCTCGGCTAAAGAACCTTCGCAGCATCCTTCGCGGCATCCGCGACGGCATCAGCAACAGATTGTCAACCATCGAGAACATCTCTCGTACCCCCGCACCCTCGCACCCTCGCACCCCCGAGAACATCTCCGTCCTGATGTCCGTCTATGGCAAAGACGACCCACAGCAGTTCGACGAGGCGATGCAGAGCATCTGGAGCGAACAGACACGCCGCCCTGACCAGATTGTGCTCATCGAAGACGGTCAGTTGCCTGAGGGTCTGCATGCTGCCGTCGGTCGCTGGCAAAAGGAGATAGGCTCAGCCCTTGAAGTGGTCGTCAACGAACAGAACATGGGACTCACCTATTCGCTCAATAAGGGTTTGGAAAAGACCAGCGGAACGCTCATTGCCCGCATGGACAGCGACGACCGCTCTCACCCCCGCCGCTTCGAGCTTCAGGAACGCTATCTGCAGGAACATCCCGAGATAGACATCCTCGGCGGTTCGATGCAGGAGTTCGACGAACACCACGAGTGTGTCAACATACGCCACTACCCCACTACACCCGAGGCGGCACGCGCCATGATCCATCGTGCCTCGCCTGTTGCCCATCCCACCGTGATGATGCGTCGCCGGATATTTAAGGTGTCAGATGGCATGCTCCGCTACGACGAGCGTTTCCGCATCAGTCAGGACATCGCCCTGTGGTTCGATGCCCTCTGTGCAGGCTATCATATCAGCAACATCCCTGAGACGACACTCTTCTTCCGTCGTGCCAGCGATGTCTACCGTCGGCGAGGCAGGGTGAAGGCATGGAACGAGTTTCGCATCTACATGCGCGGCATCTATCGTCTCTACGGTCTCTTCACGCCGAAATACGCCTATCCTACCATGCGCCTGCTGTTCCGCCTCATGCCGCAGCGCATTGTCCGTTGGGGCTACGACAGCAAGCTGCGCCGCCGCATTGCCGAGCAGCCTTCACCGTACGAACGGTAGTTCAGCCAAATTGGAAGGAGCGTGAAGCTTTTGCAAAGACGATTCCCTAATATTTGACGGTTCTTGGCTAATTTCGTCTGAAAACGATTTTTCTGTCAAATATATTTGGATATTTCAAAGAAAATACATATCTTTGCAGCGATAAAATCTGAAAGTAATGATAAAGGTTTACGAGAACAAGGAAGAGAAGATGGCTGCTTTTAGGCAATCTGTAGGCCTCCGTAAGGTGTGGAGCGACCTCACCTCGGGAAAAATGTCGTTTGAGGAGTTTAAGCGACAGGGGTATAATACGGTTCATATTTCCAAATGAAGAATCTGTTTTTTTCCCTGACAGAGTTGAATAAGAAGTCGCCATACCTGCTGAAGTCGGCAGGTATGTTTTCTTTTTCCTTTGACACTGACCAAGGGAAGCATTACGAAATTGGTTTTATCCAAGACTTGATGATTTCAGATGATGGTATTTACCAGTTTTTTATAAGTACCGAAGACCACTTTAAGACATCTCCAGATAAGAAAGTACAACAAACAGTTATGATTGTTGTTGAGGAATTTTTCAAAAACGAAGGAGTAGTCCTTGATTACATCTGCGATACCGAAGACCATCGTCAAGCGGCAAGAGATAGAATGTTTCGGCAATGGTTTGCATCCTCCGAATCAAAAAACCAATACTGCCAAAGAAGCATAAGCATTGAAATTGATGGGGTGGACTATTTCTCTACTTTCATCATGCGCAATGATAACCCACGCTACCAGATTATCCTCGATGCTATCGACTGTTTCATAGAAGACTTTATAGATAAGCTGAACAATTTTAGTTAGCTAAAAGTCCCCCGTTCAGCCGAATTTGAAATTCGGCTGCTACGACCTTTATTCACCCAATCGCCTCCACTGTTCAGTTGAGTTTGCGGAACGACAGCAGTAGCTGGTCGTCGCGCAGCTGCATTGTCGAGCTGCTGAGGCCGACGACGGTGAAGGTGGCATCCAGCGCGTTGATACCGAAGGGAGCCATATAGGCAGCACTCTCCAAGGGATAGTCGCCCTCGCTGCGGTTGAACACATAGGGCTGGTAGGTGCGCAGCTGGCGGTCGTGGTGGTCGAAGCGCAGGAGGAAAGCCCCAGCCGTGCCAGTATGGTCGCGCAGTTCGAGCAGACGATGCTGGACAGACCATGTGCGCAGCTCGTCGCCCAGTTCGCAGTGGCCGCCTGTAGCCAGTGTGTCTACGGTCTCCAAGCGCCACATGCCGTCGAGGTCGCCGTTGCCAGATGTCTCAACATCGCAGGCAGCCAGCACAAGGACAGCCATTGCCAGCATCAGCGAGCCAAGAAAACCTCGCACCCGTGTACCCTCGTACCCTCGTACCCTCGTACCCTCGCACCCTCGCACCTTCGTACCTCGATTATTCATAATACTCCTGTTTTAATGATTGTCAGTTGCACACCATAGTTGTTGCCCAGGATGCCACCAGCATCCATTGCGGCAGCTCCCTTCAGCGTCACGCCGCGCAGCCATCCCCGCTCCTTCTGGAACGAATAGCTTGCCTCACCCATCACGCTGACGTTGTGCTTCTTCTTCAGCCAGGGACGCTCGTAGGTGCCCAGACCTTCCTGCCATGTGGCCAGCATTCGGTAGCGCAGGCCTTCAAGGGGTTCGCCCGTCAGTGCAGCATGCAGCGCCACGAAGCGACTGTTGCCAATGCAGATGTCATCCCCCTGTTCGTCGCTCCCTGTTCCGCCATTATAGATGGGCGAACGATAGAGCGGGTTGCCCATCACCTGTCCCCAATGCTGCCATCCGGGGTAGATATAGTGGTCGTAATAGTTGTCCTTGCCGCCGATATGGTCAGGCACGCCAGCAGTATGGTCGTGATAGATGGGGCCGCTCTGATACTTCGTGTAGAGATACTCCACCACCATGCGGTCGATCCATCGTCCTTGCTTGAACGACAGTTCGGCACCGAGCATCATGTCTTTGGGCGAATAGACGAAGACGCGGCGGTGCTTCTTCTGCTGCCATTCGGCACCCTCGCCATAGCCGTCGTAGTCGACCATGAACATGCTGGAATGATCTTCAAAAAACTTGTCGGCATAAACTCCGACACCCACGTCTTCGCCATCGTAGCTCACGCGCAGAAGCCAACTGCCCAACTGGTTGCCAGCCACATTCTGATAGGTTTCTTCTCCGGCATCGGCACCACCTGGCAGGAAGGCATGCCACAGCCCCTTCAGTCCGCCCTCGCCGGTCTTGACAACCATGCTGCCATCCTCGTCAGGCACGTAGGCCTTGCCGCCGAACAGCGTGGCCATCTCCAGTCCGAGTTCCACCGACCACGGGCAGAACACTTCGGGATTGCCTATCTTCAGATAGCCCGCCTTGCTATGATACTTCACATGGTCGGCATATTTCGACTGTCGACGGGTGAAATCGTGCTGCCACCGGTCGTCGGTCATCATACCGTAGGCGATGTGTCCCTTCAGGTGGAGCCACCCATTGGCGAAAGGCAGCGTCCAATAGTCTTTCAGGGCCAACCTCACTTGCGGCACGGGGCGCGCATTGATGCCCAGCGTCTGACTGCCGCTCGAGAGCTGGCCATCCTTCAGCTCCATGGGCCATTCCTTACTGCCCACGGTGAGCGCACCCTTCAGCCAGCGCAGTTCGGCATAAGCCTGCTGCACGACAACGTTGCTGGAATAATGCAACGGAACGGCAACATCCAACCCGTAGCCCACGTCCCACCGCCTGTCGTGGTTGCTCTCGCGCTCCACGGAAGCACGAAGATAGCCATTCGTCTCGTCGAGCGAGCTGAGCCCATATCGATTGGCATTGAGCCACAGCGGCGTCTGCCCATGAGCCATGCTGCCCTGCATCTCCACGCGATAGCCTACATCGCTGAAGGCATCCAACTTCTCTCCTACGTTCTGAGCCAACAGGATGACGGGTAAGGCTGTTGCAGCCAAAAAAGACAAAACCACTCTTTTCATGCTTGCAAAATTACATATAATAATTGACATACGTCAACAAAACAAGTGGTTTTCGCTAAAAATTCAGCAAAAAAGGTGGCTACCTGCGTAAGAAAGACTACTTTTGCACCCGAAAAAGGTGGCGACGCGACATATCGAGTCGGTCATCTGTATCAGACGCGATACGTGGCGTCCCAACAAAAAACAACAAGTTAAACCATTAAAAAAAGAAAGAAGTATGAAAAAATTTTTCATGACATTGGCAGCTGCCATCGTGGCAGTAAGTGCAAGCGCACAGGTTTACATGGGTGGATCAGTAGGTGTTGGCAGCGTGAAGATTGCCGGCGGCGACGCTGAGACTACTTACAAGGTGCTTCCCGAGATTGGTTACAACATCAACAACAACTGGGCTGTCGGTGCTTACCTCGGCTTCGGCAAGGGTTCGCTCGACCTGCAGAACAATCCGTTCGACGAGAGCACTCACGAGTTCTACACCATCCAGCCCTACGCTCGCTACACCTTCGTGAAGTCGCAGTATGTCAACGTCTTCATGGACGGTGGTGTGGCTTACACCCACTACAACGACATCGCCAACCACTTCGCTGTAGGTCTGCGTCCCGGTGTGGCTGTCAACCTCGGTGCCAAGCTGAGCTTCGTGGCTCACTGCGGCTTCCTCGGCTACCACAACCTCGATCCCGATGGCGACATAGTGGACTCGAGCAGCGCCTTCGGTCTTGACCTGAGCGGTGAGAACATCACCTTCGGCCTGTACTACAACTTCTAAGCCGAAACGATTACATTCGACAATAGAAAAAACGCTGGCATCACCCGATGTCAGCGTTTTTTTGTTTCCCCCACTATTCTTCCGTTCAGCCGATGAACCAACGTAGGAGGTCACGCGCGTGTTTTAAAAAAGCTTTTGAGTATTGATGTGCCTGTCGTTGATGGTCTCTGATGCTGTCAGAGATGGTCTCTAATGTCGTCGTTGATAGTCTCTGATGCCCTCAGAGATGGTCTCTGTTGCGGTCAGAGATAGTCTCTGATGTCGGCGTTGTTTCTGTTTCAGTAAGTCAAAGATCTCTTAGGTTGACGATGCAAGTGAAGTGCAAGGCGAATGCAGAGCTGAGCTCGCTCGAGCTATGCTGAGCCGCAGCCTTCACTCGCAATGCATCTTAAATGCATTGCAAAGGTACGCACTATTTGCGACACCTCCAAATTTCGCCCCTCATGGTGCGCATAAATCTGTTAAGAAAGCAGCTGCTTCCAGTTAATAATTGTAAACCACTATGCAAAACGTAACCAATTCCATGATTTGTTAGGGTTCAATGGGGAAACAACAAACCGGTTAAACTTAGTTTTATTTCTCGTTGACTTGTTTTTTTATTCAATTTTTCATTACTTGCTTGCTTGTTTCACATTTTTTTGTGTAACTTTGCAAGCAAGTAAACCATTCATCAACCATTTAAAATTGATACAACCATGAAGAGAAAACTTTCTTGCCTACTGCTCACCACCCTGCTGAGCATGCTCGGAACCCTACAGGCCCTGGCCTACAACATCGCCGTACAGAATGCCGACGGCAAGACTATCTATTATAACTATAGTGAAGATGGGACGGAACTGATTGTGACGAGTGGAGATAACAAATATTCAGGGAATGTCGTCATCCCCGAGGAAGTGACCTATATGAACAGGACACGAAAAGTCACCTCCATCGGCTTCGGAGCTTTCTCTGGTTGCCGAGGCCTCACCTCTGTGACCATCCCCAACAGCGTGACCTCCATCGGCAACAGTGCTTTAGAAAATTGCAACAGTCTCACCTCCATCACCATCCCCAACAGTGTGACCTCCATCGGCGTATGGGCTTTCAAAAATTGTATTTAGAGCCCTCTAAACAACCACAAACAATGAAAAGCACATGGAATTAAATCGTTGTATATCAACTATTTTTGAATTTTAACACTTCGGACTTGCTTTTTGGTGGTTCTCAAAAATCCGCTTATCTTTGCAACGCATTTCTACCGCGGAGAATTTTGAGGGCTTTTATTTTGCCATCTCGTGGACAGGGTTGACAAAGGTTGACAAGAGTGGACAACTGTTGACTGATTAACGAAAGGGAAAGAAGCAAGGAAGTGACCTCATTTGAAGAACGTGACATCGTGGAATGAGTTGACAATGGGTGTCAATGATTGACGAAAGTTCACTCCGTGGCGGTTTGCATGAAATTGATTGTAAAACCACATAAAAAGGAGTCAAATGAGAAAGACAAGAAAATGCGCCTTCTGCGGCAAGGAGTTCACTTGTAACAGCGGTTCGCAGAGGTATTGTTCAGAACAATGCGCCAGGGTGCAAAGGCTCAGCGCAAGAAGAGACAACAGGACTTTTTGAAGGCTGTCCAGCCTGTTATAGACATCGCCAGCCAGGAGTATCTTTCGTTCTCCAAGGCTGCCATCCTCATGGGATGCTCCCGTCAGTACGTTTACAAATTGGTAAACGAGGGGAAACTGCCTGCATCACGAATCAGCAGCCGGATGGCATTCATCCGCAAGGCAGACATTGAGCAGATGCTTGCGGGCAACCCTTATCATAGAGTGTTGCTCTGTGCTTCGTCATACAAGCCAAGCAAGAAATCATCTCAGTCATCGTCTTCTTCCCTTTCGTCGAGAAAAGACAAGAACCACATACCTGAAATAATGAGGTCATCAGAACCACTTGAATACATCTCTGGCGACGATGTTATGGCAATCTACAAGGTTAAGAAGTCTTGGCTCTATGTTTCAGCCAAGAGAAACAACATACCCATTTGCAAGATTGCAGGCAAGAACTACTATAGCCGAAAGCATATGGATGCACTCTTCGGAGTTACTGCCGAGATTGAATCCTTGACAGAGTGGCTGACAACGGATGAGGCAGAATCCCTATATTCCACAACCAAGGAATCCTTGCGTACCCAAGCCTATCGCCGCCATATTCCCACCAAGCGATTATATGGCAAGACCTATTATTCAAAGATACATCTTGATGACATCTTCCGTCCCGACCTGAAGGCGAGTGATGCCTATTACACCACAGCCGAAGCTGCCGAGAAATACGGCATGACCAAGAGCAACATCTGTGTCATCGTCAAGACGAACAACCTCACGAAGGTGAAAGTCGGAGTGCAGAACCTCATCGTCAAGGAGGAATTAGACCGAATAATGGCAAGCAGAATGACGCAATTCGGGACTTACCGAATCCAATAACGCCCAACATTAAGCATCAACTGCGTTAAAGTGCAATTATCCGTGAGTTATGAAAAGGTGCTTTGGCCTTTCGTTCTTCCTTGCCGTTCTGTCGGCAAATGAAAACGGCCCTTCATTCATGCTTGCCGCCTCGTCGGCACGTAAATTTTTCTTTGAAACTTCGCTTGCCGACCCGTCGGCAACCTTGTCCATGAACCATTTCCTTCGTGCCGACACGTCGGCAACCTTCACAGAGCATCCGTTTTCCCTTGCCTCCTCGTCGGCAACAGACTCTTTGTCCTCGTTTTCCCTTGCCGACCCATCGGCAAGCCAACTTTCACCGCCATTTCCCTTTGCCAACCCTTCGGCACGCGGCTTCGTCTGTCAATCTGAGTGCGAAGTTAGCAAATAATCCTCAATTTCAGCCCCATTTCATCCAGATTTTTACAAAAACACCTCCATTTGAATCCATTTTTAGCCGTTTTTACACTTCCGAGGTCGGAATATGAAGACTTTTGTGTAATTTTGCCAACGGATTTCGCTTTATGCGGTTTCGTAAGACAAAAAATCGTAGAACATAAAATGATTAGATGTATGGGAACTTAACATATAATAGGACATTAGACTGAACGTCCACTTTTGATTCTTGTCTTTCGACAATTGGGGAATTAGACAAAGTTATCATGAACTGAAGTAGATAGTTCACGCCGTTCGGCGTGGGCATTTACTCGTTTAAGATAACAGGTTATCCCCAATACCTCGAAAGACGTAAGCGAAGTAGATTGCTCACGTTTTTTATTTCCTCAACTGAATAAACTATCAAACATGTTTAACAATAAAACTTAAAATTTATGGGCGTATTTATTAAACAAGACAATCAATGGGTTTTATGTAAAGAAATCAAAGAGGGTGGTTCCACCAATGATGACCTTCAGGCATTAGGATATGAACACAATCAGTTCTATAGTTATACCAACTATAATCACCCAAGTAATTATGGTGATGATAGTGATGACATATTATCTGTTTGTCTTAAGGTAATGTCTGAGGATATTATATGTGTCATAGCAAGCCCTGGTAGGAAAACATTGACAGAATCAGAGGTTCGCTATTATATGCAAGACTTTGATTTCTCGCATGATTATAGCCGTTTTTCTATGGAATACGATTTGGATAGTGCTATTGCTGAACATAATTTCACTATTCAATTTGTGGCCGATGCTCTGGGGCTTTCATATTCGCCTGATGATAAAGTTTTACATAGTAGCAGATTTAACTACAACTTCTTTTTCGAGGGAGGCTTTCTGACTGGATATGAAATTTCAGACGGTTACAATAGAGAGGCTCATGAGATGAAAGACCAAGGCTCTTGGATATACAAGCTCATCGAGTCGCACGCTATAAACTTTCATGGATCTAACGATGATGCTGTTGTCAAGGAAATCAATATACAAGCTCGTGCTTTTCAAAATTTGCCTGGTGGAATAACAAATCAGTTTAAAGATGATTTTAAAAATGCAGACGGCTCATACAATTTTGAGATGCTGTTAATTGCAAAATATCAAGGAACAGAGTACGAGGCTGGTATCAACTATGAAGATTGCAAATGCATCTGCCACCAAGAATTGAAGTTCGAGGGCAACGCCGAAGAGGGGCTGGACAAACTTTTAAAATATCGATATAGAGATTACGTTTTGACTTTTGACGAAAAGGGCCAGTTCATTTCATGTGAATATAGTCAACAACGAACTAATATATCATCAAACGACACAAGCAATAATAGTACAAATCCATCATCAAGTTCGGGATGTATGATAACTTTATTGCTTATGGTAACAGGTCTGTTATCGTTGATATCCGTTGTCTTTTTCATTGTTTAGGATATTACGCAATAATTAATCTGAATGTAAGACAGGGGACGGAATTGCCCCCTGTCACATTCTTTAACGCAATCTCCCTAGTTACTGTTATGAATCGTCTGAGATTTCTTACTATCCCCGTTCCTTACCCCATAATGGGTTTTCTCATGCCGAAAAATTGATTGATACAAATTCTGGAATAGCCATAGTGCACTTTAAGCCAGTGCTGCAACTCATGGACGAAATGGAATTCTGCGGCTTGCATTTTTTCCAATAGGCATGTATCGTGAAATCTTTCAGACAATGTTGTCATAAATTGTGGGCGAGAATAGATGTCCTCTTGTTGTTTTACTTTGCCTAGCACATAATGGCGTGCCTGCAATTCTGGGGCATAGTAAATCTGCATGCTAAGTTCACCTTCTATAGGCACGCCCACTACATATTCAGCCGGTATGTCTGAGAATACACCAGCGAGAGTGATTGTCCTATCCGCGTTAACGGACATTACAGAATAAACCTGAATTTGCGGCTGAGCAATGTCAAGCTGCGCAAACTCCTTGTAATCTCTTGCGATAGTTACAATGTCACCGACATTGAACTTGGAGGTTGTTGTTTTGTTAATCATATGCGTTAATAATTTAATTGTTGATGAAGCACTATGCGTCGTCTCTCAATATAATATGTTGGGAATCCACAGTCAAGGGCAAGTAGGCACTATGGTATATTGATACCACTTAAACACTTCAGACACCCGTCATCGACTCGCTAGTTATCTTTCCAAGTCTCTTTTTTGTCTTTACCTTTATTAAATTATAGGCCGTCCCTCCCCGGGCGGCTTTTTCATGCCCTTTTCCGAATTGTTATAATCAATGCTCACATCTACCAGCAGGGTATTGATGACTTTTATCAGAGTCAGGCAGAAAGCCAGAAGAAAAAGCTGGATACCATTCATGAATACCTTTTATATATCATGTCTCCATTTGTGTATGAGGAAGACATGGACGAGTTCTGTACAGACCTTTTGAGATTTGCCATGGATCACAACTACCGCCCTGAAGTTGAGTGGAAGAGATTCAAGACAAAGTTGAGCAGCTTCGATGTCCGACATCTGGTCTGGAGCATTGCCATCAGATTGGGACTAGGCAAAGGTAAGGTTTACAGCAACGATGATTGCGCCTGTTATATCGAGCGTCGTTTTGCTTCATTGTGCGTAACAGCCAGTGGAGAGCCGTTATCACATAGCACACTTAGGAACCTGACAGTCACATCCAACAGCGACCAAATACATTGTGACATCCAGGGAGAAGACGGATTGTTATTCCATATCCCTTCACAACTGGGCGTAGAGAAAGACAGAAGATAAACTTTCTCACCTCTCCTATATCAATACTTAAACATCACATATTGGAGCCACATCAGAAACCGAACTTGGTGTGGTCCTGATGTGCCTATGCCCTTTTACGCTGAAATCTTGCCCCCCCCAACAGCCGTAATCCCAATTGTCATTCATTATACTTACATGTTCAATGTTGTCAAAATGACGTTTCAAAATTCCATTTTATCCACGAATAACAGCCAAAAATGAGGCTCAACTGCGTGATTGTTTCGTGATGCACCTGTTATTAAAAAGTGGCTTGCTCCGATTCGTAACGGGGTTCCTTTGCAGCACGATTCCACAAAAGGGTCGTGTATGTATATGAGTAATGAACCACTTACGTTCAATGACCTTCCGCAGGTCGTTGCCGAACTTCGGGATGAAGTGTCGGGCATGAAGGCGTTACTGCTGAACCTTCAGAACAGACCAACTCAACAGAGAGAGAACAGACACCGCCCTGTCACGCCAGAGCAGGTTGCCGAGTACACCAACATTCCCCTTGCGACCATCTATCAGAAACTCGCAAACAGGGAAATCCCTGGCTCCAAGCCTGGCAAGCGATGGGTCATCTACCTTGACGAGATAGACAAGTGGCTTGAAGCGAACCGCAAGAATCCCATTCCTCTGACGGATGAGGAACAGAACGCTGCCATCCTTGCATCGCACAAGCGCAAGCCAAACAAGTCCAGTTGGAACGATGAAGGTTCAGCTCAACGAAGTCAACCTATTGTAAAACCATTTGACGGGGATAAAATCTAAAATCAAGAAATTATGTACGATCAAATTAATCATTACTGCTTCATTCTGTCCGAGGAACAGATGAAGTATCTACGCAGCAAGAAGTACAAGATTGACCGCA
>CAMORS010000009.1 GCA_946624005.1 uncultured Prevotella sp. | reverse complement strand
ATTCCTATATTAACTCAAAAACTCTTGTGCACTTGAAAAGAAATGTGTACCTTTGCAAAATCAAAACATAAACAATAAAAAAGATCAGTCAGAAACCAATGAAAAGACTTTTTGCTTTGACAATGGGCATGCTGGTGGCCGCACAGCTGATGGCCGCCGACGTGCTGCACAATGTGTATGGCCGCAACGTGACATCGCTCAACGGATGGTGGCAGATTGTGGTGGACCCCTACGACACGGGCATGGGCTACGGCATCTACAAGAATGCACAGCCCGCCTCGAAGAGCGACCATGCCGAGTTTAACTTCTCCGACAAAGAGTATATCGACGTTCCGGCCGACTGGAACACTCAGCGGCAGGACCTCTTCTTCTATGAAGGGACGGTGTGGTACAAGCGGACGTTCGAGCACAACCTGAAGCGCGACCGCCTGCTCTACCTCTACTTCGGCGGGGCCAACTACCAGGCCGACGTATGGGTGAACGGGCAGAAAGCCGGTGCTCATGAGGGTGGCTTCACGCCTTTCTTCTTCGACATCACGGGGCTCGTACAGAAAGGCGAGAACACGGTGGTAGTCCGGGTGAACAACCGTCGGCGGCCCGATGCCGTGCCTGCCATGGAGACCGACTGGTGGAACTTCGGCGGACTGACGCGCGACGTGATGCTCGTAGAGACACCGATGGCACATATCGACGATTACGAAATCAAGCTCGCGGAAGGTTCGCTGTCGAAAATCACGGGCAAGGTGAAGCTCAACCTGCCAGTGGCCGACGTGCGCATCGACGTGAAGATAGGCGACCTGAAGCTCAACCAGAAGCTGACGACCGACGCCCGCGGTGAGGCTTCGTTCACTTTCGATAAAAAAGCGCCCATCCTCTGGACACCCGAGACACCGCGGCTGTACGACGTCGAGCTGAAGTGCAACGGCGAGAAGATAGAAGACCAGATAGGCTTCCGCCACATCGAGGTGCGCGGACAGCAGCTCTTGCTCAACGGCAAGCCCATCTTCCTGCGCGGTGTCTCCGTCCATGAGGAGGCCCCCTACCGCACGGGGCGCTGCATCGCCGAGAAGGACGACTCGACGCTCATCTCATGGTCGAAGTTTCTGGGGGCCAATTTCCTCCGTCTGGCCCACTATCCGCACAACGAGAAGATGGTGCGCATGGCTGAGCGCAACGGCATCATGCTCTGGTCGGAGATTCCTGTCTACTGGACGCTCGACTGGACGAACCCCAACACCTTCGCTTGTGCTTCACGTCAGCTGAAGGAGATGATCGACCGCGACCACAACCGCTGCGGCGTCATCGTATGGAGCATCGGCAACGAACTGCCGAAGGGTGAGGCGCGCGACAACTTCCTCCGCCGTCTGGCCCAGCAGGTGAAGCAGGCCGACCAGGAGCGGTTGCTCAGCATGGCGATGACCATCGACGGAGCCGGCGAGAACACGTCGACCATCACCGACCCGCTGCTCTCGGTGGTCGACATCATCGGTGTGAACGAGTACATCGGATGGTATGGCGGCACGGCAGCCGACTGCAACCGCCACAAATGGAGCATCCCCTCGCAGAAGCCCATCATCGTCACAGAGTTCGGTGCCGGTGCCGTGGCAGGCCGTTTCGGCGATGTGACGGAGAAGTGGACGGAGGAGTATCAGGCCGAAGTGTTCCGCCGCCAGTTGGCGATGTGGAGCCGCCAGCCCGCCTTCGTCGGGGTGTCGCCCTGGGTGCTCATGGACTTCCACAGCCCGCGACGCATGAACCACGACACGCAGAACTTCTTCAACCGCAAGGGCATCATCTCCGAGCGCGGACAGACCAAGCAGGCCTTCTACGTGCTGCAGGACTTCTTCAAGCAGAAGGGGGCCTTCAAGCATCTGATGAAGTAGATGGAGTTTCAGGAGTTCAGACATTACTGGAGTTCAGACATTACATCTATAAAAGGCATTATCTATTTGTTTCTTTTGAACGCAAAGACGCGGAGACGCAGAGTTTTATAAGACAAAGTATATCAACCGATAGGAACAATCAATCTCTGCGTCTTTGCGTCTCTGCGTTCAAATGATAGAGATTGCCAAAAAGCAAGAGCGAGGGGGCAACGGTTGCACCCTCGCTCTTTTCATATAATCTACAGTGTTGCGTTTTTACTCGTAGAAGCCTGTGTAGCGCTGACCCGAGATACGATAGATGAAACCGTAGTCGTCGTCGTTGAACTTGATGTCGAAGACGATGCTGTCGTTCGGCATACCGTGCAGGTTGACAGCCTGACCCTCGAGCACCTTACCGTTGGTGACGATGCCTTTTCCAGTGCCGGCTGCGTCATAGTCTTTCTCGTTGCAGCTGAACGTGCGGGCGTCGTAGTTGACATCGACCTTCATTTTGAAAGCCCAGAAGTTCTGCATGTCGTCGAGCCACATCACGTTGTTGACATTGTCAGCCGTGTTGTAGGTCATCACCTGGATGGTACCCAGTCCGTAGGGATCTTCGTAAACGATGTTGCCGCTCTCGTCAACCACGTCCACCTGAACATCCCACAGTCCGGCCATCTTCTCCAAGTTCGTTCCGCCCGGCTCCTCGTCGGTCTCAGGATCGCAGCCCGTGAAGCCGAAGGAGCATACCAGGGCCATCATCAGCAGTGAAATATATTTCTTCATCATAATGCTATTCGTTTAAATTTAATATTACGTTGAAATCCATTCCCGCATACACGATGTCGTAAGAGATGGTGTTGGCAGCAGGGTCGAAGACACCGTTCAGGAAGTCGTCGTAGTCGTCGCCCCATCCGGGAACGCCGTTACTGCCGGCGATATTCACCGTGTTGTCTTCATTCACCTGCAGGAAGCCTGACATAGCATAGCTTGAGCCGTAGCCTGCACGCAGATAGTAGTAGCCGCCGAGCAGGTCCTCGGTCCAGTACTTGCCGTTGCCGTCGGTGAGCATGAAGATGCTGTAGCCCGACCATGCCACCTGAGCCTTCGGCGAGCCGTCGTCGTTCCACGTCTGGCGATAAGAGCCTTCGGCGACCTTGGCGACTACCGGACTGCCTACATACACATAACGGTAGGCCTGAGCAGCAAACCCGTCTTCATTGACAGCGCTATAAGTTATCACGTAGGGACCAATCTCGTTGGTGTTCACAGGGTTGTTCACCGTCACCTTGCTGGTGACGTCCTCGCCAGCCAGTTCGGCGGTGCAGCCTGGGTCGACAAAGTCGGAGCCTGCTTCGACATACATCACCTCGTTGCCGTTGAGCGTCAGCACGATGTAGTTGGTCACGCGGGTGTCGGTGAGCTGGTCTTCGTCGTCATTGCACGATGTGAAGCCAAAGGCAGCCGTGCAAAGCATCAATCCATATACAAATATCTTTTTCATATCTGATTGTCTTTATTAGGGTTGGACAACTTACTTCACATCCCAGAACACCTTGTCGCTGATCTTGCGAGCCGTGCTGGGCGTGTTGATATTAAACTTACGAGAGTCGCTGCTGTAGGGGATGCTCATGGCGATGTTGCCATTGCCCAGCTGGTTCGTTGTCGGGTTGATCAGGTCGCCAGGGGTGTAGATAGCGACGTTCTTGTTGATGTCGGCTCCCGAGTGGGGCGACAGCGACGGAACGTCGGTGCGGCGAATCTCCGACCAAGCCTCCATGTGGTCGCGCATGAAGAGGGCTGTCCACTTCTGCATGTAAATGAGCTTCAGCTTTTCTTCAGCCGACGACTGTCCGTCCCAGCTGGCGGAGTTGGCTAAGAACTCGCTGACATTGGGAATGCCGCGCGATGCAAAGTCGGCAGCAACACCTTCCTCGTAGGCTGCCTTGGCAGCGGCTTCGTTGTGGTTGAAGCGCAGCTGCACCTCGGCGATGAGGAACTGCAGTTCGCTCTGCGTGAACAGATAGATGGGCAGTGCGTGTGTCGGCGCATAATCGATGGCGCTGACATCCTGATTCTTATACGAGCTGCTGTAGACAGCATTCGACTGCTTGGCACCGGGGAACTGTCCCACATACGAGCCGTCGCTGGTGCGGGGCTTGATGGCGTAGGAGATACGCGGGTCGTTGGTGCTGAGCATGTACGACACGATGGGATAGGCAGCGCAATGGTTGTTGGTGAGCTGGAACACACCGTGGTACCACGGGTTGAACTGACCTTCCTGGTCGCTATAGACATCCCAGGCCACATCGTCAGAGAAGAAGTCGCCGGCGTTCACCAGAGCCTGAGCCTTCGAGGTGTACGAGGCAGCATCCACATTGCCGTCGATCAGGCGCAGATACATGCGCAGACGAAGGGCATTGGCGAAGCCGCGCCACTGGCTGAGGTCCTTCTGGAGCAGCGGGTCGGTCATGGTGATGATATCATCGCTGTTGAGAGCAGCCTCTGCCGCATCGAGCTCGGCCAGCACACCCTCGTAGACGGTCTTACCGTCGTCGTACTTCGGAGCCGAGATAGAGCTCTGCAGTGCCTCGGTGTAAGGTGTCTCGCTGGTATTGTCGACCAACAGCTGGAAGGCCAGCGTGCGCATCACCTGGCAGGCGAAGAGGTTGGCCGTGTTATCGGTCTTCGTCTTGATGTCCTCGATGTCCTGGAGGGCACCGGCATAGATGACGCGGTAGCAGCGGTTGAAGAGGTCTTTCGACTCGTCGATGTTCAGCTCGGCCAGGTCGTTATACTGGTTGGCCTCAGGCATCTGTTCGAAATACTGTGCAAAGAAGCCACCATAGTTGAACATCTGGTCGCCCGTAGCGTCAGCAATGGCGTTGATCACAGCGGGAAACTCCAGGTCGCTGGTAATCTCGCCACTTGAAGGATAGTTCGGGTCTTCATTGATGTCCAGGTCACAACTGGAAAGCATCATGAGTCCCGCAGCGGCAAATAAAAATATCTTTTTCATACTGTTGCTTCCTTTCTTTTAGAATTTGACATTGATGTTGAAACCGAACTTGCGCGAGCTGGGGTTCGACGAATACTCACCGAAGTTACCCGTCAGGTCGTTACCGAACGACGAAACTTCAGGATCGACGAAGGTGTTGCTCGACGGTGTCCAGAGCAGCAGGTTGTTGCCGAACACTGATACGCGTACACCGGTGAGGAAGGTCTTGGCGAGCCACTTCGAGGGGAGGTCCCAGCTGAGCACCACCTGGCGCAGCTTCACGTACGACTTGTCGATGAGCGAGAAGGCACCCATCTCCGTGCCGCCGTTGTTCCAGTAGTTGTAGATGTTTCTTGAGTTCAGCGGGATGGTATTCTCCGAGAAGGTTCCGTCGCCGTTGTCGATGACCGAGTTGGGGATGATCCACGGGTTACGGTCGTTGTAGGCTGTCTGCATGGCGTTACCGGTGAAGTATTCGATGTCCTTCGTACGCGAGAACATCAGTCCGCCATGACGGAAGTCGAAGTCGAACGACAACGAGACGCCCTTGTAGCGCAGCGTGTTGCCGATGCCCATCATATACTTATAGTTGATCGATCCGATCTCCACCTGCTCGTCAGTATTCTGCGGCAGACCGTTGCTGTCAACGATGATGCGTCCGTCGTCGGTCTTCTTGGCAGAGTAGGCCTCGAAGATACCCATCTCCTTGCCCTCGATGGCATAGAGACCCGTACCGCCGGTGAAGCCGTAGATAGAAGCGCGTCCGTTCATCTCCTCGGGGAGCTTCAGCACCTTGTTGTTGTTCTTCGTGTAGTTCCATGTCAGGCTCCACTCGAAGTCCTTCACGCGGACGGGAACGAGGGTTACCAACAGCTCGATACCGCGGTTGCGGATCTTACCGAGGTTGACGTTCTGTGCGGTGTAGCCCGAAGCGGGATCGACGCTCAGACGTGTTATCTGCTTGTCGGATACACGGTTGTAATACGTAGCATCGAGCTGGATGCGGTTCTGCAGGAAGGCCAGCTGTACGCCGAACTCGGTCTCGGTGGTCATCTCGGGGCTCAGCGTCGAGCTACCCAGGATGTTACCCACGGTGTAGGCATTGGTGCCGGTCTTCGAGAAGGGGAAGTTGCTATCGCCCCAGCCAGACGAACTGGCGGCGGCCTGCGAGTAGTACGGGTCGGTCATATAGACGCTGGCGTCGTTACCCGTCTTACCCCAGGCGGCGCGCAGCTTACCGAAGGTGAGCCACGGAGCCTGCTCCTTCAGCGCCTCGGAGAAGATCCAGCTGGCGGTAATGCCGGGATAGAAGAACGAGCGGTTGCCCTTGGGCAGCGTCGACGACCAGTCGTTACGTGCTGTGAGGGTCAGGTAGAGCTGGTTCTTCCAGGCTATTTCGGCCTGTCCGTAGATACCCATCAGTCGGCGCAGCTGCTTATACTCCTCTGTTGTGGGGCGTTCGGCCGAGTTGCTGACGTTGAAGTAGGTCGGAATGGTCAGGTTGGTGACCGACGAATAGAGGTAGTTCGAACTGCGCTCGTTGCCGTTGAAACCGGCGATGGCGTTGATGTTGAAGTCGCTGACAGGCATGTTGAACGTCAGCATCAGGTCGTGGTTCAGCTCGCGGCGGCGTGTTATCTGCTGCGACGTGCTGCCCGTCACGGTACTCAGCTCGTCGGCCCAGTTGGGCGTGTCGGGGAAGAGCACGGCATAGTTGGGCACACCCTGATGGTGCTGTCCGGTGGAGGTGTCCAGACCGAAGCGATAGGTCAGCTTGAACCACTTCAGGAAGTCGTAGTCCAGCTGGAACTTACCGTAGAAGCGCTCGCTCTCGTATTCATTCAGGTGGTTCTCCAGGATGTAGTAGGGGTTCATCACGCTATAGGGCGTATAGTAGTAGCCCGGCGTGTTGAACGGGTTGTTCAGGTCTTTCAGCTCGGCGATACTGATGTCGCGCGGTGTCTGCATGATAGAGTTGTACATGTTCTCTATGCCCTGACCGGTCGATACGAAGTTGTTCTTCTGGAAGGCATAGTTCACCGACGAGCTGAACGTCAGGTTCTTGATCTTGTGCGAGCCGCGTGCCGAGAAGGTGTACTTCGTGTAGTTGTCGGCATCGGTCGGGATGATACCGTTGTCGTGAATCTGCGAGAACGACACGAAGTAGTCGCTTCGGTCGGTAGCTCCGTTGAACGACAGGCTGTTGTTGTAGCGGAAGCCCGTGTCGAAGAAGTCCTTCAGGTTGTCCTCGATGGGCAGGTACGACTTGATCTGCTGCGAGTTGTTGTACACCGTACCATACTTCAGTGTCGAGCCGTCGAAGCGCGGACCCCACGAACCGTTCTCGTCGTCGGTCTTGTCGCCATACCAGCCCTGACCGAACTCGTTCTGCATCTGCGGCAGGCGCATCACGGTCTCCCACTGCAGGCCGCCGTTGTACTCGATGCCCAGGCCCTTCTTCTGGGCCTTACCGGTCTTCGTGGTGATGAGGATGACACCGTTGGCGGCGCGGCTACCGTAGAGGGCCGTAGCGGCAGCGCCCTTCAGGATGGTCATCGACTCTACGTCGTCGGGGTTGACAGCATTGGCACCGTTACCGAAGTCGTAGCCGGCGTTCAGTCCGTCGTTGCTGTAGACGGCCGTGTTGTTCAGGGGCACTCCGTCGATGACGTACAACGGCTGGTTGGTGCCGCCCAACGAGCTGATACCACGGATGATGACGGAGTTGGACGAACCCGGGTCGCTGGCGGCAGAGCTGATCTGCACACCGGCCACCTTACCCTGCAGGCTCGACATGATGTCGCTCGTGCGGGCCTGCGAGATCTTCTCGCCGTCGACCGCCGTAGCCGAATAGCCCAGGGCTTTGGCCTGACGTTTGATACCCATGGCCGTCACGACGATTTCGTCGAGGTTGGTGTCGCCGTCGCGCAATACGATGCGCATGTTCGGGCGCGCACTCACTTCGAGCGTCTCCATACCCACATAGCTGATGCGGAGCATCGACTTGCCGGCGGGCACGGTCAACGAGAAGTGGCCATCACTACCGGTCACGGTGCCGACGTTAGTCCCCACGACAAGGATCGAGACACCTATGATGGGCTCGTTGTCTTGAGAAACTACGGTACCGCTAACCTGCGTCTGTGCCATAACTCCTCCCAAGCTGAGGAAGAGAAAGGCCAAAATCATTGTTAGTTTTCTTTCCATAAATACTCTCTCGTTTAATTGATTAGAATATAAAAAATAAAAACTCTCTCTTTGTTGTAATTGCAAATGTAAACAAAATTTTATAAACGACCAAGAAATAAGAAAAGAAAAGTGCTTTTTGGGGTGTTTTTTAACATATTACCCTCTTTTTGCTTAAAAAAAGCGTCACTTTCTTTCTTCCGTGGCATTTGTCATACTCACATCAGCCGACTGTCTCTTTTTCGTCGCTTATGAATGTGATAAATAACAATTTGATTGCTTATGTTCAGACATAAGAAATACATTGTCCACGCCGACAGGGGTTTTCCAGCTGGCGGGACAACGCAAATCACAAAGCAATCAGCGGCATGTTGGCAGACAATTTGCGGCAAATCGCGATACTACATTATTAATGTAGTCAGACTACCTTATTAATGTAGTCGCACTACTTTATTAATGTAGTCGCACTACCTTATTAATGTAGTGTCGGCTTCTGCGTCTGATTGCGGCCTTGTTGATGTGTTTTTGGTTCGCATAGTAAGTCAGATTAGCATATTATTTATATGTACGGGTACATTATTATAATAATAGGGAGCAGACATCCTGCGCACCGGCACGTTGTTAACGAGAGAGCATGTCACATACAGGGAAAATCTTAATAAATCCTTTATACAAACGTTAACGTAACACTTTTTATCCACTATTTTGTTAAATAACCACCTTTTATGCGCCATTAAATGTTAAAAAGTTTGGCGGTTTAAAATAAATTTACTATATTTGCGCTGAAAAAAGAGAATATTGTTATTTATCACATTCATTAATACTAAAACGAGAGAGTTTATGGAAAGAAAACTAACAATGATTTTGGCATTCCTTTTCCTAAGTTTAGGAATAGGTTTTGCACAGACGCAGGTTAGCGGAACCGTATTGTCTCAAGACGACAACGAGCCCGTTGTCGGCGCCACTGTCCAGGTGGTCGGTTCCACAGTAGGTGTTGCAACAGACATCAACGGTAAGTTCTCACTCAAGATGCCCGAGGGCAAGACGATGCTGAGAATCAGTTATGTGGGCATGGAGCCCATCGAGGTGAGTGCGCGCCCCAACATGCGCATCCTGCTCACCAGCGACAAGCAGGCCCTCGACGAGGTCATCGTCGTGGCCTACGGTTCGGCCAAGAAGTCGTCGTTCACGGGTTCGGCAGCCAACGTCAACAGCAAGGAGCTGGAGCTCCGCCCTGTGGCCAGCGCCACGAAGGCCCTCGAGGGTAACGTCTCGGGTGTGCAGGTGACAAGCGGCTCCGGTCAGCCCGGTTCTTCACCAGCCATCCGCGTGCGTGGTTTCGGCTCCATCAACGCTTCGAGCGCACCGCTCTATGTCGTCGACGGCACACCGTACGACGGCGACCTCGCTTCGATCAACCCCGCCGACATCGAGTCGATGACCGTTCTGAAGGACGCCTCGGCCGGTGCACTGTATGGTGCACGTGGTGCCAACGGTGTGGTGATGATCACCACGAAGCAGGGTAAGTCGGGTAAGCCCAACGTCAACTGGCGCTCTACCATCGGTTGGAGCAACCGCGCCATCAAGAAATACGACAACGTCAGCCAGAAGGAGTATGTGCAGCTCTACTACGAGGCTCTGCGCAACGACTTCCAGTTCAACCAGGGCTATCCCCTTGCCGACGCCGAGGCTGCTGCCCGCGCTTCGCTCAGCGGCGAGATGGGCGGCGAGTTCTACAACCCGTTCAAGAACTACACTTGGGACAACATCATCGACCCCGCTACCGGACAGGTGCGTGCTGATGCCAAGTCGGCTTGGAACGAAGACTGGATGGACGCCGTGCTGCGTAAGAATGCTTTCCGCCACGAGCATCAGTTCTCGATCGACGGCGGTAGCGACCGCACGAAGTATATGCTCTCGCTCGGCTATCTGAACGAAGACGGTCTGCTGGAGACAACATCGTTCCAGCGCTATACAGCACGTACCAACGTGGAGAGCCAGGTGACCGACTGGTTCAAGGCCAACCTGAGCACGGCTCTGACCCACTCGGAGTCGAACTTCAGCGACTACGACGGCACATCGACCTCTAACGTATGGTACACCGCACAGTTCATCAACCCGCTGTTCCCCGTCTATCTGAAGGATGCACAGGGCAACACGATGTACGACGACCAGAACCGCGTACTCTACGACTGGGGTGAAGAGCGTGAAGACGGCAAATACCGTCCGGGCTCGATGAGCGACTTCAACTCGCTGGGCATGCTCATGCTCGACGATGCCTACACCAAGCGCGACGCAGCCAGCGTGCGTACGGGCATACAGTTCGGTGGCGACTCTCCTCGCTTCGGCGTGCTGCAGGGCTTGAAGCTGGCCATCAACTTTGGTGCTGACTACAACAGCTCTAACTACATGCGCTACATGAACTCCGAACACGGTAACCAGAAGAACGCCGGCGGTCTCATTCAGAAGCAGAACGGCCGCACGCTGAGCTACACCTTCAACCAGCTGCTCACCTGGAACCGTTCGTTCGGCATGCACAACTTCGACGTCCTCCTCGGTCACGAGTGGTACGACTACACCTACGAGTATCTCGGAGCTGGCAAGACCAGCCTCGTGAACGGTATCAAGGAACTGCGCCCGGGCACCACACTCTACGACGCTGACTCTTACACACAGAAGTATCGCATCAACTCTTTCCTGAGCCGTCTGAACTATAACTATGCCGACCGCTACTACTTCTCGGCATCGTTCCGTCAGGATGCTTCCTCACGCTTCTATCGCGACAACAACACTGGTTCGTTCTGGTCGGTAGGTGCTAACTGGCGTATCTCCAAAGAGAAGTTTATGCAGGGCATTGACTGGCTCGATAACCTGTCGTTTAAGATCAGCTACGGTGAGCAGGGTAACGATAACATTCTGGATGCCGATGGCTATGCCAACTACTACACATGGCAGAGTCTCTACAACCTGAGCTATCCCAATGGCGACGCTCCTGGTGGATTCGTCTCTACACTGGAGAACAAAGAAGTGTCGTGGGAGAAGAACGGCAACCTGAACATCGGCCTTGAAGGAACCTTCTTCAACAGCCGCCTACACGCCAGCATCGAATACTACAACAAGAAGACCACCGACATGCTCCTGAACTACCCGATGGCTCTTTCCACCGGTTTCACCGGCTACAGCGCCAACGTGGGCGACATGCGCAACCAGGGTTGGGAATTCGAGGTCAGCGGCACCCCCGTCCGTACTAAGGACTTCGAGTGGACCCTCGGCTGGATGGGCTCATTGCTGAACAACAAGGTGCTGAAGCTCACGGCAGAGTCGCCTGAGATTATCAGTGGCGTGCGCATCATCAAGGAAGGCTACGAGCTGAACACCTTCTACATGTCGAAGTCGGCAGGTGTTGACCCGCTCACTGGTCAGCAACTCTACTGGGCTTACAAGAAGGACGACAACGGCAACAAGGTTGCCGGCAGCGACTATATCACCAACGACTATACCAAGGCCAACGCCTCGAAGTACTTCCTCGGCAGCCGCATTCCTGACCTCTATGGTAGCGTCACAACAGGTCTGACCTATAAGGGCCTGAGCCTCACCATGCTGGCCACCTACTCGCTGGGCGGTAAGATCTACGACAGCAGCTACGCTTCTTCCATGGACCTCTGGTACACCAGCTCCACTTGGAACCGCGCCGCCCTGCGCCGCTGGCAGAAGCCGGGCGACATCACCGACGTGCCGCGCATGGCCATTGCCGACGGTTCTGCCCTTACCACCGACCGCTACCTGATTGATGCCTCCTACTTCGCCATCAAGAACATCACGCTCAGCTACACGCTCCCGCAGCTGTGGGTCAACAAGATTGGCTTGGGCAATGTGCGCGTGTTCACATCGTGGGACAACGTGGCGCTGTTCTCGCACCTCGACGGTATGGACCCGCAGTACAACTTCTCGGGTGGTACCGACTACAACTATGTACCCAACAAGACAGTCACCGTTGGTCTGGAGGTGAAGTTCTAATTGAGTTGACAAGTTGAATGTAGAGTGATTAAACTGAAAATCATTTAGAAAGGAAACAGATATATGAAAAAGATATTTAAGTATAGTTTTGGGTTGCTGGGCATGATGGCACTTGCTGCTTGCTCAGGCGACAAACTGGAGACTCAACCTACCGACTCTGTGTCGGGAACAACGCTCTTTAGCGATGCTAAGGCCGCCATGGTGCCGCTGAACGGTCTATACCGCTCGATGTACACCTCGGGATGGTCTACTACGGGCAACACCCACCAGTGCTTCGGCGTTTCGGCCTACTGCCTGGCTTCTGAGGTGATGGGCGACGACTTCGTCATGGGTGCACAGGGTTCGGGCTGGTTCTGGTTCGATGCCGCCTACAACGTGAAGGCACGTTTCACCAGCAGTGCATGGCGCAGCTATGACCTTTGGTATGCCTTCTACACTTGGATTGCCAATGCCAACTATGTAATTGCCGCTGAGGAAACGATGGGCGGAGCTACCGAGGACGTGAACTACGTCATTGGCCAGGCCTACGCCGTCCGTGCCTACAGCTACTTCCAGCTGGCACAGTGGTTCGCACGTACCTACAAGGGACATGAGAGCGAACCGTGCGCACCTATCTACAATGAACCTACGTTCAAGACTACGACAGGCCAGCCGCGTGCTACTGTGGCCGATGTCTACAAGCAGATTGACAGCGACTTAGAGAAGGCGCTCACCCTGCTTAAAGGTATTCCTCAGCAGGACAAGACGCACATGGCCTATGCCGTGACCTGTGGTATTGCCTCGCGTGTGGCACTGGTGGAAGAGAACTGGAGCAAAGCTCTCGAAATGGCCAAGGAAGCCATCGACAACAGCGGTTGCAGCGTGCAGCCCGTGGCCGCCATTACCGGCATGAACAGCGTTGGCTATGGCGACGTGATGTGGGGTGCCAAGATCAAGAGCGACCAGGCAGGTATGTATGCCAGCTTCTTCGCACACATGGATCCCGCTGTGACCTATGCAGCCCGCGCTCCGAAGCAGATCACTACCTGGCTTTACAACCAAATTGGCGAGAACGACGCTCGCCGCGCATGGTGGGATCCCAATCAGAACTACCTCCAGAAGAAGTTCTCGTTCTCCAACGTTTCCACTTGGGAAGGCGACTATGTATGGATGCGCGTGGAAGAGATGTATTTCAATGCTGCTGAGGCCGCCTGCCGCTTAGGCGACGAGGCCACTGCCAAGAATTACCTGATGGCCGTCATGAGCCAGCGTGATCCGAACTACAACACGGAGAAGACCGGAACAGCTCTGGGTAAACTGACTACCGACGAGACAGGCTCGCTGCTTGAGGAAATCCTCATCCAGAAGCGCATCGAGCTATGGGGCGAGTTCGGACGTACGTTCGACATCCGCCGCCTGAAGCAGGGATTCCAGCGTACCAGCGACCAAGGATGGCCCGACGGATTGCTGCTGAAAGATAAGAGCGGTGCCCTCCGTCCAACGGCTAATCCTGAGAACTACATGTGGGTGCTCACTATTCCGCAGGCTGAGTTTGATGGAAACATCAACATGACGGTCGACAAAGACCAGAACCCTGCCGGCGACGAGTAACAACAGGTTTATGTGTGTGCCTCTGTGCATACCGCTACAGGGGCACACCTACAAGACATTGAAACATTAACCATCAAAACAGAATCAATATGAAGAAATATATATTTGGATTGGCACTCATGGCAGGCTTCGCCCTGACATCGTGCGACACCGACAACGAGGGAGCCATCTATAATCCTTCGTATCAGAACATCTCGTTCGAGACGGCAAATCCTGCCCAGGTGGTCGTGAAGGGGGCTTCTGCTGAAGTGACGGTGCGTCTGATTCGCTCCAATGCCGCTGAAGCCTATACAGCTCACTACACACTGACTTCAGAAGCCGACGGCGTGTTCTCCGATGCCAACGGCGGACAGGTCACCTTCAATGCAGGTTCGACAGAGGCTTTCGTCACCATCAATGCCAACAACATGCAGGGTGGCAACGTCTACAACGCCACACTGACCCTGAGTGATGCCGACCTGGCACAGGCCGACCCGACAACAGGTTCTGCAACGACAGCCACGAAGCTGAGTGTGATGTGCGACTGGAACTGGATTGAGTTGGGCAAAGGCCACTACACCTCTCCCGAATGGTGGGAAGATGACTATGATGTAGACATCGTCTATGCAGAAGGTTCTTCGCCCAAGCTCTACAAGATTCTGGGACTCTTCGCTCCAGGCTACGACATTGAGTTCACCATCACCGACGACAACGAGGTGTATGTTGCCGATCAGGCTTCCTGGAAGCACAGCAGCTACGGAACAGTCTATCTCTTTGGCTATGCTAACGAAGACGAATCGGGCTATGCCGGACCGTATGACCCCGAAACGAAGACAGCCACGATGACACTGTTCCACTATGTCAGTGCTGGCTCGTTCGGTGCATTCACCGACACGCTGAAGATGCCGTAGGCTACGGAAATAAGGACAAACCTATGAAACGATATAGTTAATCGTATTTAGCAAACTCTGAAAAAAAATCGGGCCACCCGCGATGGAGAGGCCCGATTTGTTTTTATAATGAATGGAGAAGTTGCTATACACACATGACGATGATTATGCGTCGATGTTGGCATAGGTGGCGTTCTTCTCGATGAACTCGCGGCGCGGCTCTACGTCGTCGCCCATGAGCATGGAGAAGATTTCGTCGGCCTCGGCAGCATTCTCGATGCTCACCTGCTTGAGCAGACGGGTGGCAGGATCCATCGTGGTTTCCCAAAGCTGCTCGGGATTCATCTCACCGAGACCTTTGTAGCGCTGGGTGTGCAGGGCCGACGAGTTCTCGTCGCCTGCCACATACTTGTCGATGAAAGCCTGACGCTGCTGCTCGGTGTAGCAGTATTCCGACACCTTCTTGTACGTACATTTGTACAACGGCGGCGTGGCGATGTAGAGATGGCCTTCCTGAATCACCTTGGGCATGAAGCGGTAGAACAGGGTCATGATGAGCGTGTCGATGTGTGAACCATCGACATCGGCATCGGTCATGATGATAATCTTGTCGTAACGCAGCTTGTCGATGTTGGCTTCGCGGTCGCCTTCGCCTTCAACGCCGAAGCGTACGCCGATGCTTTGGATGATGTTCATCACCGACTCGGCTTCGAAGACGCGGTGCCACTGCACCTTCTCGACGTTCAGGATCTTACCCCTCAGCGGCAAGATGGCCTGCGTGTAGCGGTCGCGTCCCTGCTTGGCAGAGCCACCGGCAGAGTCACCCTCGACGAGGAATATCTCGCATTCCTTCGGGTCCTTGTTCGAGCAGTCGGCCAGTTTGCCGGGCAGTCCGCCACCCGTCATGGGGTTCTTGCGCTGAACGCTCTCGCGCGCCTTACGGGCGGCGATACGCGCTGTGGCGGCCAGGATGACCTTGTCGCATATCTGCTTGGCCTCCTTAGGATGTTCTTCAAGATAGGCTGAGAGAGCCTCGCCAACAGCTTGCTGCACGGCACCAGCCACTTCCGAGTTGCCAAGCTTCGTCTTGGTCTGTCCTTCAAACTGCGGTTCGGCCACCTTGATGCTGATAACAGCTGTCAGTCCTTCGCGGAAGTCCTCACCGGCAATCTCTATCTTTGCCTTCTCTATCTGCTTCGAGATGGCGGGGTCGGCATCGGCGTAGGCCTTCAGCGTACGCGTCAGTGCCGTACGGAAACCTGTCAGGTGAGTACCGCCCTCGATTGTGTTGATATTGTTGACGTAGGAGTGGATATTCTCCGAATAGTCGGTATTGTACATCACTGCCACCTCGATAGGCACGCCCTGCTTCTCGGTCTTCAGATAGATGACATCGTCGAAGAGGTGTGTGCGGTGACGATCGACGTAGCGGACAAATTCTTTCAGGCCTTCCTTGGCGTGGAACACTTCCTGCTTTGTCTTACCCTCGTCGTCGGGACGAAGGTCGGTCAGCGTGATGGTGATGCCGGCATTGAGGAAAGCCAGCTCGCGCATGCGGCGTGCGATGATGTCCCATTGATAGGTTGTGGTAGTGAACACCGTGGGGTCGGGCCAGAACTGTTGGCGTGTACCGCGCTGGTCGGTCTCGCCGACGACCTTGACGGGATAGAGGGGTTTACCCTTCTCGTATTCCTGCTGATAGATCTTTCCGTCGCGATACACCTGCGAGAGCATGTGCGACGACAGGGCATTGACACAGCTGACACCCACACCGTGGAGTCCGCCGGAGACTTTATACGACCCCTTGTCGAACTTACCGCCGGCATGCAGCACCGTCATGACGACCTCAAGGGCCGACTTGTGCATCTTCTCATGCTCGTCGACGGGGATTCCGCGGCCGTTGTCCAAGACGGTGATGGAGTTGTCCTCGTTGATGGTCACTTCGATATGTGTGCAATAGCCGGCCATCGCCTCGTCGATAGAGTTGTCAACCGTCTCGTTGACCAAGTGGTGCAAACCTTTCTCACTGATGTCGCCTATATACATGGCGGGGCGCTTGCGAACGGCCTCAAGGCCCTCAAGCACCTGGATGTTGCTCGCTGAATAATTGGCAGCGATGTTCTGTATATCTTCCATTTCTTTTTAGTACGTACAAATTAAGAGAGTGCAAAGTTACGAAAATCCGTGCAGATAGCGAAATAAAATTACGTTTTTTATGAATTATTGGGTGTTGGGGGCATGTTAGGAGTTGGGTGATGGGTGTTGGGTGATGGGTGTTGGGTGATGGGTGTTGGGTGATGATGGTATGTTTTGGGGGATGATGGTATGTTTTGGGGGATGATGGTATGTTTTGGGGGATGATGGGAGGTATCTCTACCGCGAGCGCAGATCGTCGGCGGTGAGCTGCAATATCATTTTGCCCAGGCGGATGGCTTCGGGAGAATGGCCTATGGTCTGGTGTTGAGTATTCAGGTCGTACACATTGAATCCGGACTCGTCGACGACGGAGAAGCCTTCAGGGAAGGTGTGCATGGCAAAGGGACGCGTGTAGTCGGGACTGAGGATGTCGCGGCTGAAGGTGAAGTCGTCGTGTGGCAGGCCAAGCTGCCCGAGCAGTGTGGCCGCCAGATCACTCTGGTTGCACAGTTTGTCAATCTGCATCGGCTGGCTAACAACGCCGCCTGTCCATATCATGGGGATGTGCGAACGGATCTCTTTCGTCTCGTCCTGGTCTTTGTAGAGGATGCCGTGGTCGGGAATGATGATGACCAGCGTTTTCTTCCATGCTTCGGTCTTCCGGAAACGCTCTATGAAGCGGCCTATACAACGGTCGAGATAGTAGAAGGCATTGAGCTTCTCGTCGGCAAAGCGCGTTGGCATGGGCACCGTCCAGGGTTCGTGCGAGCTCAGTGTGAGGAAGGTGGTGAACCACGGTGCTGTTTTTTTCGGAAGGAAACGCTGTTCCTCTTGCGGGAGGAAACGCTGTTCCTCCCCTACCATATTGAAAAGGCGATTGAAGGTGATGCTGTCGCAGACACCCCATTTGCTGCTGCCTCGTTCCTCGTTCGTGAAGTCGTCTTCGCTGATGATGGTCTCCACGCCCGTTGCCATGAGGTAGCCTCGCGTATTGGTGAAGTTGGCATCGCCGCCATAGAGGAACGTCGTTGAATAGCCGGCGCGTTGCAATGTGCTGGCAATGGAAGGAAGCGTGCGCACCTTCGATGGCATCTTCATGACAGACGTCTTTGGCAGGGCGGGATAGCCACTCATGATAGAGAGCATACCTCGGTCGGTGCGCCAGCTGTTGGCATAGCAACGAGTGAAGTAGACACCTTCGTGGGCCAGCCGGGTGAGGTTTGGCGTGACGTGTGCATTGCCGCCCAATTCGGTGAACTGTCCGCCGCAGCTCTCCATGATGATGAGGAGGATGTTGGGGGGATTGGTTGTCGCTGTGATACAGCGGCTTTCAGGACCACGGGGAGTATGAAAAAGGTTGCGAGGGAGCTCTTCTTCGTTGAAGAAGCGATAGGCGGGGATATCGTTGGTCGACTTGCCAATGGAGGAAAGGAACGAGAAAACGGGATTGACAGCCGAATGGTTGAGGAACTGATTCTGCGAGAAATACACTTGCCCCACGTTGGTCGTCGATACACTCGTGCCTCCCCGTAGGCCGATAATGATGAGAGGGAGGAGAAGAATGGTAAAGACGAAAGAGGTGAGAGGTGAGAGGTACGAAGTGCGTTGAAGGATTCTTCCAGCCATGCTGTCTTCCTTCTTCATCCCACTCTCTGTTCTGCTTAAAAGCTTCGAGAGAACGGCGAACAGTATACCGGCCACGATGAGGGTGACAAGGACACGAACAGCGACGAATCCCGCCGAAACACTTGTCAGTGCATGTCCCGTTCCGTCAAGAAACTGCAGCACGGAGGCATCGAGTTTGAATCCCCAGAACTCGTAGAGGCTGGTGTCGACAACGATGGCAACAGCCACGAGCACGGAAGCTATGGCGAAATAGCAGCGCAGAATGATACGGAAAAGTCGGAAGCAGCCTATCTGTCCCTTTTTGGGTAATAAGGATACCAACCGGCTCAACAGCACGATGAGGTAGGGCAACAGAATGAAATAGAGTGACGTTGAAAGATCGAGTGACAATCCGTGACCTACTACGCTAATCACATCGCTGCCAGTGAATTGTTGCGCTGACGCCTGATAGAGCATGAAGCAAGGCTTGGCCAGCACGAACGCAGCAACGAATGCCAACCAGACTTCAACCAGCCAACACCATTGTTGGAAGGTGTCGGCAGCTATCCGTTTCCATTTCTGCTCTCTTGCCATACTTCGTCTTAACTCGTTTCCAAAATCACGTCGACCCTTTTCTTCATTATCAGAGAAAGCAGTCGCTTCTTCTTTACTTCGTAAAGTTCCTTACCGGCAGCCACACCGAAGCAAAGCCCACTGCCACGACGGTGAGGAAGATGATGACGATGTCCGTAGGATGGACACTCACAGGATAGGCCTCGACGACGAAGCTGCCACTCGACTGTCCTAACGAGACCAGTCCGTAGCGTTGCTGCAGCCAGCACAGGAGCAGACCGACGAGGATGCCGACAATGGCTCCGATAACGGAGATCATGCGACCTTCGAAGAGGAAGATGCGCGAGATGAGCTTGTCGCTGGCACCGAGGTTGCGTAGCGTGACGACATCGTCTTTCTTGTCGATAATGAGCATTGAGAGGGAGCCAATGATATTGAAGCAGGCCACAATGAGGATGAACGTCAGGAAGATGTAGGCAATGAACTTCTCCACCTTCATGATGCGGAACGTGTCAGCCTGCTGCTCGAAGCGGTCGTTCACCTCGTATTTCGTACCCGCTATCTGTCGCATCTGCTTCTTCACGGCATCGATGTCGCTGCCGGGCTTCAGCCGGAGTTCCAACGATGAGAGCATTCCCTGCTGTCCGAACAGTCCGCGTGCGAAGCCGATGGAGGTGATGATGTAGTTGCGGTCGTATTTGCCTTGCTTCACAGCGAACACCACACCCGGCGACAGCAATGAGTCTTCCACAAAACCACTGGTAGGATCCATCATGTCGAGTTGTCCCTCGCGTTGCGGAGCATAGATCTTCAGATAGTCTTGCCAGTGTGCCGTGAGGTTCATCTGCTGTGCCAGCCTTATGCCCGGCACGCCAAATTGCAAGTTGGCAGCCTGCAGCTCGAAGTTGCCGTCGCCATAGAGAATCTCCGTGATATGCGTCAGTTCAGAGAAGTTGTCGTCAACACCTTTCACCACCACCATTGCCTGTTGCTCGCCATAGACGGCCAAGGCATTGTCCTCGACGCACTCCGTAGCGACATCCACCTGCGGCAGTTGGCGTATCTGTGTGAGAACGGGATCATCGGCGGGAGCCGTCTTTCCCTGCGTCGGCGTAATCTTCAGTTGTGGGTCGAAGGCCGTGAAGAACGAGGCCACCATGTCGTGGAAGCCATTGAAGACGCTCAGCGTCACCACCAATGCCATCGTGGCCACAGCCACACCTACGACAGAGATGGCACTGATGATATTAATGACGTTGGTGCTCTTCTTCGAGAAGAGGTAGCGCCGTGCAATATAAAAAGAGGTATTCATTTCTTCAGCAGTTCGTCGATATGCTCTATGTAGTCGAGCGAGTCGTCAATGAAGAAGCGCAGCTCGGGAATGATGCGCAGCTGGTTTCTGACGCGTGTACCCAGTTCGTAGCGTATGGTCTGGGCGTTGGCATTGATGTTGTTGATGATCTCTTCGCCCCGTTCGGAGGGGAAGATGCTCAGATAAGCGGTGCAGATGCTCAGGTCGGGACTGATGCGTGTGCGTGTCACCGACACCATGACGCCTCGCATCATGCGTGTCTGGCTCTGGAAGATGAGGCTGAGCTCTTTCTGCAGCAGCCGTGCTATACGGTTTTGTCTTGTCTCTTGCATATTAAATCCTTATCAATTGGTTCAATTTGCAAAGGTACGAATAAAAAAGGTTTTTTCAGAGAAACGAGCGTAAGATTTATTCATTATTAACCCATACATGGCCCATAGGCAACTATCAGGCCGCCATATCGTGTAAATGGAGATGGTGACAAATTCATTGCATTTAATTCTTATTAACCAAAGAAATTGCTTTAAATCCGTATTATTTCGTTACTTTGCAACCAGCTATTAACAACAAGATATTATGATGAAGAAAGAAAAGACTTTTAGCAGGCAGTATCACAGAACATGCGTACTGCTGGCCATGAGTATGCTGGCCGCCATGACCTTTGCCCATCCCCGCATCAGCATCGAGCAGGAAAAGGCCGATTGCCATGTATTAGCAACAGACACATTGGAGCGCGAGATGGTCTATCGTGATGTTATCGATCAGATGCCACAGTTTCCGGGAGGTTTTCCAGCCCTGGCCAGATGGCTTGGCGAAAACATGACATATCCTCCTACATGCTACAGCGAGGGCATTGAAGGTCGCGTCGTCGTAGAGTTTATCGTCGACAAGAGCGGAGCTGTTCGCGATGCCAAGGTGCTGAAGAGCGTCCATCCAGAGCTGGATGCCGAAGCTTTGCGTTTGGTGATGGCTATGCCGCGCTGGAATCCAGGGCAACACAAGGGTCAAGCGGTGAACGTGAGGTATTCCATCCCCCTGTCGTTCAAGTTACCGGAGAGCGACGAGGCAGAAACCTCAGAGTAGTTCCCAATCGGTCAGCGTGCTGCATACATCGAGGATATAGTCCTTTCGCGATGCCACTCGCTCGTCGAAAAGCTGTACGCACTCGCGTATCAGTTCGTCGGGGAAGGAGTCGGAGAGCGATAGCCAACTGAAGTTTCTGATGGTCGACACCACTTCTATCTGAGCCTTTCGGTGGTCGATCATCTCTGTGGGCAGTCCTTCGAAATAATAGCCGATGGCTCGTTCCCACAGTTGGATACCCAACTCTTGCGGCATACCGATAATCTTCTCGTAGTCGCCCACGAGCGTCACCATGGCCGAATAGGCATGAGCCAAGTCGGTCAAGGGGTGACCGTAGCCCAATTCGCCCATATCGATGAGCATCAGTTCGCCATTCTGCATCATGGCGTTCTTCGTCTGCAGATCGCAGTGGAGCAGCCTGTCGCCTTTCGGGACAGCCTGCACGATCTGCAGCATCAGGTCGATGCTCTTGCTGTCGAAGTATCGGCTGATGTGCCTGATGGCCCATTCCTCGTGAGCTACGGCACTGGGAATCAAGCTCTCCCGTGGCACGTGGATGGCGTGCATCTGACGGAAGAGGTTGGCATAAAGCCGAGCATAGTGGTCTACCTGGTCGGGATGACGTGCCACACAGACGCTCAGCGTGTCAGCTCTCAGCAGCTCGTAGACCAGTCCGTAGCGGCTGCCCACCATGACGACGTCAAACGAGATAGCCGTCGGCATGCCCATGATGAAGGCCTCCTTCGACAGATTGATTTCCTTTCGAACTTCCTCGAGCGTTGTTCCTTCGCGGAACACTTTGATGATGGTGTCGCCGTCAATGCGGTACACCTCGCCCACTCCACCTATACCGATGAGCTCGCATCCCTCTATCGACAGGTGGCGTAAGGCTTTCTCGACAGTCATTATCTTGGTGAACCCGGTCACGTCGAGTACCTGATAGACGTCGGCGCTAACCTCCACGATGCTGAAGTTGGGGTAGCACTTCGACAGTGAGAGCAGGATGCGCAGCCCCGAGCTGGAGATGTATTCCAACTGCGAGGCATCGCATATCAGCTGGCGTATGTCGCTGCATGTGTCCAACAGGCGCTTTATCTCGTCGTTGGCCTTCGTTGCCGAAGTGGTGTCGAGCCTCCCCTTCAGGGTCAGCGTCACCTGTCCGTTGTTTTCAATCTTGCTGATGAGCATTGTTTTAGGAGTTTCAGGAGTTCAGGAGTTCAGACATTACTTGGGGGGTGAGTAGAGGAGTGGAGGTTAGGCTTCAGAATACTCGAAGAGATTGGTGAAACCTGTGATTTTGAACACCTCGCGGAGGTCGTCGTTGAGCCCTCTCACATAGACGTGGCTGCCCAGCGGCTTGGCCTTTTTCAGGATATTGAGGAAGATACGCAGTCCGCTCGACGAGATATACTCCAGATTCGTGCAGTCAAGGATGATGTTGTGTCCGATGCAGTCGTTCAGGGGTGTCACGTCTTTAGCTGTCTGCGATGCTGCCGTTGTGTCCAGTCGCCCCTCGAAGTAGGCCACCAGGTCGTTGTTTTCTTCTCTGATAATTGTATTCATAAGTATTATTATTGATTATTTTGTTTGAGTTTCTTTCTGAGAGTCAGCACGTTCTGACCGTTGAGCCGCTCATAGTTGATGGTGTCCATCAGACGGCGCACAAGATGGATGCCCAGTCCGCCGATGTCGCGTTTCTCAGCTGGTAGCGAAGTGTCCACCTCGGCCCTCGTAGTGGGGTCGAAAGGTTTTCCGCTATCGGTGATGATAAACTTCAGCCGTTCATCGTTGGCAACGGCCTCTATGCCGATGTCACCCTTCGTGCCTGGAGGATAGGCGTAGTTGATCACGTTGACCACGGCCTCTTCGATGGCGAGGTTGATATTCATCGTTTGCGACATATCGAAGTTCAGGGCCTCGCACACCTCGTCGACGAAGGCAGCCAGTCGAGGCACCTCCTGAATATCGTTGCTGAGCGTCAGCGACTTCTGGAGCGTGACGTCGAGCTGCTGTCGCGTATAGCGAATGGCGAGCATCGTCAGGTCGTCACTCTGTTCGGCGTCGCCCACGAAGAGGTGAACCGCCTCTACCATCCCCCTGACGAGCTGTAAGGGCCTGCGGTCGGCAGTATTGAGATAGTCGGCTATCTGCGTCTTTCCAAACTGCTGGTGCTCAGCATTCTCAGCTTCCGAGAGGCCGTCGGTATAGAGGAAGATGGTTGTCTGCGGAGTGATAATCGTCTCCTCGCCAACGAATTGCCAGTCGGCCATGATGCCCACAGGGATGTTCGACTGGCATTTGAGCCGCCGCACATGTCCGTTGATGAGCATCGGAGCGTCGTGTCCGGCATTGCAGTAGCGCAGTCGTCCTGTCGGCAAATCGAGCACACCGACGAAGAGCGTCACAAACATGTTCGATTCGTTGGCTTCCGCCATCGTACCGTTGAGAGCCGAGATGATGCGGTCGGGCATGGCCTCGTGAGTCGAGATGGTTCGGAACTGTGCCTTCGTGACAGCCATGACGAGCGAAGCCGGTACACCCTTACCCGAAACATCGCCGATGCAGAAGAACAGCTTCTCGTCGCGGATGTAGAAGTCGAAGATGTCGCCTCCCACTGCTTTGGCCGGTGTCAGCTGTCCGTAGATGTCGATATCGTCGCGGTCGGGATATGGCGGGAACATCTTGGGCAGCATGGCCATCTGTATGCCGCTGGCTATCTTCAGTTCGCTCTCGATGCTGGCCTTCGAGGCACTGACCTCCTCCAAGTGCTTGAACCCCTTGATGGTGCGGTAGATGATGAAGCCCATCAGGGCCAGTCCGGCGAGCATCAGCAAGAAGAGGCTGAAGCCTACCTGTCGCAGGTCGCCGTAAATCTCCTTGTCAGAGCATACGACAGCCATCGACCATCCCAGCGCATCTTTCTCGATGGGGGCATAGAACACGTAGTTCTTCTGCCCGTTGTCGTCGACGACGGTGGTCTGTCCGCTGTTGCCAGCCATCATCTGGCGGTTGATGCTATTCATGGCCGTGTCTTTCATGCGCGAGGTAGCCTCCTGAATGCTCTGTTTCAGGACCAGGCTTTCCACGGGACATGCCATGATCTGCCCCTTGCGCGAAATCATCAGGTTGTACGACGAAGGGTAGATCTTCTGCGAATTGATGACCTGGCTCAGCCAGTCGAGCGACACATCGGCTCCCAAGATGGCGATGATGCGCCCTGTGGCATCGTGTATCGGTACGCAATACGAGCAGAGCATCATCCTTGCGCCGGCATCGTCGAAGTAGGGTTCCGACCAATAGGGCGCATTGCTCTGCAGCGGTTTTTCGAACCATTCGGCCTTCAGATAGTCGTGTTGTGCCGACCCTATCTGCCTCTTCTCGCAGCTTCCGTCGGCTTTCTCCAGCACATAGGGCTCATACCACCTGCCGTGCTGCGAGAAGTAGTTGGGTATGAATCCGATGGAGCAGCCAACGATGGCGTCGTTGAGCTGTACCAGTCGCTGTGTGATGGCAGTGGCAGCGTTGATGTCGCCGATGTTCTTCTCTACGGCCCACACCGTGTTGGTCACGGCCGCTTCCACCGAAACCATCACCCGCTGTATCTCCAACGTCTTGACGCGCAGCTCTGTTTCAGCCCTGTGCTGCACCTCTTTGCGGATGCTTTTCTGGGCAAACCAATACTGTACGGCCGACGTACCTTCTATCAGCACGGCAGCCGTGATGATGATAGCCAGTGCCGACCGTGTCTGCAGCGACTTCATCACATCCTTCAGTTTGTCCATTTTCGTCATCTTTACGTGTCGTCGTTAGTGTGTGTCGTTACGCTTTCCGTCCGTCTACCGTTGTTAAAGGTAGACGCGCTCGGTAAGCATGATGTAGCCCACCTTGCGCTTCACGCCCTGCAAGCCGGGATAGCTCGTGTCGAAGAAGTTGTGCAGAGGCATGGAGAACTGCAGCATCGTCTTCGAGTTTCTTTTCTCGGGCGAGTGGGAGATAGCGAAGTCAAGTCCGAGTCCGCTCTTCAGCATCTTCTTGCTGGTCTCGAAGGCCGAGCTCTTACAGCCCGTCACGGCATCGTAGAACACACCGGCCTCTATCGAAGCGGTGCGACTTCCCAAGATGATACCGGCACGAGGCTGGAAGAAGAAGCCACGAAGATTGTTGTTGATCTCCTTATAGACCACCTCCTGACTCTTGAAAAAGGCTCCGGCATACACGCCTACGAACGACGGCTTGAACGACACGTCGAGACCGATGGCGTAGTCGCCGATATGCTTCAGCGGGTTGCCGAAGGCGCGGTGATAGGGTCCGTAGATGTCATTTCCCTCGAATCCCTTCTTCCCCATACCTACGGGGAAAACCAAATCGACCGACGGGATGATGCGCTCTGCCCACAGCGAGTCGGAGAAATTACCATCGAAAAGGAATTCTTTCGCAGCCGTTTCGACTGCACCATAAATCATCGTGGTGAAATAGTTGGTCGACCAGGCGCGCGTGTTCAGTGTCCATTTGCTCTCTTCTTGAGCCGATGCCTGCGTGCTGAAGGCTACGGTAAGTAACATAACAGTCAGAATCTTCTTCATAAACTTTCGTCTTTATACATAATTAATAATACATTGTGTCAGTCTGTTACGTCGTCATTTATTCGGACACGGGCTTCTTTAATTTGCAAAGGTAATAAAAATTTAGCATTTCATGAAAACAAAATAGTTTTTTTTGCATTTTTCTCCAAAAAAGTAACTCTACTCCGTTTACCACGGCATGAGTGGTTACCCACAAAAAGTAGAGGGGGTGTCATGCATTTCCGTACAGATGAATTGCTTTTTTTGCTTCTACCTCTACTAAATCATGGCCATTTGCCTGCAAAGTTGCCTATTTTACTGGGGTCTTGCGCATGTCTCTTCTCATTTTTACTTCTACTTAACCTCTACTATTCCTCTACTTATCCTCTACCAATCCTCTATCTTTCCTCTACCTAATCTCTACAGAACAAACAGACGTTCTTCAGTCGATTGCCTTTATTCCCATCGTGGGAATACCTTATTCCCAACTTGGGAACACCTTGTTCCCATTGTGGGAATACTATATTCCCAGCATGGGAATGCCATGTTCCCATGTTGGGAATGCATGCTATAACTTATTTTTATTTCACGTTGACTCGACTTTACGTTAGTCATTAATAGGGTTTATAGTTTCATCCTACATTGCCTACACATTTGCCTACATAGACTAAGATGCTATAAATCAGTATATTGTCCTTTAATGTAGGCAATGTATGCAAATTGTAAACTTTTCTATAAAAGCAACCTCTCTTGCCGTGGTGCTGGGTGTTACAAAAAAAATGGGGGCTGATACTTCTCCGACAGAGACGCTGGCCGACGATGAAATTCTCTCAGAATTATCTTTTACTGCGACGTTGCACGGGCGATGGCCCGATTGTTTTCTGCAGCGACAATCGAAAAAAATGAAGGAAAAGTTTGTGTATCTGCACAGATTCTATTATTTTTGCAACAAAAAATCGGAGGGATATGAAGAGAAACGACTTGCTGTTTGTCATCGTCGCCACGCTGCTGATGAGTCTGCCAGCCGGCTACGAACTGCACCACTTCGCCAAGACACTCTTTGCCACCGCTTCGCTCAACGCGCTGGCCTACAGCCTGTTGATGATGTGGGCAAGCCGGCGGAGCAACCTCCTGCGCGGTCTGCTGACGACTGTTCTGGTGGTGCTCTTCGCGGTGGAGACTTTCACTTACGTCAGGTTTGGCTCGCGTTTCGATCCGGGCATCCTCACGTTGGTACTGCAGACATCGGGAAAAGAAGCCTTGGAGTTTGCGCAGACCTACCTGCTGAAGCCCTGGCCCATAGCTGCCTTGGCAGCGACAATCGCCTTTTTGTTGCTGCTGCTGAGGTTGGTGACTGGCAGAAAACCGAAGTCGGCAGTCGCCTCAAGCCGCTATCTGACTCCTGGTTTGGGCAGCAGTTCGCGAAGAAGAGAGCGGCATGAGCGCACCAGACAGCGAGTGCTACTGGTCGTCGGCATGCTCGTCGTGGCTGTCGGTGTGGCGCTGCCGTTCATCCCGCTGCCCTTCCCCGTGGGCAGAAACACGCTGAACGAGCTGGCCAGCGACATTCGTTTTGTTGCCGACAAACACCATGAGATAGAAGATATGGAGCGGATGCTGGCCAATATCCGCATCAGCCGCTCGCCAAAAAAGGAAGAGGCTCCCGTGGTGGTACTCGTGGTGGGCGAATCGTTCAACAAGCACCATGCCAGCCTCTATGGCTATACGCTACCCACAACGCCCTGTCTCGACAACCAGCGGAAGTCGGGCCGTCTCGTCGTCTTCAACCGAGCCACCACGCCCACCAATGCAACGGCTTCGGCCATGCGCTACATTTTCTCGCTGAAGAGCTGCAACAGCCGGTCTGGCGAGCAGCAGCCCTATGTGCTGATGCCCGCCGTCTTCAGGAAAGCAGGCTACGAAGTGCGCTATTTCGACAACCAATATACACGGTCGTCGGGCGGTTCGCTCGACTACAGCTGCGGCTATTTCCTCAATCCGCAGGCGATTAACAGCCAGTGTTTCAGCTTCCGCAACGACACGACGATGACCTTCGATGCCGACTTCGTCAATCATTATGCTGCGCGTTTCGGCGTTCAGCCTAAGTCGCTCAACATCATCCACCTGATGGGGCAGCACTTCGATGCCCGACAGCGATACCCCGAGACGTTCGCTGTTTTCAAGGCCAGCGACATCAAGCGCAAAGACCTCAACGAAGAAGAGCGGCAGCGGGTGGCCGAATACGACAATGCCACGCGCTACAACGACCATTCGGTGGGGCTGATTCTGCAACGTTTCATGCATCGCGACGCCGTCGTCGTCTATCTCTCCGATCATGGCGAACAAGTTTACGACGGGCCGAACCACTTCTTCGGACGCTATTTCGGCGACGACCAGACACCCGAAACGCTCAACAATGTGTTTCAGGTGCCCTTCGTCGTATGGTATAGCGATATGTTTGCCAGTCGGCATCCTGACCTCGTACAGAAGCTCCGCAGCGTGACCGGTAAGCCTTTCTGCATCGACGATGTGCCCTACCTGCTCTTCCATCTGGCGGGCATCGACTTCAACTACAACCAGCCTCAGCGCGACATCCTTGACGCTAACTACCGATGGCATGCGTCAAAGATAAGCGACGAGTAGTGGGTGCGGCTTTTTTGATTATCGTTTGGCCACTTTGGTGATGGTGCCGTCGCTGTTGCGAACGATGAAGATACCTCGATGCGAAGCTCCTTCAGGCCTCAATGAAGAGGTGTTGATACAGCGGCCCTGCAAGTCGTAGACGGTGTATTGACGGCTGAAGGCAGCTGGTTGAAGGGGGTCTTCGGAAGTTTGAAGAGTGATGGACGAAGGTGTTGCCGACGGATAAGCGAGCAGCGGTGTGACACAGAGCGAGATGGGGTCGTCGGTGTTTTCAAACCATTGGAAGGTGCCCAATCGCTCGAAGGTACGCGGGTCTTCGTCTTCAAGGAGGTGCCAGGTGGTCGACTTCTGTCCGGCATCACGCCTGACGGCGAGGATGCTGATGGCATCGGTCTTGCCCGTCTTCTCATCGGTGTTGTTGGGGAAGGGTCCGATGACAACGAAGAAAGGCTCACCGACGGCGATGGGCTCGTCGAAACGGAACGTCGTGGGCACGATGGTTGTCTCGTTGTAGGCTATCTCGCTGGCCAGGATGCTGGTCTCGCCCAGCACATCGCCTGGTTCGCCCGAGGCATTCTCACGACATAGCTGTACGGCTATCTCGGCATTGGGGGTAACGGTCTGCGTGCCATAGAAGTACACCTGCACCTCGCTGATGGTGGCTCCCTCAGCATGCGGTGCCTCGAAATGCTCGGCAAAGCGCTCCATGCCCAGCCAGTTGGTGCCGGCATAAAAGCCATACCAGCCAAGGGCTATCTCGTCCATCAGGTCGTATTCGTCGATTCCGATGTTCCAGATATATTGCTCACCACCCACCTGGATGGCGTCTTTCATGAAGTCGTCGGACGTTCCTGCGGTGTTGCTCACTTGTAGCGTCATGCCATAGACGCCCTCGTCGTGATAGGTCACCAGGGGGTGTTGCTCGTTGCTCTCAGCAGGATCGCCGCCTTGGAAGGTCCAGTGCCACGAGGTAGGCTGCCCGGAAGAGAGGTCGTTGTATTGCACCGTGGTCTCTCTCGGGATGAACAGCGCCGTCCAGGGCGAGAGGTAGCCGTTGGTGGGCAGTCCTATAAGGGCCTGCGGAGCCTGTGCCACCACGTTGACATAGCCCTCGCGGGTGAGGGTCGATGTCTCGTCGTCGCGCCCTACGGTGAGCATGACATTGTATGTCCCGGCTGTGGGATAGACCACCGTGGGGTGCTGCTCGGAAGAAGTGGCGGGCTGTCCGCCCTCGAAAGTCCATAGCCACGAGGTGGGATTGCCCAGGGATGTATCGACGAACACCACTTCGTCGCCCTCGTCGATGGTGACACTGGCCACCTCATCGTCGGCTCGCTGATAGAGACGCAGGCCGTCGATGGCCAGGTCTTCGCCGCCCGGGCCGGTATAAAGGAAGGAGAAGTTGACGTTCTTCCCGGCATAGTCGGAGAGGTCGAACGACAGCTTCTGCCACGACGGACCGGTAAATGCCTGCTCTTGTGCCCAGCGGAAGGCGCTCCATTCGAGGAGCAATTCGCCGCTGTCGCTGTCGGTGATGCGGAATTTCCAGTCGGCATAGACAAGGAATACCGAACGGAAACAGGCGTAGAATTCGAGCGAGGAGTTGGGCAGCACGGCGACAGCAGGCGAGGTGGCCAGCTCGTTCTGTGTGTCGTAGTTGCTAAATCTGACGCAGAGCGAGTAGCAACTTTCGGGGTCGATGCTGCTGAAGGCTGGCTGGCCGGTGTAGGGTGTGTTCTCCTCCAAGTGCCAGCTGAAGTTGCCTGATGCCTGGCGGCTGTATGTCCAAAGGGCGGCCTCGTCGGGAGAGTCCCATCCCATCTGGTAGTAGACCACTTGCGAACCTTGTGCCGTGAAGGCGGCTTGCAGGCCGTTTGCTTCGTCGTCGGCCATGGCCGATGGCATGATGGTCATGAAGGCCATGAGGCCCAGTAGGTATCGTTTCATGTTCATTCGGTTTTTTATGGGTTTGTCAGGATTTCTTCACCACGTATTTCTGATAGTAGTTGAGCAGTAGCGTAGTCATCGGCAGGGCGATGATCATGCCGAGCATGCCGAGGAGCGACCCCCAGATGGAGAGTGAAAGGAGGATGATAGCAGAGTTGAGCCCCGTCACCTTTCCCATGATTTTCGGCACGAGGAAGGTGTCCTGGATGGTCTGCACCACGGCAAAGACCAACAGCGCCAGAAGGAGGATGCCCCAGAAGTTCTGACCCGTCTCGGCAGCTTTCACGATGGCCAGCAGGATGGTGGGAATGAAGCCCAAGGTCTGCAGGTAGGGCACCATGTTGAGCAGTCCGATGAACATGCCCAACGGGATGGCCAGCGGGAAGCCGATGATGAGGAACCCGATGCTGAAGAGCACGCCCACCAGGAAAGCCACAAGGGCCTGACCGCGGAAATACTTGTTCATGCCTTCTTCGACATCGGCCACCAGCTGCACGCAGAAGGGACGCCAGCGCTGTGGCAGCAGGCCTACCCAACCTTTCGAGATCTTCTCATAGTCTAATAATATAAATAAGGTATAGAGGACTACCATTGTCAGCGACAACAGACTGCCGATGAGTCCGAACGACTGTGTGATGACGCCCCATAGCTTCGGAATGGCTTCCTTAACGCTTGTGATGAAGCCTTCTTGCGTCACGATTCTCTCTATCTGCTTCGTACTGATGTTCTCCTGTACCCATTGCTGTATCTGCTGAGGGATGTTGGACAGCATCACCTTGTTCTGAAGGAATCCAAGGAGAAGGTCTTTGACATGCCATCCCTCGCTGATGAGCGGCGGCACGATGAGCCAGAAAGCGGCCGTCAGCACCAAGCCTGTGACGATAAAGGCCAGAAGGATGCCCACTATACGATAGCGCAGTCGGCACTTATACTGGAAAAACTTCACTAACGGGAACAGGATGTAGGCGATGAGCCATGCTGCGAAGAAGGGCAGCAAGACGCTGCTGAGGCGCTTCAGGAGCAACAGCACACCCACGACGATCACCACCGCGAGGAACCCTCTGACGAAGAGGTCGAATGTTATCTGCTTGCGTTCGGGCATTTTTTCAGGAGTTCAGGAGTTTCAGGAGTTCAGGAGTTCAGACATTACTTGGGGAGTTTCAGGAGTTCAGGAGTTCAGGAGTTTCAGACATTACTTCGGGAGCGCAGACATTACTTTTTGTGCTTCTGGTAGTAGCGCAGGGCAGCCCGCACGTTCTGCTTCACGGCTTCGCTGGAGAAGGTGGCACCCGTGACGCCGTCTACTTGCATCTTCTCGGCCTTCTGCACCTTCTTGCCGTTCCACTTATCGAGCATCTGTTGCTTCACGCGGACAAAGTATTTCGGCGTTTCTTGGTTGCGCAGGGCCTCCACCTTGACCACCTTGCCACTCTTGATGTAGACCTTCAGCGGCGTGGTGCCGCGATAGCCCTCCACATCAGCACAGAGCGTGGTGGTGTTTACGACATAAGTACCATCGGACTGACGTGTCATCACGTCGTCTTTGGCGGTTCGCGCCCAGGCTGTCACGCTGACGGTCATCATCATGGCCATCAGCACATAAACGATTGTTTTTCTCATATTGTCCTTATTCAATTTTATTTTCCTTTTCACTTTTTAATCAGTTGGAGTGCGCGGTTCTCGGCTGCCTCCATCTTTTCACGCTCGCCGGGACCTTTGTCGTTGATGCCGCAGAGGTGAAGGATGCCGTGGATGATGACGCGGTGAAGCTCTTCGTCGTATAGCTTGCCATACTTCTCGGCATTCGAGCGCACCGTGTCTAACGAGATGACAATGTCACCATGGATGGTGTCACCTTCGTCGTAGTCGAAGGTGATGATGTCGGTGTAATAGTCGTGTCCAAGATATTCGTTGTTCACTTCGAGGATACGTTCGTCGTTGACGAAGAGGTAGCCCACATCACCCACTTGGCGGCCATAGCTGGCAGCCACTTGGCGAATCCAGGCTGTTGTGTCTCGGCGACGAATCTTTGGCATTGCGATGCCCTCTGCGTTGTAGGTAATCATTCTTTTAGGAGTTCAGGAGTTTCAGGAGTTCAGACATTACTTTGGGGGATTGTAATTTTTTGGGGGAGGAAGGCGGAGACATCCTTGCCGAAGTGGGCGAGCTCGCGCACCATCGATGAGCTGACGCTGGAGAGTTCGGGCGAGGCGAAGAGCAGCAGCGTTTCGATGCCAGACAGCTGGCGGTTGATGTCTGCCTGTTCGCGTTCGTACTCGAAGTCCTTCATGGAGCGCACACCTTTTATGATATAGTGCGCGCCCAAGCGCTGAGCCAAGTCGACGGTGAGGTCGCTATAGGTTGTGACGCTCACCTTCGGCTCGTCCTTGTAAAGTTGTTCGATGGCACGCCGACGCTCGTCGGTCGTGAGCATATACTGCTTGCGTTCGTTCACGCCGATGGCGATGACAATCCGGTCGAACAGCGGCAATGCGCGACGCAGGATGTCGTCGTGGCCAATGGTGTAGGGGTCGAAGCTGCCTGTGAAGAGAGCCAACATGATTATATTTATTTGCGATAATAACGTTAATAACGAGAATAACGGAAATCAACGAGAATCCGACACCTATTCCATTTCCTTTTTAGAAATTGAAGAAGCCATAGAAGTAGATGATGGCGGCCCACTGCGGCTTCTGCATATTGGTGACGTAGCCCACGCGGCGCCCGTCCTTATAGATGTCGCCGTTGGAGCGTATCTCGCCCACGCGGCGTCCGTCTTGATAGACATCGCCGTTGCTGCGGACCTCACCGACGCGGCGTCCGTCCTGATAGACATCGCCGTTGGAGCGTAGCTCACCGTTTCGCCGACCGTTGACATAGACATCACCATTGCTACGGGCATTACCCACGCGCGAGCCATTGATGTAGATATCGCCGTCAGGACGGATATAGCCGATACGCCGGCCGTCGTAGTAGAGCTCCATGTCCTTCTGCTGCTGGGTCGATACAGAGGTTGTGCTGCTGCTCTGTACAGGCCTGCTCTGCGTCGTGGTTGTTCTGACAGCAGAGCTGTTGGACACCGAACGTGCAGGAGCATTAGATACAGAACTAGCAGGAGCATTGGAGACAGAACGGGCGGGAGTTTCGGAGACTGCCTTTGCGGGAGCCTTCGAACCGAAATGCCACGTCTTCTGTCCGGAGGCATCGGTCGTGATGCGCATTTCCTGGTTGGCGGCAGGGCGCTGTGGCTGTGCCTGACTCTGCGAGGCAGCGGGTTCTTCCTCGTAGTCGGCATTCTTACGTTTCTTGCCCTTCTTGCCTGTTACGGCATCTTTGGCCTTCTTGGTGCGGTTGACAACACTTTCGGCGCGGTTCACCGAGTATTCTATCTCGTCGGCCGTGTACGATACGTTGTTCACGGCACTGGCCACCTTGTCGATGATGCTCTGTGCGGTGGCGGTGGTACTGATGGCGAACACGATGGCTGTCGCCATGAGTGTTCTGTGGAGTTTCTGTTTCATATTTTCGGGATTTTTAGTGAGTTATCATCCGAAGAGGTCGGGTTGTGTAGGATTGAGCGTGAAGGGGTTGCGACCGAAATGCTTGTAGGCCAGTTCGGTCACCATGCGTCCGCGTGGAGTCCGCTTGATGAATCCCTCCATGATGAGGAAGGGTTCGTATACTTCCTCCAGCGTTCCGGAGTCTTCACCGATGGCTGTGGCAATAGTGCCCAGCCCGACAGGTCCGCCGCGGAACTTGTCGATGATGGTGAGCAGAATCTTGTTGTCTATCTCGTCGAGACCATACTGGTCGATGTTCAGCGCGGTGAGCGACAGTCGGGTGATGTCGGTGTCGATGCGTCCCGTTCCCTTCACCTGTGCGAAGTCGCGCACACGGCGCAGCAGGGCATTGGCGATACGGGGCGTACCCCTCGAACGACGGGCTATCTCCATGGCGGCCTCGTCGCTGATGGGAATCTGTAGGATGGCGGCACTGCGGCGGATGATTTTCGCAAGCGTCTCGGGCTCGTAGTATTCCAGGTGGAGGTTGATGCCGAAACGAGCGCGCAGCGGAGCCGTGAGCAGTCCGCTTCGGGTGGTGGCTCCTACGAGTGTGAAGGGATTGAGGTCTATCTGTATGGAGCGTGCCGACGGTCCCTTGTCGATCATGATGTCGATGCGGTAGTCCTCCATAGCCGAATAGAGATACTCCTCGACGACGGGCGACAGACGGTGTATCTCGTCGATGAAGAGCACGTCGTTGGTCTCCAAGGAAGTGAGGATGCCTGCCAGGTCGCCCGGTTTGTCAAGCACGGGGCCGCTCGTTATCTTGAAGCCCACGCCCAGCTCGTTGGCGATGATGTTGGAAAGCGTTGTCTTACCCAATCCCGGAGGGCCGTGCAACAAGGTATGGTCGAGTGGTTCGCCGCGGTATTTTGCTGCCTCGACGAACACCTCAAGGTTGTCCACCACCTTCTGCTGGCCGCTGAAATCGTCGAATCTCAGTGGTCGCAGTGCGTTCTCAAACTCCTTCTCCGTAGAAGAGAGCGACTGGTTGCGAATATCAAAATCTTCGTTCATTCGCTGCAAAGGTACGAATAAGCGAGCAAAATGCAAAGGAAAAACTTGTTTTTCTTTTCATTTTCGAGCGAAAGTACCTTCGACACCAGTCAAAGGTACGAATAAGCGAGCGAAAAGACAAGAAAAAGCAAAGAAAAATTGCTTTTTCGGGCTTTTCCGAGCGGAAGTACCTTATGTAAAGGTACCAATAAGCGAGCGAAAAGACAAGAAAAAGCAAAAGAATTTCAGTTTTATCAAGAATAATTTGTACATTTGCAAGCAAAAAACCGAAGCAAGAAGATGAATATCAAGAAGAGATACCAACAATTTCGCCAGTGGCAGCTGGCCCCCTTCAACTACGTAAAGAGCCACGAACAGCACCACTGCTACAACTGCGACCTGAAGTTCGAAGGCCACTTCTGCCCCACCTGCGGGCAGAAAGCGACGGCAGGACCCATCACGTGGAAGAGCATCCATCGGGGCATCCTCGAGGTCTGGGGCATGGGGTCGCGCTCGTTGCCTTACACGCTGCTGCAGCTTTTGGGTCGTCCCGGTTATTTCATGAGCGACTATATCAACGGTCGGCGGCAGGTGAGCTTTCCACCCGTGAAGATGCTTGTCCTGGTCGGACTGGCCATCTATCTGCTCGACCAATGGCTCCATCTGGATGTGTTCTCGGCTGATGGCATGCTGGGATTAACCGAAGAAGACAGTGACTCTCCCTTTTATCGCGTGTTCTTATGGCTGTCGCAGCACTACGAATGGGGCATGCTCTTCTTCTTCATCGTCATGGCGCTGCCCACCCATGTTGTCTTCCGCGATTCGCCACGCAACACCCGCCACACCCTGCCCCAGGAGTTCTTCATCCAAGTGTTCAACGCTACCCATTTCTTGATTCTGCTGACACTCACGGGCATCATCATGAAGATATTGGACATCCCTACGAATGAAGGAATGTTCGAGACATTCGTCCTTTTGCCCACGATGTTGTTCTTCAACTACAAGCAACTCTTCGGCTATAGCTACCGGGGGACGCTGTGGCGCATTTGCGTCTGCATGCTGCTGTGGTTAATGATAGTCGTCCTCATCGTTTTTTCGCCGGATATCTTAAGACAAGCATTAACGAGTACAAGTAATAGGTCATACCTGTTGCCGTCTGCTATCCTCATTATCTTTGGGATGGGCATCCTGCATGCGGTAGATATCCTCAACAACTGGAAAGTCAAAGAGCTGCACCGCGGCAGATTTTGGCGTATCTTTAACATAGTCTTCATCGTCACCGCTGCATCAATCATTATTTTGATAGTCACCATCCTGAGTTTTGCAATGTTCGGAGGATTGACAGGAGAAACACTAAAAAAGGTTCTCGACATCAAACCAGCCCTTTTCATTATTCTGGTGGTGAGCGCCATCACCCTTTTTATCTTGATTAAAGGCATGAAGAAGGTAAAGAAAAACACCGCTGTTGCTCTTGATACGGAGCAGACAGCGGATGATATGAGTGTTGACGAAGCAAACGACTAACCTTCTTATGAGGCTGTAAGCAGTTGGCAACGCTCCTACTAATCTTCTTGTGGTTGGTAGTTGCTGTTGTCGTTCTGTTCGTTCTGGTCTATCTGACCGCCCTGCCCCTCTTGACCACCTTCCCAAACGGGCTTCTTCTGCTTCATGTTGCCGAAGTTCCATGAGATGTTGATGTTGAAGCGCCGCCCGCCGCGCCAGTTCTTCTGGTGGCGGGTGAAGGTGTCGCTCTCTGTAAACGTCTCCCAGTGGCGGCTGTCGAGCAGGTCGCGGCAATTCAATGACACGGTGAGCTTCTTGTCGAAGAAGTTCTTCCTGATGCCGAGGTCCATGCCGTAGTTGGCCTTGCGGTAGCCTTGTGTGATGACTTGGCGTGCGCGATAGTGGCCGGTGAGCTGTACGGAGATGTCGAAGGGCAGCATCAGCGATGCCTGGCAACGGGCATTCCACGTGAAGTTGTCATCAGCCTCGCCCGTGACGGTCTGTCCGTCGATTTCGTACGAGAAGCCGTCGAGCTTATAATAATAGAAGTTGGCGTTGGTGTTGATGTCGAGGATGCGGAAGAGGCGGTTCTTCAGCGTCAGTTCCAAACCGGAGCTCTGGCTCTTCGCCACGTTGCGGCCGGTCATATACATCACACCATCCTCGCTGCTCTGCCAACGGATGCGCTGGATGACGTCGGTCGTCGGACGGTAGTAGGCCGAGAGGAGGAACGAATGGTCGCCGAAGGTCTTGAGGTAGTTGAGCGAATAAGAGTTGCTGAACTCTGGTGTGAGCAGCGGGTTGCCGAACGACACCATCGAGGCGTCGCGGGTATCCTTGAAGCTGTTCAGCTCGCCACCCCACGGACGGCGCAGACGTCGGGTCCAGTTGAGTTGCAGCTGGTCGTTGTCGGTCAGCTGGTACGACATGAAGATACTGGGGAAGAGTTCGAAATAGTCTTTCTTAAACGGAGCCTCACGCTTCGACGGATCGTGCTCCTGTTCCCAACTGAAGCTCTCGGTGTTGACGCGCCAGTATTCGCCCCGCAGTCCGCCCATCAGTCCGAACTTGCCACTATTCCATGTAATGGTGGTATAGAGGGCATGCACATCGTTGTCGTAGATGAAGCGGTTGAAGTAGTCGCGGTCTTCTGTCATCTGTCCATTGTCGGAGGGCATGATGCTTGCGGAGGGTCTGATGCTTGATGTCGTCTGCGACCATGACTCCTGCGGTGTGTTCTCGTGCGAGAAGCGTCCGTTGTAGCCAGCCCCTATCTTGAAGTGTTCGTTGACAGGGTTCTCGTAGTCGAGCTTCACCTCGGTGTTGCGGTTGCGGATGTGCATGGGAAGGTATTGCACGGTCTTGCTCCAGTCGGCAGCTTCTGTAGTGAGATATTCGTCAGTATCGTAATAGTAGTTGTCATTATCCATGTGCCAGCTGCCTGTCGACAGAGTCAGGTCAAGGAAGTGGCGGTCGGTGAAGTTGTGGCGGTACGACAGTTCGCCGTGCATCATGCGCATGTCGCCGTTTGAACGGGTGTCGCGTGTCATGATGCGCGTGTCGCCCTGTCCGATGATACCGTAATGATAAGGTGTATGGCCGTAGTTCTTATGCCCGCCGAGCATGAACATGCCGCTGGCGCTGAGGTCGTCCTTCTTCGTCAGGTGGAAGGTCAGACCGGCACGGGTGAAAAGGTTGTTGCCGTACTCGCTGTTCTCGCCCTCATAGGTCTGATATTCATTGGTCTGCAGATACTGCTGTTCGCTCAGGCTCCCGCCTTGGTTGTTCTGGCGGTGGCGATAGCCGATATTGGCGTAAGCATCCAGGAGACCCGACGAGTAGTTGATGTTGGCACTGGTATTGGCACCACCGTTGCTGTTGGCTCCGGCCTGCAGCGATCCGTAGTAGCCAGCGCGGCGGTCGCGTTTCAGCACGATGTTGATGATGCCTGCCGAGCCTTCGGCCGAGAACTTTGCCGAGGGGTTGTCAATCACCTCGATGCGCTCGATGCTCTCTGCCGGCAATTGCTTCAGTATCTCAGCGCGGTTGTCGGTGGTCAGTCCGCTGGCCTTGCCGTTGATCCACACCTCCACGCTGGAGTTGCCACGCAGCGAGACATTGCCGTCCTGATCTACCTCGACGCTGGGGATGTTTTCCAGCACGTCGCTGGCCGAGCCGCCGGCATTGCTGATATCGGCCGACACATCGAAGGTCTTGCGGTCTACCTCAAGCTTCATGGTAGACCGCTGCCCCGTCACAGTCACCTCCTTGAGCATGGTGGCATCCTCAGAGAGATAGAGCATGTTGTAGTTGACGTTGGGTTTCTGCTTGGTGATGCTGAATTTTCGGGTGATGGTCTTGTAGCCTACGAACGACACTTGTAGCTGGTAGTTGCCGACGGCGAGACCACCAATGTCGAAATGTCCACCCTCATCAGTAATGGCACCCTTCAGAATCTTCGTGGTGTCGCGCTGCTGATAGACGGCGACGTTGACAAACTGCAGGCTCTCGCTGTTACTCTTGTCCGCTACATGACCTCTCACACTACCTTGCGCAAAGGCTATCATGCTGCTCATCGCGAGCAGGCATGTCAATAGATATCTATTCATACTGAATATATAGACGTGATGCCTACGAAATGGTTTAAACCGTCCACTTACTTTCAGCGTGCCAACAGCAATGCCGCTGCTCCGTGATGCGGGGCAGCGGCATTTTGATGCTTCGTGTCGGTTGCCAAACTGTGGAGGTTGGCAAGCGGAGGGCCTTAGTAGTCCTCTTCCTCCTCGTCGTCCCATATCTCGTAGTTGCGGCGTGCGCGGTTGTCCTCGTCGCCCTCGTCGGGATCCTGGGCTCCCGAGATGGGGGGATCCGTGTTACTGGTGATGCTGGGTTCCATCAGCGGCTGTAACTCCACGTTGAACACATCGGTGTTCGGCTGAATATATTCTTTCTTGATCATAGTCATACGTTTTTTACAGAATTATAATCTTTTGGAGAGCCTGCCCACGTTTGGGGCGTGGGCAAGCTCAACAATCATTTATTTAACCACAACCTTCTTACCGTTGCTGATATAGATGCCCTTCTTCAGGGTTTCCACCTTCATACCGCTGACGGTGTACCAGTCGCCCTCGAGCATGTCGGCGGGCAGGCTGCTGATGCTGGTGGCCTGGCTGCCGTCGCCGAAGTCGAGCACGAAGGTGCGTGCACTCTGCATCACATTCTCACCGAACTGGAAGTAGGCGCGGAAAGCTTTCAGCGTGCGGGGCTTACCCGTGTGAGCCAGCGTATTGTCGGCCTTCATGTAATAGATGTCGTCGTTGGCAGGCGTGGTGATGTCGAACGCATCGTAGTAACCGATGAACTTCACTTCGCCGCTTGCGAACTCACAAGGATTCGTGACATTTGCTATGGTGACGTTCTTGAAGGTCGGGTCAACAATGTTCTCGCCTTCATTCCACAGGATGATGTACGGCACGCCAGCTTCCAGACTTTCAACGGCAACGCCGAAGGTCAGGTTTACGGAATTGCCGTCAACCGTTGCGTCGGTGAGCGTCTTGGCTGTGGAACCTTCCAACGGACTGCCTTCCAGCGTCACGTCGAACGGCAGACACAGCGTGTTCCATGAACCGTCCTTGAAGAGCGTACGGCCTGCGAGGGTCACATCGACAGTCTCACCATCGTACTTGGCAATGATATCACTGTTCTTCATTTCATTTTTGGAGTCGTCATTGGCCAGCTCAATCAGAGGCAATGTGGTGAAGCTTTCGCCGCTTACCCAATTGGTAGTACCTTCATCTAAGATGCCCTGCACCTGCCATTCGTAGTAAGTGTCAGGAGTGAGCCCCGTCAATTCATAAGGATTGGTGACATTTTCCACAACAGTCCATTCGCCCATAGGTGAAGTGACTTCTAATGCAGCACCATCATTATCGCCAAATTTCTGCATAGTAAAGTGATAAGTCTTGCCTGCCTCAAACACGAAGTCATCATTGGCAGTATCCACATCACCAGCGGCTGCAGCAACCCAGAATCGGTCGCCAGGAGTTGGGTTGAGAATGATAAAGTCATAGGTGCCAGCAGGGATAGTAATTGTTACGCTACCGGTAACCACAGAGTTAGGAGCTTCCAAACTTCCGTCTGCTGCATTTGTAGGTATTATGTATTCGAACTCATCATAATATGATGACGGCAGATCTCCACCAGAGTATTGTTCACCATCCACATAGATATAGTGGCTTGAATCCCACAGCACGCCGGATGTATTGGCATCGGCATCAAGCAGCATCTGATAGCCTGAGCCATCCTCCCATACGTCGTCTGCTTCCAGGATAATGGTGGCAGGCGTGTCTGGGTCAACTTCCGATGCTTGTCTGTACTGCACATTATAGCTCTCCTGATAGCCCGTCCAGCTCAGCGTGGCTGTGGTAGAAGTCGTCTCGGCAGCCAGATCGATAGGATCTTCGGTGCCGGCATTTGTTGTGAAGGTACTCATTGCCCAATCGCTCATACCTTCATCACCAAAGTCACCTCTCACTCTAAATGTGTAAGTTGTCTCTGGGTTCAGGCCTTCCAGCGTGCAAGGACTGCTGGGATTCTCCACAGCTATCCAGGTGGCTGTTGAAGGATCATTGCCGCTGGCCATTTCTGCACGAATCATCCATCCATAATCAGCCAGCGAAGAAGCCAAATCGCTAAGGTGAGCCCATGTGCCTCCGTTATTAACCCAGTTGTTGTTTGCTTCGTCAGAAGTGCAAGCTGACAAAACATAGGTGCCTTGCTCTGTCAATGTAATCCACAAGTTCTGTCCTTGAGGAATCTCAACAGGAGAATCTAACGTAATCTCATGGAAAGCATCAGCTGCCTCGGGAGTCACTGTTTGTGTGTAAAGCAAATCGCCAGGAGCAGTGTCACCGCCAGAGTAGATGTTAATAGTGATGTCTTCTGTATTTGCATTGTTTTCATAAATTGACACTTTGGTCAGCTGATTACTTGTTACCATACTGCCGGGATACATCACGCCCCAAGTCCACTCTGTTGCAGTGCTGCCACCTATTCCAGTGGCGAAAGTGTCATCATCATATTGCAGCCAGCCACCAATACCATAAATACCTTCGGCATACTCCAGTTCATAGCTCTCGGCAAAGCCGTTCCAGCTCACTTCGGCTGTAGTAACAAGCGGAGTTGCGCTTAAGTCGGTGGGAGCAGGAGTAGCAATGTCGGTGGTGAAATCAGCACCCAAGCAGGGCCAGTTGCTTTCTCCGTTAGGACCGGCGGCACGCACAACTACATAATAGTCCGTCTCAGGATCAAGACCTGTGATTGTGAAAGGATTGCTGTCGGCATCGACAATGTTGTCGATTTCGCCTTCATCGTTATAGAAGCCAATCTGCCAAGCAGTGGCAGTGCCGGTTTCTGTCCAAGCCACCGTTGCGGTATGTGGGCCAACTTCAGAAACTGTGATGTCAGTAGGCATGCTATAAGGATTGAGATCGATGCTATAGAGCAAATCGTAGGCTTGCATGGAAGAATTACCAGTGCCTTCGAAGAGCACGTTTCCTTCAGCATCGGTGAACGACCATGAGGTCTCATCAGGATAGCTGCCCGGATACCACATAAACTGGGCAATAGAGCCGCAAACCTTGACGGTGCCCGTTGCTGAACTGCCATTTTCGATGGTCAGCACTTCTACTATATTACAATTCTCATCCACTACAAGGATGTTGTTGTTGCTCCATCCGTCACCGTAGCTGTCACTCAGCGTGTAGTTGACTGCAATCATGTCTTCAGGCATGCATTTGTCGGTGGTGAAGCTGACGGGGTTGGTCCAGTCGCTGTGTTCAGTTGCGCTGCAGTTGGCGCGCACCTTCACATTGTAAGTCGTAGCCAGGTCAAGTTCTACTGGGATAGTGAATGGCATGGTTACATTCTCCCAAACGTTGATGTCCTCCAAGCTAACGTCGAAGCTCTCGGCATCGCTGGTGCAGTTCACTGTTGCCTCGATGCCGCCCTCATAGTTCACGGCCAAATCCTTAGGCTTGGCGCATGTGGGAGGAGTGCAGTCTACGAGGTAAGTGGCCAGCACGTCGCCTGTACTCATCGAGGTGTTTCCTGTTCCTTCTGTGATGACATCATCGTTGACGTCCTTGATAACCCATGAAGCCTCTTGAGGAAAGCTGCCTTTCACCCACTGGAACTCGATATTCCTGCCATTGCAGACGGAGAGGGTGTATGTGTTTGTCTCCTCACCATTTGTTCCGTCAAGATTCTCGTTGGTGAATTGTCCCAGCACATTGCCAGTTTCCACATCCACCACCTTGATGGCATTGCCATTCCAGCTGTCTCCGTAAGAGTCGGTGAGCTCGAAGGTAATGAGGCACTGGTCTTCCTCTAAGCAGAGGTCGGTTGTGAAGCTGACGGGATTCGTCCAGTCGCTCATGTCGCTGCCGCTCTTGGCGCGAACCTTAATCGTGTAAGTTGTACCCAGATAGAGGTCAGTGAGCGTGTAGGGGCTGCTGACATTCTCAGTCACAGTACCGTTCACGTCGATGTCGAATGCTTCAGCGTCGCTTGTCCAGCTCACCTCGGCGGTAGTGCCGCCGGTGTAGTTGACGGTGAGGTTCTTGGGTTTCGCAACAGCAGGAGCCTCGCCACCCGGAATGTAGGTGAATGTTGTCTTGGGCAGGAAGTTCTGCTGTGAAGGAGTGACGGCATCCAGGCTGCTGTTATAGCCCGAGATGGAGGCTCCGGTGCTTCCACTTTCTCCATAGAAGCCGATATTCTTGTATCCGGCGGCGGTGGTGTTCTCTATACCTATTAGAAGGTTGCCGCCGCCGTAATAGAACGGCGTGGAGAACTCGATGGTGAGTTTTCCACCGCTACCGTCGCTCACGATGTCCACCGGTCCCTGGTACACGATGGTGCCGTTGACCTTCGGTTCGAAGGCGCTGATTTCTGTGTAGTCCACTTCCATCAGGTAGACATCGGCTGTAGATACCGATGTGTACGGGATGTTGTCGGTGGTGGTGTAGAACGTCATGGCTGTGATGGTGGCACCGGCCATGTCCGCCAAGTCAGCTGCCGGCATGACCGTCTGACTTCTGGTAAATTTGTCCCAATAGAAGATGTACGCCGGTATCTTGTTGCTGGTGCCCGCGTTGTCGTACACGGTCAGCTCTTCTTGCGCTCTCGCCCATCCTACTGCGGACAGCAAGAGCATCATTGTAATGATAATTTTGCTTTTCATAAGCTTTTGATATTAAATGAATAAATAGAATGATGTTTCACTCATGTATATGTATATCGATGCAAAAGTAATGTAAATATAATTAACTACCAAACAATTTCTAAGAAAAATGCAACAATTCGTTGCAATTTGTTGCATTGTTGTAAATAAAACAAATAAATATGCAGAAACAATTGTCATAATATTTTTTATTCTCAATAGTTCGTTAAAATTTCAATATACGGCCTAACGGCTATGCCGCGCAGCCAAAGAGTTCTTTGAAAATGTGATTAATTAAAGTTTGGTTCGGTCGGTATCGGCTTGCCTGAAAAATTCGTTTTGTCAGGAACGTATTGGTCATCAGCAACTTGAAGTTAGCCATGGAATAATCCATTCCTCTTTCCTTCATCATGACCTCTCACACTGCCTTGCGCAAAGGCTATCGCGCTGCTCAACACGAGCAGGCACATCAATATAAAACGATTCATACGCTTTCTTCGACGAATCAACACAAAATAGGTTAAAAAACTACTTCCTGAAAAGTTGCCCTACCTTTTCTACAAGCCAGCTGAGCGGGTCGAATGTCTGCACTTCGAGCGCATAGCTCGACAAGTCGCTCTCAAAGGCGGACATTTCGTATGCAAGGTTGATATTGGCCACGCGGCTGTCGAGCTGGAAGAAGTCGGGATTCATCTCGTGCATGTCGGCACGTACCTGCTCACCGAAACCGAACAGTGTGGCATAGACCAGATAGTCGCGCCAGAGCTGCACCTCGTAGGCCCGACGTTCGTTACTAATAGTGAACTCCTTGAGGAATTTCCTGAACGCCAACACTTTGCGCACTTCCTCGCGACGGACTTGCAGCTGCGCCTTGTCCATCTTTTCGCGGAAACGAGCCACGAACATCTTCATCTCTCTCTTGTGCGTCTTCATATAGTCGGTCAGCTCTTGGGGCTGGAACACATTGTCGCTGCCGGCAGCCTCCTTCAGCATCTGGAAGAAGATTTGCTCCGTTTCGGCATCGTCGGGATGCAGTGGGAGCGAGTCCTGCTTCCGCTTCCCGATAGACAAGGCCTGCACATGCCCCTCCTGGGTGGTATTCATGACGGGTTGCAGCCGTCCGTCGTAGACCATGCGCAGCAGGTAGGCATTGATGAGGTTCTTCAGATGGCCACTCCCTTCGGCATTCAGCGAGCGCAGGATGACACTTGTCTGCCGCAGTCCGCACACAGGCTTGCGCTCCCATCCTAAGTCGCGTTCCATCTCGGTGAGCAGCGAGGCCCGCTGCTGTTCTTTCCACGACATATAGAAAAGGGCGACGATGAAGGGGAAGACGAAACCACCGAAGACCAACAGACCGCTGAACATCCATATCGGATCGAGACCGAAGGGCAGCTCGATGCCGTTGAGCCACTGGGCGAAACGAACGACGATGTTTGTCAGCCAGTCGACAAGGGGTTGGAGGAAGGGAATATAAAGCAAGATTATTCTTTATTTACGATTTACAAATTTACGATTTACGATTTTAGTTTAGGTCGAGCGTCAAATACGCCCGAACGTAGGGTCAACGTAGGGGGCTAAGGAGTTACTTTTTCATTCTTCATTCCAAGAATTCTTCATTCTTCATTCTTCATTCCAAAAAATTCTTCATTCTCATCGGATGCCTCCTCCGTGTCCGCCGCCGGTGTGGCCGCCACCTCCTCCGAGCGACGAGAATCCGCCGAAGCCCGACGAGCGGTGAGCCTGCTGCTTCTCTGCCTTTTGCCGATCAATGTAGTTGGCCACACGGTTGGTTCCCGAGGCGACAGCCGTCGTGAAGAGCGGCAGCATGTCGGACGACTGCTCCAACTGTCGGGTAATGTTGTCCATGCGGAAGAACTCGGGGTTGATCTGCTTCATGTCCTTCCTGACCTGTTCGCCACAGCCGAAGAGGGTAGCATAGATGAGGTAGTCTTTCCACAGGTTCACCTCGTAGGCATGGTGCTCGTTGCTAAGGGTGAACTCTTCGAGGAACTTCTTGAAGCCTAAGAGCTGGCGGATGCCTTCCTTATCGCTCTGCTTGACATCCGACGAAACCGTCGTTTTGCGCAGTCTCTCCACAAAGCTGACAAGCTCCGCCTTGTGGTCGTCCATAAACGTCGTCAGTTCCTTGGGTTGCAGCACGCGGTCGTCGCCGGCTGCTTGCTGGAAGATGTTGTACAGCTGCCCCAACAAGATGCCGTCGTTGTCGAGCAGCTGGCCCCTGCCTCCTTCCGAGGCGACACGTTGCGCCCCTACATCCTCTCTTTCGCCGATGGCCAGAAACATCTTCTTGTCCTTATCAGGCGAGCCGGCCAGCGTGGCGTTCAGCCGTTCGTCGACCACCTTGAGCCAACCCATGTAGAGCATCTTCAGCACGTAGGCACTGAGCAGGTTCTTCGTGTTGAGGCCCGAAAGGAACGACAGTCCGCAGAGAATGCCGTTCGACTTCTGCAGTCCGTAGACGGGCTTGCGCCACCAGGTGAGGTCTTGCGTGAGTTCATTCCTGAGCTTCTTCTCCTTTCGACAGCCAGAGATAAAACTCTTCGCCCCGAATACCATGCCACCGAGGCCCAGCAATCCACCCAAGGCCGTGAAGATCAATGCAAGAATTTCACCCACTTTATCGCCGAACGACTTCTCCTCAACACCGTAGTCACTGCCCTCGAAGGCTTTCTCCTTGAGCGTATCGAACGAGTCGTCGGTGATCAATGCGGGGTGCATCATCTCCTGTTCGAAGCGGCAGAGCACCACACAGTAGTTATCGTCGTCGAAGGGGCCGTCGCTCTCCACGACCACGCGGTCGTTCCTTACCTCTACGTTGCCCTTGAAGCCGAAAGCCCATCCGCGCACATTGTCTTCCTCGAGGGCGAACTTCTCGTGGCTAATGCTGACGAGCACGTTGTCAGGAGCGGGATAGATGCCTGGATTGACAAACATGTGGTTCATGCCGTCGTAGTCGCTGTAGCCACGCACCAGGTTTGTGATGGTATACTGCGTGTAGTAGACGTGGGGGCCGGTATGGCCGATGCCCCAGCATATCTCGCAGCTGCCGTCGCCCTTGTCGATGATGCCGCACTTGCGTGTCTTCTCCTGACGCGTGGCATCGCTGTTCCACCGGCCGATGTTCTGGTAGAAATCCTCTCCGTCTTCGTCGAACACCTTCAGGTCCTTAATCTCCGATCCGTCGAGGTCGCCGATGGGGATATACAGCTCCGAACCTTCTTCGTCGATATACATCACGCGCTTCTCCGTGATATGCGCATCGCCGTTGTCCTGCAGGCGGCACATGATGAAGAGCGTGTCCAGACTGCTATCGGCACAAGCGGGGAGGGCTGCCGACAGCAGGGCTACAAAGGCAAGGCTGCGAAAAACATTTCCGTAGTTCATGGTGTCATGTTTTGTCGATGTTTCGATAATTCGATGTTTCGATAATTCGGTATTCCGGTATTCCGGGATTCCGATATTCCGGGATTCCGATTTTTCCCGATTTCCCGAAATCTGCCCCGAGGGATTACAGCTGGTCAATGGGCACATCGCGCTTCTCGGCCCGGTCGACGGTGAAGTAGTCGCGGTCCTTGAAACCGAGCATCGAAGCCACAAACGAGCTGGGCCACTGGCGTATCATGCGGTTGAGCTTCGTGGCGGTGTCGTTGTACACCATGCGGGCCAAGCGCACGTTCTCTTCATATTCCTTCGTGTCCTTACGGTCTTGCAGGGCAATCTCGTCGAAGTGGAACTCAGGATATCTCTCCACCACCACGCTCAGATGGCTCATCATCTGCCCCAGGAAGTCTTGCTGCTGCTGGGCCTCGGTGGCCGAAGTGATGTTGCCCGTGGGGCGGCGAGCCTCAATGGTCTTGATCATCGAGTTGGCCTCCACCTCGTTAAACTGTTTCAGCTTTTTGGCCAGCGTGATGAGCATGTCGTAACGGGTGTTCAGCTGGACGTCTATCTGGCCCAGTGCATTCTTGCAGAGCTCGTCGGTATTCACCAGCTGGCGCTGCGTCTTGAAGACATAAACGGCCACTGCTATCACCAATGCGATGATGAGCAGGACAAGGATGCCTAAAATCAATAATGCCATAATGTTTTAATTATTAAGTGGTTGTCAATGAATATAATTTTTGCAAATGTACATAAAAATATTCAAACAGAGCCTATAAATAGTGTTAAATATTGACTGAAAAAAAGTTAACATCCCCCAAATGGTAAATCGCGTATTTGTAAATCGTAAATAAATAGCTACCTTTGCACACTCAAAGAGCAAGCCCACAACGGGCATTTTTAATGCACAGATTGTAATCATGAGCCTAACAGGAATCCTGAGAAATGTCTTTCTGCCGCGACAGAAAGAGCTCGACAGACACAATACAGAAGGAGCAGAAATGCAGAGGGAGATTCTCGACTATCTCCTCCGAAAGGCGCGCGACACCGAATATGGTCACGCTCACGGCTTCGCAGCCATACGCGACTACGACAGCTTCGCACGGCAGGTTCCACTCAACACCTACGAAGAGCTGAAGGAATCGATCGACCGCATGCGACACGGCGAGAGCGACATCTTGTGGCCAGGAAAGGTAAAATGGTATGCCAAGTCGTCCGGCACAACCAACGACAAGAGCAAGTTCATACCCGTCACCGCCGACGGACTGCGACATATCCACTATGCCGGCGGTACCGACTCCGTGGCGCTCTACCTGCGAAACCACCCCGACAGCCGACTCTTCGACGGAAAGGCACTCATCCTCGGCGGAAGCCATGCGCCCAACTACAACGTCAGCCACTCGCTCGTCGGCGACCTCAGCGCCATTCTCATCGAGAACATCAACCCGCTGGTCAACCTCGTGCGCGTGCCGAAAAAGGAGACCGCCCTGCTCAGCGACTTCGAACAGAAGCGCGACCGCATTGCCCGCGAGACACTCTCGAAGAACGTCACCAACATCAGCGGCGTGCCCTCCTGGATGCTCTCCGTGCTGACACGCGTGCTCGAGCTCTCGGGAAAACGCTACATCAGCGACGTGTGGCCCAACATCGAGGTGTTCTTCCACGGCGGAGTGGCCTTCGGGCCGTATCGCCAGCAATACGAGGAAATCATCCCCAAGGCCGACATGAACTATATGGAGACCTACAACGCCAGCGAGGGATTCTTCGGCCTGCAGGACGACCCCGCCGACAACGCCATGCTCCTCATGCTCGACTACGGCGTGTTCTACGAATTCATACCCATGGACGAGTTCGGCAGCGACAACCCCACCGTACTCCCGCTGTGGGCCGTAGAGACGGGCAAAAACTACGCGATGGTCATCTCTACCTCGTGCGGACTGTGGCGCTATATCATCGGCGACACCGTGAAGTTCACACAGACCAATCCCTACAAATTCATCATCTCCGGACGGACGAAGCACTTCATCAATGCCTTCGGCGAAGAACTCATCGTCGACAACGCCGAGAAGGGACTGGCCTACGCATGCCAGCAGACCAATGCCGAGGTGCTCGAATACACCGCAGCACCCGTATTCATGGACGACCATGCGAAGTGCCGCCACCAGTGGCTCATCGAGTTCGCACGCGAACCTGACAACCTCAAGGCCTTCGAGGACATCCTCGACCACAAGCTGCAGGAAATCAACAGCGACTACGAGGCCAAGCGCTACAAGAACATCACCCTGCAGCACCTGCAGATTGTCAAGGCCAGGCCCAACCTTTTCAACGACTGGCTCAAGGCGAAAGGAAAGCTCGGCGGACAGCACAAGATACCGCGACTCTCCAACAGCCGCGAATACATCGACGAACTGCTGCAGATGAACACCTGACTACATACTTTCAGCTTAAAACAGATATGCAAATCATCAACCTCACGGAGCAACCCTCCATCATGAACCGCTTTATGGCCGAGCTGCGCGACATCGACTACCAGCGCAACCGACTGCTCTTCCGCAACAACATCCGCCGCATCGGCGAGTATATGGCCTTCGAGATTTCAAAAACCCTCACCTACAACGACCAGAACATAACCACTCCCTTGGGCACAATCGACATCGCCCTGCCGCAGGACGACATCGTCGTGGCCACCATCCTACGGGCCGGACTGCCCTTCCACGAGGGCTTCCTCCACGTCTTCGACCATGCCGACAACGCCTTCGTATCGGCCTATCGCATGTACACCAACCGCGAGCATACCGAGGTGGGCGTGCATACCGAGTATATGGCGGCACCAAGTGTGGAGGGCAAGACGCTCATCATCGCCGACCCCATGCTCGCCACAGGAGGCTCGATGGCTGCTGGCTATGAAGCCTTGGTCAAGACAGGCAACCCGAAGCATACCCACATTGCCTGCGTCATTGCCACCCCCGAAGGCATCGACATCGTCCGACAGGCTTTACCCGACGACCGTGCCACCATCTGGTGTGCCGCCATCGACCCAGGCATGAACGAACACAAGTATATCGTGCCGGGCTTCGGCGATGCCGGCGACCTATGCTTCGGCGAGAAACTCTAAGGGAAAGGAATCTTAATATTATTAAAAATCATTAAACCTCATCAAATAATCAATGAGGGCAGGCGCTAAGTGAATAAAAAGCAGTAACTTTGCATCCAAGTATTTAAATATAGGTATCACACATAACATTAAGGTAAAAGAAAATGAAGATTGAAAAGATTCATGCAAGAGAAATCCTCGACTCAAGAGGAAACCCCACAGTGGAAGTAGAAGTAACCTTGGAAAACGGCGTGATGGGTCGCGCCGCTGTGCCCTCTGGCGCATCGACAGGTGAGAACGAAGCCCTCGAGCTTCGCGACGGCGACAAAGGTCGCTATCTGGGCAAGGGTGTGCTGAAGGCTGTTGAGAATGTCAACACCATCATTGCTCCGGCTCTCAAAGGCGACTGCGTCTTCGACCAGCGTGCACTGGATATGAAGATGATTGAGCTCGACGGCACACCCACCAAGTCGAAGCTCGGTGCCAACGCTGTGCTCGGCGTATCGCTCGCTGCCGCCAAGGCCGCTGCCAACGCTCTCTGCATGCCGCTCTACCGCTATATCGGCGGTTGCAACTCGTACACCATGCCGCTGCCGATGATGAACATCGTCAACGGTGGTGCCCACTCTGACGCTCCCATCGCCTTCCAGGAGTTCATGATCGGTCCGGTCGGTGCTACCAGCATCCGCGAGGCTGTACGCATGGGCGCCGAGGTGTTCCACAACCTGGCCAAGCTGCTCAAGGCTCGTGGCCTGTCGACGGCTGTGGGCGACGAGGGTGGCTTCGCTCCTGCCTTCAACGGCACAGAGGATGCTCTCGACACCATCGTCGAGGCCATCAAGGCTGCCGGCTACGAGCCGGGTAAGGACATCCGCATCGCCATGGACTGCGCCGCTTCGGAGTTTGCAGTGTGCGAGGATGGCAAGTGGTTCTACGACTATCGCCAGCTGAAGAACGGCAAGAAGAAGGATCCCAACGGCAAGAAGCTCTCGGCCGAAGAGCAGATCGACTACCTCGAAGAGCTCATCAACAAATATCCCATCTACTCTATCGAGGACGGACTCGACGAGAACGACTGGGATAACTGGGTGAAGCTGACCGAGCGCGTAGGCAACAAGTGCCAGCTCGTGGGCGACGACCTCTTCGTCACCAACGTGAAGTTCCTCGAGAAGGGCATCAAGATGGGTGCCGGCAACTCTATCCTCATCAAGGTGAACCAGATTGGTTCGCTCACCGAGACGCTCGATGCCATCGAGATGGCTCACCGTCACGGCTACACCACCGTCACCTCGCACCGCTCGGGCGAGACGGAGGACACCACCATCGCCGACATCGCCGTGGCTACCAACAGCGGCCAGATCAAGACGGGTTCGCTCTCGCGTACCGACCGTATGGCCAAGTACAACCAGCTTATCCGCATCGAGGAGCAGCTCGGCTGCACATCGAAGTACAAGTATGAGAAGCTGAAGTAATCCGCTTCCCCATACCTTTACAAAACACTTGTGGGTGTGCCAGAACCAGCCAGACCGTAATGACGCTTGGCTTTCTGGCACACCCATTGTATTTCCACGATGTAGGGACGCGCCGTGTCGCATCCTGCCTTTTTATCTGTGTTCCTCGGTTAGAAGGCGAAAAAAGAGGTGAAAAAGTTGTGCGATTCGCTGAAAAGCATTATCTTTGCGGTCTAAATCGTCTGTTGTCATGACAAACAACATAGCCACCCGTCTGCTGACGCCCTGCATCCTCCTCCTGCTGCTCATGCTGGCAGCCTGCCACAATCCCTCCCCTTGGGGGAGACAGGGAGAGGTCGCTGACAGCCTCATCGAGCAGCATCCCGACTCTGTCTTGCACCTTCTGCAAGACGTCGACTACAACGCCTTGGACGAAGAAGACCAGGCCCATTATGGCCTGCTCCTCACTGCCGCCCGCTATAAGCTCTACCAGCCTGTAGACACCACGTTCATCAACCGCAGCATCGCATACTACTCTTCCCACCTTCGGGGGGATAAGAGGGGATGGGGGAGCAATTCTTCCCCCCTTGGGGGGGATAAGAGGGGATGGGGGAGCAATTCTTCCCCCCTTGGGGGGGATAAGAGGGGGGCCTCCCTCTATTACAAGGCCGTCGTCCTCTACGAACTTGGCAAGAAAGAAGAAGCCACCCTCCTGCTCAAGCAGGCAGAACAGCAGGCAGAGCGTTCGGACGACGAGCTGCTCAGGAACAAGATCTATGAGAACTTGGAGATGGTCAACAGTGATGCCCGTCTCTATCAGTTAGCATTACGATACGCTAAGAAATTTGTGGAAAGTTCCTGTCGTCTGCACGACACACTGTGCATCATGCGGTCGCTCGACCACCAGGCCGTTCTCTACGGCAAACTGGGTTATGCCGATTCGATGCGAGCCATTTATAATAAGATGGACCCCATAGTGAAGGGCCGGAACGATTCCATCGTGGCTTCCATTCTGGGCAACATGGCCTATTGCCACATGACCTCCGGACAATACGCAAAAGCCCAGGCCAAGCTCAAGAGGGCCATGCAGATCAAACCACTCGTCAGCCACTACATGATGATGGGAAAAATACATGAGATGAACGGGGACACAGCCAGGGCGAGGACAAACTGGGAAACGGCGTTCACCTTCCATGATGACGAATATGATGTCAAGGCATACCTTGCCCTGGCACAACTGTACCATCAAAGAAGCGACTTCCGACAGGAGGCTCAATACCTCAACAAAGCCAATGGATTGCTCGACAACCAAGGCCATACGACAGAAAGCGTCAGAATCATGGATACCCAAAGGCATTTTGACGAGGAAAGCCATGCGCAAAGGCAAAGCCGGCAGATGGCTGTCCTGGCCTTGACCATCTTATTCGCATTCATGATGATGTTGGCCATTGTGACAGCTTACAAGCAGAGGCTGCGCCATGTCACTAACACAGAGATGAGAAAGCTGGCTGATGTGTCGAACAAGATAAGCCATCTGGAAATGCTCAGGCGCGGCTACGAGAAAGAGATGTCTCTCTACAGAAGAGAGATAGACCAGATGCAGCATGAACGCAGCCGTTATCAGAGTAAGGTCGGCCAACTCGAAAGCAAATTGGAAGAAACAGCCGAAAAGATGAAGGCTGCGACGAGGGAGAAACAAGAAATGGAGCAGTATATGACCAAAGTGTCATTGTATGCGGAGCGGGCTTTGCTGAACGGGAAGAACATCTTCGACACCATGTGCGACGGGCAAAAGGCCGTCCGACTGACAAAACAAGACGAGCAGGATTTCGTCAACTATTACATGGTGGCACACCACACCGACTACGCACGAATCTCAAAACCCTACCACGACCTTCCCCTGCGCCTTCAGAGTTTTCTCATTCTCACAGAATTAGGCAAGACACCCAAGGAGATGGAAGAGATCTTCTGCGTGTCGCCATCCTCCATCAAGGCCTACCGCCATCGACTGAAAGAGCTTCAGCGGCATGATATGGCCTAACAAGATGGTTACATTTCAGCAGTTGGAAGTAGGCCTGAAATGTTTCAAACAGCCCATTTATAAAGGGCTTTAACACAAAATTAACAATATAACCACACCGAAAAATACTTGCCGAAAAGTTTGGCGCTATCGGAAAAACTGTCTATCTTTGCAACCGCTTGTATATCTGACAAGAGGCGTATCTATCAGACGATAATGCAATCTTTGCAATAAATAGTAATAAAGACATGAATCACTACGACTATCCGTTTAATCGTCCAGGCTATTGGAACGGCTGTGTGCCGCCAAACGAAAACGGCACGGTCATCGTCAGAAGCGCAGACGCCCGGAATGGTGAGGATGCGAATGACGAGGAAGATGTATCGTCGCTCAGGAACAGCCCGAGTGAGTCATCCTTGTTCTTC